>JBIIYQ010000118.1:0-8655 GCA_044346745.1 Usitatibacteraceae bacterium | reverse complement strand
GAGCCTGGCCCCTTTAATTCATGTCATCAACATCCGGAGCTTGCCGCTCTTCACATGCGGCAGGCCGCCGGCAAATGGCCCGAAATTCAGGTGCACACGTCCCGCGATCAGGTCGGGCATAGCTTGCGCGCTGCCCTTATAAGGGACCTGCACAAGACTGATCCCAACGGCTTTCATGAACTGCTCGGTGACGATGTATTCACCGAGTGAGCCCGTCGCGTAACTGAGCTTCCCGGGATTAGCGCGCGCATACGAAATGAACTCGCCGACCGTCTTCACCGGCAGGCTTGACGGCACGTACATGCAGTAGCCCAATTTTCCCACCATCGAAATCGGCGTGAGCTCATTCAAGGACTGAAAGGGCGAAGCCTTCTGCACCAGCGGAATTGCAACCATTGAGGCGCTTGCCCACAAAAGTGTGTAGCCGTCACCAGGCGCAGTCAGTACCGCTTGGGCGGCGAGACTTCCGCTCGCGCCGGGCCGGTTTTCGATCAGCACTGGCTGCCCCATCGATTTTGATAAGGCCTGCCCTAGAGAGCGAGCGGCGGTATCGGATGCGCCCCCTGCGGCAAAGGGCACGATGATGCGAATGGGTTTATTCGGATATTGGGCTTGGACGAACAGCGTGGTCAATGCAAGCCAGATGCCCAGCAAAAACGAGAATGTGCGGTGTTTCATAAGTAGCTCCCTGTTGTGTGTCGCAACAATAGCGAGAGAATCGCGAAGACGGAATATCCCGGCAGGCAAACTTGCCTTTAACTTTTGGTTAACGCAGAATTCCTCCATCAACTTTCGGGGTCGCCATGGACAAACTACGTGCTCTCCAATATTTTGTCGCTGCAGCCGAGGAAAAAAGCTTCTCAGGTGCAGCCCGACGGCTAGAAGTCAGCGTGCCCGCGATCTCCAAGCTCATCAACACACTCGAAAAAAGCCTTGGCGCGCGACTTTTCGAACGTGCCACCAATGGGTTGAGCTTAACAGCTGACGGCGCGACTTACCTTGAAGCGTGCCTGCCAGCATTGGACCAAATTACCGCCGCAGACGACTCGATCACCAATGCGGCTATGCGGCCCAAAGGCCCCTTGGTGATCGGCGCCATGGCACATGTAGCGCAGCAATGTCTCGTGCCAGCCTTGCCCAAGTTTCACTTAAGCTACCCGGATATTCAGCTTGATGTACGTGTGGTCAACCGCGTCAGCGAACTTGACGCGAGTGCAGTCGATTTATTTGTATTGTTAGGGTGGCCAACCCTTCCTGGGTTAGTGCACAAAGTGGTCGCGCAAACGCGGCAATTGACTTGTGCTGCGCCAGCTTATTGGGCGTCCCATGGTGTCCCCGCCCGTCCCAGCGATTTGGCGCGGCATACGTGCTTTCCCTTCCGCAACCCTGAAGGAACGGTGATCGACGTTTGGCGCTACCTTCGCGACGATGTTGAGGAATCTGTGGTCGTTCGCGGATGGCTTACGAGTAACCACCGCGACGTCAATCTTGACTTGGTCCTGGCTGGCGAAGGCATTGCGCGCGTATCGGACATCTTCGCTCAGGCGGATCTAAAGAGTGGACGATTAGTACCTGTCCTATCTGAATGGGAGATGATGGACTCGCCACCGGTCAACCTCTTCTACAGCGCAAGTCAGCGGCGCAATCCGCGAGTCAAAGTCTTCATCGACTTCGTGAGAAAATTATTTGCCGGTCTTGAGGCCGCGCGCGATCAAGCGGTGAATCTAAGGATGGCCGAGCGGCCGGAATGGTACAGCCGGCGCTTCGGGCATGTTTCGACGGCGAGAAGTGTTCTTGCCCAGAAATAATACGCGGGCTTCGGTTTAGGTCGATTTAGATTGCTGGTAGATTGCGGTTGTAGTTTTCGGCCACTAGCGGCGGTTCCGGAGAGCTTTCTGATTTCATATATTGTTCATGCGAATCCAATGAAAAACAATCTCACTCCACCGCCTAAGATCCACTACAAGGAGATGCACGCTTGAGACCAACACGCTTTAGTATCTCGTGCCTAGGGTTGCTTTTTGCCTTATTGACCTCGTCGTTTGCGGCTCTTGCGGCAGACGAAGCGTTGACCAAATTCCGCGCCAAACACAACTTGGAGCCAACTGTTGTAGTGAAGTTTCTCGATGAAAAGAGTACTGAGATCAGCTTGGCGGAGTTTTCTCGCAAGTATGACGGCGGTGCGGAATTTGCCAAAATCAAGACGACTGGCCCAAAAGGTGAGGATGTCAGGACGTTCCAATTGCTGCTACCACCCACTGCTGAGCAATTGGCAAGTGCTAAGCAGGCAGAGCAAGCACGCAGCGCCAAGATGCAGCTACAGGTCGGCAAACCTTTGGCCTCATTCAAGCTTCTCGACGCGCAAGGGAAAACGCTGAGCAACAAGGATTTGCTTGGCCGCCCAACGTTGATGAACTTCTATTTCGCTGAGTGCTTGCCTTGCATCTTGGAAACGCCAATGCTCAACGAATATCTTGGGCTAAGAAGTGATTTGCGCATGTTGGCCGTTACCTTTGATGACCAGACAGCAATCGAAAAATACAACCGTAAACATAAATTCGCGTGGCAGAGCTTAGTCAGTGCAAAGTCGTTAATCGATCAAATCGGCGTGCAGGCCTATCCTAGCTTTTTGCTTGTAGACGAAGTTGGAATCATTAGGGCAATTGCAACCGCTTCGGAGAATCCTAAGAGTGCAGGCCAGTTCAAAATTGGTTCATTGAACCGCGAATGGCTAGACAATTGGATCAATGCTGCTCTCTTGTCGAAGTCCAACAAATAATCAAAGGGGCCAGAGAATTGAACGGAACTCAATGTGGAAATCGGCCAGAAGCTGTCCTTCCGAAGAGTCTCCTGATTTCATACGTTGATCCAGTGAATTCGATGAAAAACAATGTGACTTCAACCCCTCCAGTTTCTTCCCCCGCGAAAAAACGAACAGTAAGCTTGCTTCCGAATGAAATCGCCTTTCCCTGACACACCAGACATGCGCTGGGAGCGCATGTTCCTTGCCGCAGTTACGTCTGCTATATGCCTTTTTCTTGGCTTGCAGTTTGGTTCAATGGCAATGCAAGTTGTTGCACAGTCGCCTTCGTCATTTACTCTAAGCCTACAGAGTTCAACGCTTCGGTTCGCGTTGTTGGCTTTACCATCTGCGGGCTTTACGATGCTTGGCCTCGCATTCTTCCTATTCGCCACAGTAAAAATTGCGACGCTCTGCGATCCAAGTCATCTTCACGTTTTCGTTAAGGCGCGCGCTGTCGGCATGCTATTTGTGCGCCTGGCCTTTGCAGTCGCTGGACTCTGGTGTGCAGCAAATGTCGCTTTACAATTTCTAAAGTGAGTTCTAACGCGCCAATCAAAATCGCTCCCTTCTGTCACTGGGCGCCGCAAGAGCGCCGCGGCTCTTACCTCGGTCGTTAAATGACTGCTTGTATGGTTGCACTGGTGTTAACGGTTTTCTTCTGTAACAGTAGAGAAGCCGGGGTGGAGGGGCCAATGACGGCATCTGCTCTCCTTACCGAGAGACAGACTCCAAAAGTATTCCCCCACCCACACCACCCAGCGTCGATGAGGAATCTAGCGGCCACGACCGCCGAATTGTCCGCAAGCTAACGCAGGTGTGTTCCACCCCAGCAACTTTGATATTAATCATAGGAGCTACATCATGCAAACGTCATCCGTTGTCCGCCATATTGGCGCAGATGTCGCCAAAGATGAAGTGGTCTTTGCCTGCGCTGAGGCCAGCTTCACCGTACGTGGCGTCAAGAACCAGCACGCCGCACTATCTGCCTTCCTGAAGGGCCTGCCAGCCGGTAGCCGTCTCGGCCTGGAGTCCACCGGGATTTATCACGAGCTCTTGGCGAACTTGGCGCACAAGCTGGGCTTCGTCGTCTACGTACTGAACCCTAAAGACGCCCGCAACTACGCTAAAGCGATTGGATTGCGCGGCAAGACTGACCGCGTTGATGCCGAAATGCTAGCGCGCATGATCTCGCGCGAGCACGAGAAGCTGCATGTCTGGGTGCCGCCTACGCCCGAACAAAGGGAGATCGGTCAGCTACTCAATCGCCGCGCCAAGCTGAGCTCACTCCGCCAATCGCTCGGACAAACGCTCACGGGGGTCGATGGCTTTGGTGCAGACCTTAAGTCCATGCGTAAGCGCTTCGACCAAGTGCTTGCGCGCATCGACGCCAGGGTCAAAGAACTGACGGATAAAGACCCAAAGCGCAAAGAGCATGTCCAACATATGCTCACACTCGATGGCGTGGGTAAGGTGGTCGCACCGTCACTGGTTAACGCCTTAGAGCGCTTGCCGCTCAAGAGTGCTGACGCATTTGTTGCCTTTACCGGACTCGATCCCCGGCCGGATGAATCGGGGCGCCACCGCGGCAAGCGCCGATTGTCCAAGCGAGGGCCATCGGAGCTACGCCGGCTACTGTACTTGGCTGCGATGTCAGCGAAGAAGACGAAGACCTGGAAGCCGATCTACGAGCACTACAGGGCGAAAGGGTTCTCAAGTACGGCGTCCCTCGTTGTGATCGCACGACGCCTGGCTCGTATCGCTTGGTCGATGTATACCCACAACCGTGAATTCGAGCAAACGCGGTTCAAAAATGCGTTGACATAAACCATAGAATCTTCTGGCCGATTATGCCTACTTGCCGGCGACTGCCAACAACGCTTTCGGATTAGTTCGCGCTATCGTCAAAAGGGTACGCGCCGCGCCACTGGGCTGCTTGCGACCTTGCTCCCATCCCTGAAGCGTGCGCACTGACACACCCAGCAATGTGGCGAACTGCGATTGAGATAAGCCAGTACGTTCGCGTGCCTCTATTGCGGGTGATACAACCACCTGCACTTTTCCTGTTTTCATCTGTCGCACTGACTCGAGTAAATCAGCGGCGAGGTCGCGCGTTGCCTCATAGGCAAGAAGTTGCTTTCCTGTCAGCTGTTTAGTTTTCGAGGGCATGACGAATCTCCTTTAACTTTGCACCTGTGATGTTGTCGGTCTTGGCCTTCGCGTACAGAGTCAGAAGCACGATCTCTTCCTCCGCTGCACGCGTAAAGTAAATGACGCGAACACCCCCAGACTTTCCGGTGCCCTTTCGCCGCCAGCGGACTTTTCGGATGCCACCAGATTCGGGTACTACGTCACCGGCGTCCGGATACTCGGCGACGTACGCCGCGAACTCACCCCGCTCGTCTTCGCTCCAGTAGAGCGGCCACTGCTTCTGGAACAGGACAGTTTCGACGACCGTATACATGGACGAACGATACGCCTTAGGCGTAGCTCTGTCTAGTGGTCAATTTAAGTCAGGCAGCTTTGGAGTCAGGGATAACTAGCGAAAACAGATGCAATTGGACCCTCAGCGGGAATGTCGGATCTTGGCCGATTACGTTCCGCGTACTTAAATCGAGATAGTCTGCCGATCTTTCCCGCGAAAGTACATTCGGGCCAATAAAAAAGCCCCGCAACTGCGGGGCTTTTTTCTCTACGTGAGCGCCCTACTTCTTTGGCGCTTCGTCTTTCTTGGTATCAGCTTTTTTGTCGTCCTTCTTCGCGTCAGCCTTCTTTTCATCTTTCACTGGCTTATCGGACTTTTCCTTCTTCTCCGATTTAGCGTCCGCCTTTGGAGCGTCTTTAGGCGCAGCCTTTGTTTCAGCCGTCTTCTCTTCTTTGGCTGGCTTCTCGGCCTTCCTTTCTTCCTTCATCTGCTTGTCGGCTTTTTTCTCTTCTTTAGCCGGCACCTTCATCTCTTCTTTAACTTCCTTTGCTTCCTTTTTGTCAGCCTTTTTGGCTTCAGCTGGCGCGGCCTTCTCTTCTTTCTTGGCCGGTGCCGCTGGCTTTGTATCGGCCTTGGCAGGTGTCGCAGCGACGGTTGTTTTGCCGGAGAAGCTTACGTCTTTGCCCAGCTTGTTGAGCGTACCTTCGCCAATACCAGGAACCTTGTCCAAATCAGCCGCCGACTTAAATGGGCCGTTTTTGGTGCGGTAATCGATGATCGCCTGCGCCTTGGTTTCGTCAATGCCATTAAGCGTCATCAGCTCTTCTTTGGTGGCGGTGTTCACATTGACGGCTGCAAACGCCATGTTCACGACCGCAAAAAATGCAACGAGCAAACTTAGTAGTCTCTTCATTTCTACTCCCGAATTCCGGTTAGGTGGATGTTGCGAAGTTACCCAGCGGCTAGGCTACCCTGCGATTCCCCTTCGATAACCAAGTCGCCGTGTATTGAATTGCAAGCCGGAAAACGTTCGCCACGTAGTCCGGTTGACACCGTTTTTGCGCTTCCTGGCTTTGCTTGTGCGCGCGCTACCGCATCACTGAGATGCAAGCCACGGAATGTAGTTCGCCACACCCTGTTCCACCGTCAAAAATTCTTCGGTGTAACCCGCCGCCCGCAGATTCGACAAATCCGCCTGAGTAAAACTCTGGTACTTACCTTTCAAGGCGTCTGGAAAGGGAATGTATTCCAGCGTTCCAGCCGATAGCAACTCTGCGAGTGACTTAGCTGGCTTACCTTCCAACGCGAGGCAGGCATTCACGGTGGCGACTGCCGCGTCGTTAAACGTCTGGCTGCGCCCCGTGCCGAGGTTAAAGATGCCCGAGATACTGGGATTGTCGAGGAAGAACAGATTGACGTTCACCACGTCTTCAACTGAAACAAAATCCCGACGCTGTTCGCCATCGGCATATCCGTCGGTCCCCGCAAAAAGTTTGACCTTTCCGGTTGCACGGTATTGGTTAAAGAAGTGATACGCGACGGACGCCATACGACCCTTGTGGGATTCACGCGCGCCGTAAACATTGAAGTAACGAAATCCGGCGATCTGCGAAGGGGCTTGTTCAAAATCATTACCGACACGTGCGCGTACCGCTTGGTCGAATAAAAATTTGGAGTAGCCGTAAACGTTTAGCGGCGATTCAAACTCACGCTCTTCACGAAACGTGGTGCCGCCACCATACACCGACGCGGACGAGGCATAAAGAAACGGCACACTTTCTTCCAACGCCCATTCAAACAACGACAGGGAATACCGATAGTTGTTTTCCATCATGTACCGGCCATCAGTTTCCATGGTGTCGGAACACGCACCTTCATGGAACACAGCGTCGATATCGCCGGAGAGTTCACCAGACTCCACAACCGCTAGGAAATCCTGTTTATCGACGTATTCGGCAATCTCACAGTCAACAAGATTCTTGAACTTATCGGCACGCGTTAAGTTATCAACCGCAACAATGTCGCGGATTCCTCGCGCGTTAAGCGCTTTAACGATATTGCTGCCGATAAATCCGGCCGCGCCGGTGACGATGTATGTCATGTTGTTTGCTCGTTTGATTTATGTGTCTTATGCGAAAGCCGGTAGGCGAGTTGCCTGAATTAGGTTGCCGCTTCCAACTCGGTGCGGGTCAATGTCGCGGTACCCAACTTGCCGACCACAACACCGGCCGCACGGTTGGCAATACGTACCGCGGCGGCCATGTCTGAACCCGCGGCAAGCATAAGCGCAATGGTCGCGATCACCGTATCGCCCGCGCCTGATACATCAAACACTTCGCGTGCCTGGGTGGGCTCGTGGAGAATTTCTGATGCGGTGAACAATGACATGCCTTCCTCGGAGCGGGTAACAAGCAACGCTTCGAGCGAAAGATCATCACGTAGTTTTTCAGCACGCTGGGCAAGATCAGCATCATCACGCCACTTGCCCATGACTTCGCGAAATTCACTTCGGTTGGGTGTCAACAGCGTAGCACCCCGGTACTTGGAGTAATCGTCACCCTTCGGATCAATCAAGATTCGTTTGCCGTGACGCTTCGCCGCGTCGATCATCTTGGTGACGTGTGTCAGGCCGCCTTTGCCGTAGTCTGAGAGGATAACGACGTCGTGCGCATCGACCATCGACTCAAAATCATCCAACTTGTCTTCAAGCACTTCACGTGATGGCGGCGTTTCGAAATCGATTCGCATCAGTTGTTGCTGGCGCCCAATGACGCGTAGTTTGACCGTCGTGGGTAACGTGGCATCCTTGTGGAAATGGGTTGTCACCCGTTCTTGCGCCAACAACGCAGCGAGCGTGCGCCCCGGCTCGTCGTCGCCGACCACCGACAACAACGTTGCCTGACCGCCAAGCGAGGCAATGTTGCGCGCTACGTTGGCCGCGCCACCGGGGCGCTCTTCGGTCTTTTTCACGTGCACAATCGGCACCGGCGCTTCTGGCGAAATGCGCGAAACTTCACCAAACCAATACCGGTCGAGCATCACATCACCAACCACGAGGACTCGTGCGAGTTGGCAATCGGGGATATTCAGTTTCAAAGCGCGCCTGCTTGTTTACGGCCGATTGGGTAGTAATGAAAGCCCTGCTCCACCATGGATGAAGGCTCGTACAGATTACGACCGTCAAACACGATTGGCGACTTAAGCGCGGCTTTCATTGCGGCAAAATCTGGCGCGCGAAATGTTTTCCATTCCGTCACGATCGCCAGCGCATCTGCGGCCTGTAACGCACCAAGTGCGCTGTCAGCAAATGTCACATTTGTATTTCCCGCCAGCAAGTGTTTTGCTTCCGTGGCCGCGACTGGATCAAACGCCACAATTTTGGCACCGCGCTTGGTGAGGTCTTCAATCAATACCAGCGACGGCGCCTCGC
>JBIIYQ010000257.1:0-2514 GCA_044346745.1 Usitatibacteraceae bacterium | reverse complement strand
CGTCATTCGACTGATGATGGCGGTATTCTCAAACGGCGCACCAAACGAGGACCACTCAAGAGCGGCCTCAAGGTCTCGGTACTTCAGGGTCGTAGGAGGAGGAGACATGTGCTTTGTGCCGCCTAACATCGGAGCGAAGCGGCGCGACGTTTTGTGGTGCGTCCGGTTGAGCGACGAGTTAGGGCTTGGGCGCCAACGTACTCGTCTATCAGACGACGGATCATTCGCTGATATTGCGTTTGATGTTTTGTCGCTTCGGACTTGAAAAAATCGATGCTCTTCTTGCTGAGAGCCAAGGTAGCCTTCACGCCCTCCTCTCGAAACGCCAACTCTTCAGGCGACGGAAGGAAATCCGGGAGCACCTGAATCCGACCTAGGGGCTCATTTGTGTAGTTTATTTTCACGCTCATATGCCGCCTTTCCTTTGCGACGATAGCTAGCGCCAATTATTCGAGTAACCCAAGCACGATACGTAAACCGCACCGCAAGGATCCCACCAGCAACTTCGTCGAAACAATAAAAAAGATCTTCGGTTCAGCCGTGGGAAACATCCTTGGCAATCCCGCGCCTTGGGTCAGCCAACGCATATTGGACAAGCCCAAAGGAAACGCGGTGCTTCAACTGATTTTCAGCATCCTTTTCCGGATCCCAATCGAAGCGCTAACCTGCCATCTGTGAAGCTTATCATTTGGCAATATAAAGCGCGCCATATATTTGTATGAACACTCTAACGCAGAGTTGAGCGGACGAAGCCAGCGGCGCTCCTCGATGCGCAGACTATCCTAGCGCCGTCTCGCAGGGCGCCGCTGATGGCGGTCCGTTCCAACGTCGGTGAGGAATGTCCTCGTCAAGTGGGATGCGCATTGGGCTTCAATCCGACGCGGGCTTGCTCTAAAGTCCGTGATCGTCAGTTCCCCGCTAACCGAGGGAAAGTCGTCTAGGAAGACCTCAAGCGAATCGCCCGCTTCCAGCTAATCAAACAGGGGCTTGACGGGAACTCCCGTGCCCCGAAAGACTGGCACCCCACTGTGGATCTCTCGATCGACAACGATCAAGTCGGTTCTCAGATCGGGCCTCCTTCACGTGGGGTGCGGAAGCGTAGCGCTCCGGCAAATTATTGATGCTTAACGTCCGTGTTGAGTGACGCGCCGCATTTTGGCGCATCCGCTCTCAAGCGGGCGGTTAGACGAGACCACACGCCTATTTGTCGTCATATCGAAGGGGCACAGCCTTACACTGATGCGTTTCGTGATTCCACCGCTTGACTTGGGGATCAATGCGTTTAGAGGAGCTCGTCGGCATTAGAACCAAGAAGTCGCCTGCGCCATTCGCCGCAATCGGCACAGCATCTTTTGGAAAGCCGACCAAACTGCGAACACGGCGTGTTTCTGAGACGATATCGGTTGTGCGACCGGCTGCGGGCTGAGATGAGTCCAAAACTGGAAAGACCCTCCAGTCGTCACCGCCGGTCGATAGTTCACCGCCATTCACATTCATGAGGCGTTCGCGGAACTCTCGCGGGAGGCGGACGCCAAGATCTCGTTCCGCAGCTTCAACATTTGCTTCTGTCGTACCAAATGGCATTATGTCTCCTGTGTTGTCGAGCGTTAGCGCTAAGCTGCCGTAGCGGGTTAGCTTGACCGAGGGGATAGGCATCAGTGTGGCGCATCGGGCCACGGCAGCGGCTCTGCTCCCGCCGACATTACTGCCGACTTCAGTGCTGCAATAATCGAAGACGGGGTCGCCACTTCAGTCCGCTTCGGTATCAGCCTAAGTAGCTTGCTACGCTCATAAGTGTGTACCCACAGGCCCCACTTACTCGTTGCCGACCCGTCCACGTCGGCCATGTTGTAGACCGCGACGTCGAACTCGGGCTTCGTGCCCTTTTGACTAAACACCAACCAGCCCCAGTCTTCGCCGAGAAAGTCGGACTTCATCCCTTGATCGGTCAATGATGATGCTATGAACTCTGCGACATCCCTGCCGTAGCAACGATTTCCCGCGTTGTACTCTTCAGGCAACGTTGACTGGAAGTCAAATCTACTACAAACAAACTGAATGCCGTAGGAGTGATCCATTTCTAATGCCTAACGTTTGAACTCAGCCAACGGCAAAAAGCGCAGCTTTTTGACGGTCGGCTGGAATGACTTGTTATGCCGCAATTTAGCCACCAACCGGCGAGCAAATTTCAACCAAAGTTCCGTCTGGACATCGGACGTAGGAGACGACTTGCCCCCATGGCTTTGTCTCCGGTCTTTTCAACTCGGCTGCACCGGCTGCCAGAGCTTTAGTGTGCGCCTCGACAACAGACGGCGTAACCAACGCTATCTCAATGCCAAGAGGTTTGCTGGATTCACTTGCTGCGACAAAGCCTGAAGGAAAATTCATATTCCCAAGCTCGTGCGACGCAAAAGCGAGCGTTGTTTCTCCCGTTTCAAGTTCACCGTAGTCCCCAGACTCATGCAGAAAGCGGCGTGACAGACCGAATGCACCTTCAAAGAACGACAACGATGC
>JBIIYQ010000117.1:0-8794 GCA_044346745.1 Usitatibacteraceae bacterium | reverse complement strand
TTTGGAATGGTTGCCTCGAACGCAAATGGCCCACTAATGCGAGTGACGCCACGCACTGGTTCTGGTCGATCCACCAGCACTTCCTCAGCAGGCGGTTCGTTGTTGGCAATCGACTTCAGAGTGACGTGTGGCACGATGCCACCGACCTCCTCGCCCTTGTTGTTCTGTTTGCGTTTGTAGACAAACCCGCCGCCGGGACCAGCCGCATCGTCTTTCAACTCATACCAAAGAAAAGTCGCGGTCAGCAGCCGTTGCCGCGCGAGCGCAAGCGGAACGCGGGACGTATCAATGGTCAGCCAGCGGCGTCCCCATTGCTCGGCAACACACGCGGTCGTGCCTGAGCCGCAGGTCGGGTCAAGCACCAAGTCGCCTGGGTCGGTTGTCATGAGCATACAGCGCTGCACAATTTTCAAGCTCGTTTGGACAACATAGATTCGCTGCTCGGCAAACCCACCAGTTCCAGTATCGCCCCACGATTCTGTCAGCGGTCGTACCGGGAAATCGTCTAGGTATCGCTTGTAATAGAGGCCGTTTCCACTAGCCTCCAGCCTGCCAGACGCTTCCAAAGCCTGCATACCCTCTAGATTAGTTTTCCATTGTCGAGTCGACGGTGTTCGGTACTTCCGCCCCATAAACTCATACTCATATAAGCAAGTCTCGACGTTGTTGTTCTGTCCCGTAAGGTTGTCGATCCGATATCGGCGACCTTGGGCATCCAACTTCGTATACATCCCAAAATCGTCGTTTTCTGAGTCGGTTTTCTCAAGATATAGCTGATGAAACTTAATGCGAGAACTGTCCCTTGCGAACCACAGCAAATAGTCGTTAGATACAGCCAGCAAATTCGATCCCATCCCGGACGTCTTCGCGACCGTGATAACCCGGCAAAAATTCTCCGCCCCAAACACCTCATCCATGACCTCGCGCACGTGGTGAAGGTTTTCATCCGATATCTGAACAAAGATCGAACCGCTGGTCGTGAGCAACTCACGCGCGAGGAGTAAGCGATCCCGCAGGTAGGTGAGGTACGAGTGCAGCCCCAATTCCCACGTATCGCGATAGGCCTGCACCATTTCCGGCTCGCGCGTCATGTCCTCGTCGTCGTTGTGTGAAACGTCGCGTTTGCGGACAAACGGCTGGAAGTTAGAACCAAACTTGACCCCATACGGCGGGTCGAAATAAATCATCTGCACCTTGCCGCGCATGCCTTCGTAGTTGATGAGCGAATTCATCACCACGAGTGAATCACCCAAGATCATGCGGTTGACCCAGTCGTCCTGATACTGATATGCCTTCAGCACCTGCTCATGCACCGGCCTCTCGGCATCGGCGAAGAGATCGAACATGTCGAGCTGCTTTTCCTTGCGGTGGCCTTTGAGCGTTTCGAGAATCGCTTTAGTGGAAAGCCGCTCGTGCACGAACAGCGGTAGCGTCGGCACGTCAAACGATAGCCGCTCGGCCTTGCCTGACCAATTGAGGAAAGGCTTGGATAGCGCCTTTAACTTCGCAAGGGAATCCTGCGCCGCAATGAGCTTAGCCTCAATGTCGGCAATGTTGGGGTTCGCGTGGCCGCTCGCTGCAATGGCCGGGGTAATGGTTGCTTTCTTGCCTTTCGCGACAGCAACCGCGTGGGGCGGGGGCAGAAGCAACGCTTTGAGTCCACTAATCTGTGCTTCCAGAACTGCGATGAGCACCTCGCCCTTCTCCCGTGATGAATTCTGGCTATCCCAGTCGAGTGCGGGCGAAATGGAAGAGTCGTAGTGATAGGTGGCGGGGACCTTCTTTTGCCGGAACTGCGATTGGGTCCCGACATCTGGCCGCGCGAGCGCTTTATCGGCGTGCCGATAGTCGACCGGCGCGCGAGACGACTGGTCTGCTTTGGTGGCTTTACCAGTTTTCGTGGCTGTGGCCGACTTCGATGCCTTAGGCGCGTTGGCCGCTTTTGCAGATGGCTTTGTTGTAGCGGGAGTCGGTGTCAGTGTGGATTTCTTTTTCGGCATGAGCGTCCCTGAGTGTGCCGCTATTGCAGCTTTTTGGCCTTAGCTTCCCTCTTGGGCCGTGGCGCGAAGACCTCCTTTAGCTCTTGGTTCACAACATCCACGGCAAAGCTGCTGGGATCGAAGTCACCAATCCATTCGATCATGTCTTGATGGCTCTCGTGGTTCTTGTCTGCCAGCGCTTCGCACAGATGAAAGTAGCCCGGCAAACCGCCGCAGTCATCTGGCGGGCCAGCGCGCTCACCCGCTTCGCAATGAGGGATAGAAGAATCGGACTCAACCCTGCGCTCGACTTTCAGCGTGACATGCCAGTCGTCGCCAAAGTCATACCAGTAGTTGATTTTCTTCTTGGTGCCGAGCGCATTCATCAGCGTGGACTTGCGGGCCAGCTGCGAACTACGTCCCCTTGGCGGGCCGAAATCGTCGTCAATCTCGCAAACGTAGTCCGCCGTTCCGACCGAAAACTGCCAGAGATGGCTGTCGTCCCAATCAAACGCGATTTGCAGCACCAAGTGAAGGTGGTCTAGCCGAATGGATTGCGGAACAGCGATACGCCGCCAAATCGGCGGTGCGATGTGGTCAACGCTGGCAAGCAGCACCAGTGACTTGGTTGCGACGATTGGCAAGTTTGATGCAGTCATCTTAGGCCTCGCTTGGATCAGGATTCTCTGTTGTCTCAAACTTGTGTTTATCACTTGCGGATGGACTTGCGGATGGACTCGCCGCAACCCTTAGAGTCGTTAGCACCACGTCCGCATTCTGCGCACGATGCAGTAATGCATGGTCCATCAATACCAGCGCAAGATACGCCTCAGCGATCGGTGTTGCGCGAATGCCCACACACGGGTCGTGGCGGCCGTGGGTATTGATTACCACCGATTCACCGGCTTTGTTGATGGTTTGACGGTCAAGACGAATCGATGATGTCGGTTTAATCGCAATTGACACGGTGATGTCTTGCCCGGTAGAGATGCCACCCAACACTCCGCCTGCATTGTTGGACGAGAAGCCTTCTGGCGTCATCTCGTCCGAATGTTGGGTGCCGAGTTGTTCAACAGAACCAAACCCAGCGCCGATCTCAACGCCCTTAACCGCGTTTAATCCCATCATCGCGTAGGCGATGGCAGCGTCGAGTCGGTCATAGATCGGCGCGCCCCATCCCACCGGAACGCCTGACGCAACCACATTGATCCGTGCACCACAACTCTCGCCGGACTTGCGCAGCTTATCCATGTACGTTTCCAGCTCGTCGATCATGGTTGCGTTCGCCACGAAAAATGGATTGTCATGCACGTGATCGAGCGACTCAAACGGGATCTTGTTTTCGCCGAGTTGCGCTAGGTAGCCGTTCACCACGACGCCGTATTTTTCATTTAGCCACTTTTTCGCCACCGCTCCCGCAGCAACCGTTGGCGCGGTCAAGCGCGCCGAAGAGCGCCCACCGCCACGATGATCGCGAATACCGTATTTTTGCAAGTAGGTGTAATCGGCGTGCCCCGGGCGGAATGCGTCTGCGATATTGCCGTAGTCCTTGCTTCGCTGATCTTCATTACGAATCAGCAGCGCAATTGGTGTACCAGTGGTTTTTCCCTCATAAACGCCGGACAATATTTCAACGCGGTCATCTTCACGCCGCTGGGTCACGTGGCGCGATGTCCCGGGCTTGCGCCGATCCAAATCCGGCTGAATGTCGTCGACTGAAAGCGCCATTCCCGGCGGGCAGCCGTCGATGACGCAGCCAATGGCGGGCCCATGGGACTCGCCGAAATTTGTGACTGCAAAGAGCTTACCGAGAGTGCTTCCGGACATGATTGCTGGGCTGAAAGACGAGCAAAACGCTTCATCAGAGTGTAGCACGCAGCGCGCCAACAACGACTATCAAACCTGCAAATCACTCAGCATAAACTCTTAAAACTCCTTTATTGGCGGGCATTTTCCGCTATTTATGCCTGAAACCGTCCGTCAATTGGCGAGTTTCAATTCTGGGAACTTCTGTAAACCTGCTGCGTGGGCGAAGTTCCCCTCTCTACTTCCAATCACCCCGCAGTTCAAGCACCTTGTTCTGCAGCCGTTCAGGTGAAACGACATCCGGTGACCAAGGCCGATCAACCACAAAGGCGATACGCGAGAAGATGCCACGCGGATACCGCATGGCCACTCCACCCCACCGCGAGAAGAAACTTCCCCACAGTCCACGTAATGCCATCGGAATCACTGGCACCGCGTTCTTCTCAAGGATTCGCATCACACCCTTCTTGAACGGGTAGATGTCACCGTTGTCGGTGATACGTCCCTCGGGAAAAATGCACACGACCTCTCCGTCCTGCAGATATTGATCAATCCGCTCATATGCCTGCTCAAGCATCGCTGGGTCTTCCTTGGCTGGCGCGATGGGAATTGTGCCAGCGGTGCGGAACACAAAATTCAGTACTGGCACTTTGAAGATTCGATAGTCCATCACAAACCGAACCGGTCGGCGGATGCAGCCTGCAATCACCAGCGCATCCACAAAACTGACATGGTTACACACCAGAACGCACGGCCCGTCGTCCGGGATATTCTCCAAGCCTCGCTGATCCACTCGGTAGAAAGTGTGAATCAGCATCCACACCAAAAAGCGCATCAGAAACTCAGGGATCAACATAAAGATGTAGATCGCAACCACTGCATTCATCACGCCGACGACAAGATATAGCTCGGGCAGAGATAACCCGGCCCTCAGCAACACCGCAGCCAACACCGATGCAATCACCATGAACACCGCATTAAGAATATTGTTTGCTGCGATGATGCGTGCACGGTAGTCGGGTTCGGATCTCGCCTGCATCATGGCGTAGAGCGGCACGGAAAAGAAACCAGCAAACATCGCCATCAGAAACAGATCGGCTATGACACGAATGTGTGCCCACTTCTGCACAAACTCGCCGACGCTGGCCAATGCCCCGCTCGGCGCAAGCCCGCGCGAAGCGAAGTACAAATCGACCGCAAACAGCGTCATACCAATCGACCCAAACGGCACCAGCCCGATCTCAATTTTGTGCCCCGACATCTTTTCACACAGCACACAGCCGACACCAATGCCGACCGTGAAGAGGCCCATCAGTAACAGCACAACCATTTCATCACCGCCCAACACCTCTCTGGCAAAGCTGGTCATGGACGTCAAGAAAATGGAACCCATGAACCAAAACCACGAATTGCCAATCAGCGAATTGAATACCGCCGGATTGCCGTGAGCGATTTTTAGATTCGCCCATGTTTCGGTTGCGGGATTCCAGTTGATGATGAGGTTCGGTGCCGGTGGAGGCGACAACGGCACCATTCCCGCAGTAATACGGCCGATGACTGCAAGCAACATGGAAATAGCCGCGACGTACACAACCCCATTTCCGTCGAGTTTGACCAAGAACCCACCGATCATGGAGCCCAGCAAAATGGCGGTGAAGGTGCCCATTTCGATCATGCCGTTGCCGCCGGTAAGTTCCGAATCCGCCAGATGTTGCGGCAAATACGCAAACTTGACAGGGCCAAACAGCGTCGAGTGACAGCCCATCAGGAAGACCCCGATAAACAGCAATGTTGAGACGTGAAACACGAAGCCCGCACAGATCAACAACATGAAGGCGATCTCCATGTTCTTCACAACTTTGGTTAGCGTTGCCTTGTCGTACTTATCGGCGAGCTGGCCTGATGTTGCCGAAAATAGTACAAACGGCAGAATGAACAATCCACCGATGACGGGTCCCGCCAGTTTCGGATCGAGACCACCCCAATCCGCCGCGTGATAGGTTGCCAACACGGTAAACGCAAACTTGAAAATATTGTCGTTCGCGGCACCCAGAAACTGCGTCCAAAAAAATGGCGCGAAGCGTCTTTTCGTCAGCAACGCAAACTGATTCTTTGTTGGCGAGGCGGGTGAAATGTCGGTTGGAGCGTGGGTCATATGGCGCATCTCTCTGAATAATCGGATCACGACACAAACTGGTTGTGGGCTTACTGTGGCTTCGTTCCAGCAGCTTTACTGACCAGCAAACAAGACGCACTCTAGCTGGGTTCACGGGCGCTAACACCCGAAGCAACAGAAGTATCACACCACACTACCCACAGTCGACTCACCGAAGAGGCCCCGCACCCGGTGGCATGTTAGACTTCTCATAGGAGAAACAACATGAAAACGCGTGACGACTTGAAGCACAGCGCCCTCGACTACCACCGATATCCGGCTCCCGGCAAGATTGAAATCACCGCGACCAAGCCACTTGCCACACAGCGCGATCTTGCCCTTGCTTACACACCTGGCGTGGCCGCAGTGTGCGAAGAAATCGCGCAAAACCCGAGCGAAGCACGGAATCTTACCGCCCGCGGCAATTTGGTTGCCGTCATCACCAACGGTACTGCCGTTCTAGGGCTCGGTGCCATCGGTCCGCTCGCCGCAAAGCCAGTAATGGAAGGCAAGGCAGTGTTGTTCAAGAAGTTTGCCGGCATTGACGTGTTTGACATCGAAGTCAATGAGCTCGATCCGGAGAAGCTGGTCGACATCATCGCCTCGCTTGAGCCCACCTTTGGCGGAATCAACTTGGAAGATATAAAGGCACCAGAGTGTTTTTACGTCGAGAAGAAACTCCGCGAGCGTATGAAGATCCCGGTTTTCCACGACGATCAACACGGCACTGCCATCATCGTCGGCGCAGCTATCTACAACGGTCTCAAGGTTGTTGAGAAAGACATCTCGGAAGTCAAACTTGTTGCCTCAGGCGCAGGCGCAGCGGCACTGGCGTGCCTAGACATGTTGGTAGCACTGGGCATGAAGATGTCGAACATTTGGGTGACCGACATTGCGGGCGTCGTTTATCAGGGCCGCAAAGAAGAGATGGATCCAAACAAGGAGCGCTACGCAAAAGTTACTGACGCGCGCAAGTTGGGTGACGTTATCGACAACGCCGATGTGTTTTTAGGCCTCTCGGCTGGTGGTGTCTTGAAGCAGGAGATGGTCAAACGGATGGCGGCAAAACCGCTGATCTTGGCGCTGGCAAATCCGACGCCTGAAATTCTTCCGGAGGAAATCCGTGCGGTGCGTGATGACGCCGTGATTGCCACAGGGCGTTCCGACTACCCGAACCAAGTTAACAACGTTCTCTGTTTCCCGTTTATTTTCCGCGGCGCACTTGACGTCGGCGCGACAACAATTAATGAAGCGATGAAACTTGCCGCTGTACAAGCGATCGCCGAACTCGCTCAAGCCGAGCAGTCAGACATCGTCGCGATGGCGTATGGCGAATCGTCGGTCTCCTTTGGCAAGGACTACTTGATTCCACGGCCGTTTGATCCGCGCTTGATCTCCAAGGTGGCTCCCGCCGTCGCCAAAGCGGCGATGGAGTCTGGTGTGGCGACGTCACCGATCACCGATTGGGACGCGTATCACCAGCGCCTTGATCAGTTTGTGTACCACTCCGGCCTCATCATGAAGCCGGTATTCACCAAGGCTAAACAGAATCCCAAACGGATCGTTTACGCCGAAGGCGAGGAAGAACGTGTGCTGCGCGCTGTGCAGGTAGTGGTCGACGACGGGCTTGCGAAGCCGATCTTGATTGGCCGCCCGGCGGTACTCGAAAAGCGCATTGAAAAGTTTGGTCTACGCATTCGGCCCGGCGTGGATTTTGAGATCATTAATCCTGAGTACGACGAGCGTTACCGGGACTATTGGGAGCAGTATTACGCCCTCACGGCGAGACGCGGTGTGTCCGAGCAGTACGCCAAGATCGAAATGCGTCGTCGATTGACGCTGATCGGCGCGATGATGATGCATCGCGGCGAAGCCGACGGCATGATTTGCGGTACGTTCGGCACACACGCGTTACATCTTCACTACATCGACCAAGTAATTGGTCGTCGCGCGGGTGCCAAGCACTACTACGCAATGAATTTACTGATGCTGCCCAAACGTACGGTGTTCATTTGTGACACCTACGTCAATGAAAATCCGACGGCTGAGCAGATTTGTGAAATGGCCATCTTGGCGGCTGAAGAAATTCGCCGGTTCGGCCTGGTGCCAAAGGTCGCACTGCTATCACACTCGTCATTCGGCACCTCTGACGCACCGACTGCGGTCAAGATGCGCGAGGCACTGGCGATGATTCAGACACGTGCGCCCGAACTCGAAGTGGAAGGCGAAATGCATGGCGACGCAGCCTTATCTGAAGACGTCCGTGCGGCAGCGATGCCGAACTCGCGACTCAGAGGCGAAGCGAATTTGCTGATCATGCCGACACTGGACGCGGCGAACATTTCTTTTAACCTGCTCAAAACAGCAGCGGGTGGCGGCATTACCATCGGCCCGATTCTGCTCGGTGCTGCCAAACCAGTTCATATCGTCACACCAACTGCCACCGTTCGCCGCATCATCAATATGACAGCGCTCGCCGTGGTGGATGCGCAGGCGATCCGCAAGTAGACGGCAAGTAATCCCGCCAGCAACATGAAGTCGTCACGCTACGCACTTCCTCGGCCGTTGCCACCCGGCGGCACCATCGGTGTGTTTTCGCCGGCCGGACCGCCGGTGGCAGAACGCGTGCTGCGCGGGATTTCAAGAATTGAAGCGCTTGGTTATCGTTGCCTGCTGGCCGACGACGCTCTGGCCGCATATGAGTACTTTTCCGCGCCGGACGATGTTCGCCTGGCGAGCTTCAACAAACTTGTCGCTGACCCAAAGATCGATGCGATGATGATGACACGTGGCGGTTATGGCATTTCGCGCATCGTGCATCGCATTGATTGGGAGGCGGTCGCAAAGTCCGGCA
>JBIIYQ010000116.1:0-8800 GCA_044346745.1 Usitatibacteraceae bacterium | reverse complement strand
CGAATCGTCATGGCCTAATCGCTGGCGCCACGGGGACCGGAAAAACGGTCACTCTGCAGGTACTGGCAGAACAGTTCTCGAACGCCGGTGTTCCCGTCTTCATGGCGGACGTAAAGGGTGACCTCACCGGCATTTCGCAGCCGGGTAAGTCGCATCCCAAGGTTGACGAACGCCGCAAACAACTCGGTTTGGAATTCAGCCCCGCCGCCTGCCCGACAACAGTGTGGGATGTGTTTGGTGAACAGGGGCATCCGGTGCGGGCCACCATTTCCGAAATGGGGCCGTTGCTGTTGTCACGCATCTTCAACTTAAACGACACGCAGGAAGGTGTACTCTCACTGGTGTTCAAGATCGCTGATGACAACGGTTTGCTTCTGCTAGACCTGAAGGATCTTCGGGCAGCACTTTCCTACGTGGGCGAGAACGCCAGTCAGTTTACGACCGACTACGGCAATATTTCACCTGCCTCGATTGGTGCCATCCAGCGCGGCCTGCTGGCACTCGAGCAGCAAGGTGGCGACAAGTTTTTTGGCGAGCCAGCGCTGGCACTCGATGACCTTATGCAGACCGACAACGGCAAAGGGGTGATCAATATCCTGGCTGCAGACAAGCTGCTGTCCAGTCCGCGCCTGTACTCCACGTTCCTATTGTGGATGCTTTCAGAGTTGTTTGAAAACCTGCCGGAAGTTGGCGACCGGGACAAACCAAAACTGGTGTTCTTTTTTGACGAAGCGCATTTGCTGTTTAACGAATCGCCGAAGGAACTACTGGAGAAAATCGAACAAGTCGTACGCCTTGTTCGCTCCAAAGGCGTGGGCGTGTATTTCGTCACGCAGAATCCGCTAGACATTCCCGATACCGTCCTTGGCCAACTGGGCAATCGCGTTCAGCATGCACTGCGTGCCTACACACCGCGAGATCAAAAGGCGGTGAAGGCCGCCGCCGAGACGTTCCGCGCCAACCCTGCGATCACTGTCGAGACCGTTATCACCGAGCTTGGCGTCGGCGAGGCACTCGTGTCATTTCTCGACGAAAAGGGGCGCCCCACAATAGTTGAGCGTGCGTTTGTTTGTCCGCCCCAGTCACAGATCGGCCCAATTACACCGGAGCAACGATCCACATTGCTGCAGACATCGCTGGTGGCAGGCGTCTACGAAAAGGTGGTGGATCGGGAATCGGCATTTGAGAAATTGCGTGGTCGGCAGGGCGACGCGACGTCGGCATCAACATCCGGTAGCGGTGGATTGAGCGGCATCCTCGGCAAAGTTGGACTGCCGGGGATGGGTGGCGGCAGGTCGAATCGCGAAGGTGTTGTTGAGGCGGCGATGAAATCTGCTGCCCGCGCGGTGGCTTCCGAAGCGGGGCGAAGAATTATCCGTGGCGTACTTGGATCTATTCTGGGTGGGCGACGTTAGGTATCAGCACATAAAGCGATATTTGTTTGGTCGACACGATGCGACTTAGGAGATAACAATGCCAAAACCCGAACCCGGCGAGCGCCGCCGCGCCATCCTGCAGTCACTGGCTGAAATGCTGGAGCAGCCAAAAGGCGAAAAAATCACCACCGCCCTGTTGGCTAAGAAACTCGATGTCTCGGAGGCGGCGTTGTATCGCCACTTCGCCTCAAAAGCACAAATGTTCGAGGGCCTGATTGAGTTCATCGAAGAGACCGTGTTTTCTCTGGTGAACAAGATCCAAAGTGAGGAAACCGACGGCCTGAAACAAGTCGAAGCCACAGTTGCCATGCTGCTGAGTTTCGCGCAGAAAAACATTGGCATGACACGCGTGCTAATCGGAGACGCATTGGTCAACGAAGATGAGCGATTACATCTTCGGATGAATCAGTTGCATGATCGTTTAGAGGCCTCATTGCGCCAAAGTGCTAGGCTCGCGGCCACCAACGGCCAGTTGCACGCATCCCTTGATCCGAATGCCTATGCCAACGCGATCATGTCTTTTGTGATTGGCCGCTGGCATCAATTTGCCAAGTCGGGCTACAAACGATCACCGACGGAAATGTGGGCTGCGCAATGGCCTGTATTTGCCGGTTAAACACTCATGTCAATCTCGGAAGATCCAGTAGAAGCACAACTTCAGGCCTATAACGCGCGCGACGTTGACGCGTTTATGGCTTGTTACACCGACGACTGCGTTGTTGAAGACGGCGACGGCACACGCATGATGGCGGGCCGCGAACAAATGCGCGAACGTTATGTGGCCTTGTTTGCAGGGTCTCCCAAATTGCATTGCACACTTGTCACCCGGATTCGGATCGGTGAGCATGTGATGGACGAAGAACGCATTACCGGAAGACTTAGTACACCCGTAGGGGAGACACGCCACGCGGTAGCCGTTTACAAACTGCGTGGCAACAAAATCTGCCACGTCCGCTTTTATCGCGATCAGCAGAAATGGAGCTAACGCTCGAGTCAGAGCGTCTTCTGTTGAGTCTGCCCGAGGCCGGACTTGCTTCCGCCGCATTGGATTTTCACAGCCGCAACGCAGAACATCTTGGCCCTTGGAGTCCACCCAAACCGGCCGGGTTTGACACGGTTGCATTCTGGAACGACTACGTCGAAAAATCGCAGATTGCATTTCTTCAGGGCAGCGTGGTGCGACTGTGGCTGCGAGAAAAGGCACAGCCGGAACGGATCGTCGGCAGCATGGGGTTCTCGCAGATTTTTCGCGGTCCCTTCTGTAACTGCGTTCTTGGTTACCAAATCGACCAAGCGCTTGAAGGCAGGGGCCTCATGTCTGAAGCCCTTCGGCAAGGCATTAAATACATGTTTGCAGAGCAGAAACTACACCGTATCAATGCCAACTATCGGCCGGAGAATGTGAGAAGCGGCCGATTGCTGGCGCGCTTGGGTTTTCACACCGATGGATTTGCCCAGCGTTATCTTTTTATTGATGGTGAATGGCGAGATCACATACAGACTTCGTTGATCAACGATGCGTTTCGTCCGGAGTGGCTGCCCAGCCGCTAGCGGAACCAAAGAGGGCGCAACAAAAAGCCGCCAACGGCGGCTTTTTGTTGATGGGCTTCCAACCAACGAACTAAGCCAGCGTATCAGCCCAAATATTCTTGGCCCACGTCATCGCATACTGCGCCTCGAGTTCGTTCGCCGCGCTGGATACGCCGCCCGACCCCGGCACCGTCTTCATGGTCTTATCCTTCTCATCGTACTTGTGGACTGATGCCACGTGCACAACCTTATCGGCGGACACGAAGGAATAACAGGTGTTGTTCAGCGTTGGCGAATTATTCGGCGCTTCGCCGGCGATCAACGCCACAATGGCGGCAGCGCATGTCTTGCCGTGATTGTTGGCCATGTGCGCAGACTTCGGCATTAGTGGCGCGATTTGTAACGCGTCACCCAGCAAATGCACGCCCGGAACATTTTTCGACTCGTAGGTCAGCCAGTTCACTTCACACCAGCGTTTGTTGGCGGTGATAAACGGCTCAGCGATCTTGCCCGCCTTCATTGGCGGCAGGGCATTCAGTACATCAGCCTTCACATCACCAAACTCCAACTTAGCAACAGACGCTTTGGTATCGACGTCGATTAGTTTGGATGCATTCCGATATTCAATAATGCCGCCGTACATTTCAGACCAAGCCTTCTTAAACAGTCCAGGCTTCGAAGTGACGTCCGGGTTTGCATCAAGGATCAGCACTTTCGACTTAGGCTTGAATTGTTTGAAGTAAGCCGCCACTTGGCAGGCCCGTTCGTAGGGTCCCGGTGGACAACGATACGGTGCCTCTGGAATTGAAAGCGCATAAACGCCACCATCCGCCATCGACTCGAGTTGCTTGCGTAGCGCAACGGTTTGGGGACCGGCCTTCCAAGCGTGGAAGTAGCGCGCTTGGGCTTCTGGGTTATTGAGCCCCGGCAGCGCTTCATACATAAAGTCGATACCCGGCGAGACAACAACACGATCATAGGACAATGCTCCACCATCGGCCAAGCGCACCGTTTTTTTCTCAACATCAATGGCGACGGCTTCCCCGCGCACCACCTTTACGCCGTACTTGGACTGTAGTACGGCGTAGCTCATGGTGATGTCTTCCATCTTCTGCGAACCGCCAAGCACCAAGTTCGAGATTGGACATGAGACGAAGTTAGGGTTTCGCTCGACAACTGTCACATCAATGTTCGGCCCCCACATCTTGATGTACTTGGCGGCTGTCGCGCCACCATAACCGCCACCGACGATGACGACTTTCGGTTTGGCCACACCGCCAACACTTGCGCAACCGACCAAGCCGGTTACTGCTGAGACGCCAGCCATTGCGCCGGCGACCTTAAGGAAATTACGACGTATATTTTTCATGTCCACCCCCTACCGCTTCTGCGCAGCAAAATAGTCCGCCATGGCGGCGGCTTCGGCATCACTGTAACCCTTCGCAATCTGGTGCATCAGCGTTGCCTCGCGCTTGCCTTCCTTAAAGCTCTTCATTTGGATGATGAAGTAGTCTCGGTTAAGTCCCGCCAGTCCGGCAATGGCACCTCCTGCGGAGACGCCGTTGGTTCCGTGGCAGGATGAACAGGTTGCGGCCATCGAGCGCACGCCCGCTGGCGTCAAGTTAGAGGGCGCGAATACGGGTGCTGGCGGCGGGGTAGGTGCGGCTGGTGCCGCAGCCGACGCGGGTGGGGCAGGTTTGGTAGCTGACGCTGGGGGAGTGGCTGGCGGCGTGGCGGGTACCTGCGCGAGCGCATGGCTCGCCGCCAGAAGCATTGCTGATAGTGCCGTGATGGTTCTCATAAGTCTCCTCGTTATCTAAGTCTTTTTGTGCTGCTCGATGACAAACCTATAGAAGCTTTGCGGACATCCTTGCCCTAGTTTGTCTTGTGACGGTACTCTACTTCACAACTCCGTGAACCGCAAAATAACCAAATGACATTCTGCGTGTTTCCCGGCACCCTCTTGGCGCAGCTAGCGGGATCGAAGAAGCGGATCTCGCAAACCAAACGCCCGACTTTGCGTCGGGCGTTTTGCGAAACTGGCTGCTTAATCAAATCAAGACTCTGCCGGCTGCGGCTCTTTTTCCTCGCTGATGTCCAGCTTGACCTTGTCGTCCGGCCCAATATCGATGGTCACGCGACCACCGCTGGCCAGTTTGCCAAACAGCAACTCGTCAGCAAGCGCACGCCGAATCGTGTCTTGTATCAAGCGAGACATCGGCCGTGCGCCCATTTGCGGGTCAAACCCGTTCTTGGCAAGGTACTTCTTCAATGCTTCGGTGAAGGTCACGTCTACTTTTTTCTCCGACAACTGGGCTTCCAGCTGCATGAGGAACTTATCGACCACCTGCAAGATGATTTGCTCGTTGAGCGGCGCAAACGAGATGGTGGCGTCCAGACGATTGCGGAATTCCGGCGTAAACATCCTCTTGATTTCCGCCATTTCGTCACCGGCCTTTTTGTCATTGGTGAAGCCAATGGACGTCTTTGACAACTCAGAGGCACCCGCGTTGGTCGTCATGATGATCACAACGTTACGGAAGTCCGCTTTGCGGCCGTTGTTGTCTGTCAACGTGCCGTGATCCATAACCTGTAGCAAGACGTTATAGATGTCCGGATGCGCCTTCTCGATTTCGTCGAGCAAGAGGACTGAATAAGGTTGTTTGGTGACGGCCTCGGTCATCAAACCACCTTGGTCAAAGCCAATGTATCCAGGCGGCGCGCCTATCAAACGAGACACGGCATGGCGCTCCATGTATTCAGACATGTCGAAGCGGATCAGCTCGACGCCCAAAATGAACGCAAGCTGTTTGGCGACTTCGGTTTTGCCGACGCCCGTAGGCCCGGAAAACAGGAACGAGCCGATCGGTTTGGTTGTACTGCCCAACCCGGAACGTGCCATTTTGATGGCTGCCGACAATGCTTCGATCGCTTTATCTTGCCCAAAAACGACCGACTTCAAATCACGGTCGAGTGTCTTCAACGCATTGCGATCATCGCTCGACACATTGCGCGCCGGAATGCGTGCGATCTTCGCAATGATTTCCTCAATTTCCGTCTTGCCGATGGTCTTCTTCTGCTTTGACTTGGGCGCGATACGCTGAGCGGCTCCCGCTTCATCGATGACGTCAATCGCCTTATCCGGCAAGTGCCGATCATTGATGTATTTGGCGGCGAGTTCGGCTGCAGTTGTCAGTGCCGTTGACGTGTACTTGACGTTGTGATGGGTCTCGAAGCGCGATTTGAGACCCTTAAGTATTTCAATGGTTTCTGAGACCGACGGCTCATTCACATCGATTTTCTGAAAACGTCGCGACAGCGCATGGTCCTTTTCAAACACACCGCGAAATTCTTGGTATGTAGTCGCCCCGATACACTTCAACTGTCCTGACGAAAGCGCTGGCTTCAAGAGATTAGACGCATCTAGCGTTCCGCCAGACGCAGACCCCGCGCCAATCAAAGTATGAATCTCGTCAATGAAGAGAATTGCATTCGGGTTGTCATGCAGCTGTTTCAAGACCGCTTTGAGGCGCTGTTCAAAATCGCCCCGATACTTGGTACCTGCCAGCAAAGAGCCCATGTCTAACGAGTAGACTGTTGCTTTTTCGAGAATATCCGGCACTTCACCATCAACGACGCGTTTAGCCAAACCTTCCGCAATTGCCGTTTTACCGACGCCCGCCTCACCAACGAGTAAAGGATTGTTCTTACGGCGGCGGCAAAGAATCTGAATTACACGCTCGACTTCGTGATCCCTCCCGATAAGGGGATCAATCTTGCCATCGATCGCATTCTGGTTGAGGTTCTGTGTGAATTGCTCGAGTGCGCCGCCGGCCTGCTCGCCCTCAGCCGCCTCAGCCTCGGATTCCTGCTTTTCTGCTCCTTGGGGAGCGGCTTTGGAAATGCCGTGCGAGATGAAATTCACCACATCGAGGCGCGAGACGCCCTGTTGATGCAAATAATAGACGGCGTGTGAGTCTTTCTCACCGTAAATCGCCACCATCACGTTTGCGCCCATCACTTCTTTTTTCCCAGACGACTGCACATGTAGGATGGCGCGCTGGATCACACGCTGAAAACCCAGCGTCGGCTGCGTATTGACCTCACCGTCGCCAGCGACGATCGGCGTATGTTGTTCAATGAACTCCGTGAGGCTCTTGCGCAAATCATCAACCTTTGCGACACAGGCTTTCAATACCTCCTGCGCCGAGGGGTTATCCAATAACGCAAGCAGCAGGTGCTCCACCGTAATGAACTCATGGCGCTTATGGCGTGCCTCAACAAATGCAGCATGGAGGCTCATCTCAAGTTCATGGGCAATCATAGCGTTCCGTCTCTTTCCTCAAAAACCAACAAAACCTTATCACGCGTCATAGCGCCGCACAACCCCGTTCGCCTTAAGCAATTCACGTACCGACATTGCCGTCACTAGCAGTTTGGGGCAACTGACGGATTTTCTACCCCGTGAAATCATGGAACAATTGCCTACACTTCTTCCATTCCACACCGCAGCGGGTGCTCGAACTTTCGCGCATGATCCATTACTTGGTCAACTTTCATCGCAGCGACATCTCGCGGAAAGATTCCGCAAACACCCCGGCCTTCGGTGTGCACCTTCAGCATGATCTGAGTAGCTCGCTCATGGGTGTGGCCAAACACTCGCGTCAATACATCAACCACAAACTCCATCGGCGTGTAGTCGTCGTTGTACATTAAGACCTGCCACATTGAGGGAGGCTTCGTTTTTGCCGGCTTTTCCTGTAGCGCCGTATTGCCCTTATCTGGATGCCCAGATCCATGTTGGTGCTTATTTGCCATCGATCATCAAAATTTGGAACAAAGATTGTTTATGGGTCAATGATAGAGATAAGTTGCTAGTGTTTTCAAGTGACGTAAAGTGACGTCGGCAACTGACTACCTACTGCTATAGTCTCCGCTTTCCGCCCGTTTGTAAGAATGCCACGGTCTGTTGCAAAAAAGCATACAAGTGCTTGACTAACTTGCCGGTGGCCGGTAAAAGGCAGTCTTGGAGTTTAGCTTTAAGGTTTTCTGCATTTGCATCAAGCGGTTGCGGGCCTTGAAAAGCGATATATTTCTGGGTCCTCCATCCCGTCTTTTCAATAAGGATGCATTTGTATGGCAACAGGTACAGTTAAGTGGTTCAACGACGCTAAAGGTTTTGGCTTCATCACACCGGATGACGGCAGCGAAGATCTTTTCGCGCACTTCTCCGCAATTCAAATGAACGGCTTTAAGACCCTCAAGGAAGGTCAAAAAGTTTCGTTTGAAGTTACACAGGGCCCAAAGGGCAAACAAGCCTCAAACATCAACAACGCTTAAAGTCCTTTAGGTCGTTGACCATCACAAACCCCCCGTAGAATCTGCGGGGGGTTTTTTTGTAGGTAGTCTTCGCGTCAATATGCTTATTGCGCTTAACAAGCCGTATGGCGTCGTCTGCCAATTCAGCCCGTCCGGCGATAGGCGAACGCTTAAGCAGTTCATCGACATCCCCGGTGTCTACCCGGTCGGGCGCCTCGATACCGACAGTGAAGGCTTGTTGCTGTTAACGGACGATGGGCAACTACAGGCTCGCATTTCAAGCCCAAGCAACCACATCAGTAAAGTTTATTGGGTCGAGGTTGAGGGAGTGGTCACGGCAGCGCACCTAGACAGACTGCGTAAGCCCCTAGACCTTGGCGATTTTGTGGCTAACCCAGCGTCGTCTGCTCGCAGGATTAGCGCTTCCTCGCTCTGGGAGAGGGTTCCACCAGTACGGTTTCGAGCATCCATCCCGACCACTTGGCTCGCACTCACTATTGCCGAGGGTAAAAATC
>JBIIYQ010000115.1:0-8836 GCA_044346745.1 Usitatibacteraceae bacterium | reverse complement strand
CACTCGACACCTACACTGCGACCCGGGCGGATCTAGTGGCTACGACGGACGAGTTGTTTGCCATCGTTGCGAGCGGTGTGGTCAAAATTGAGGTCAACCAGACCTATGCGCTCCGCGACACTGCGCAAGCACACCGCGACCTCGAGGCCCGAAAAACCACCGGTTCCACAGTCCTGATACCATAACTCCCGAAATGGTGACGGAATGAACTAATCGCCAGATCTCGCGTCGGAACGCATCGTCTCCGGCTTTAGTCCTTGCTGGCGACTGGCAGCACATAAGTAGCACACACATCACACAAAAAACACATCGAGGGGCGTCTATGTTTCGCAAAACTATTTCTACAGTCGCGGCCGTTTTGGCCGTCACCGCTGGCTCTGCATTTGCACAGACCTATCCAAACAAGCCGATCAAATTGATCGTGCCATTCGCCCCGGCAGGCACAACGGACATCGTGGCACGTCTCGTCGCAGACCAGCTTGGCAAAGAGCTGGGGCAGTCTGTGATCGTCGAAAATCGCGCCGGCGGGGGTGGTTCGGTCGGAACCAACGAGGTGGTGAAATCCGCACCAGACGGCTACACCATCGGCATGGCTACAGTCTCAACAATGGCTGTGAATCCTGCGACCAATCCAAAAATTCCGTACAACAACTTTACCGACCTGATCCCCATCAGCAACTTGGCTTCCACGCCGAACGTGCTGACAGTGAACCCGAAGGTTGCAGCGAAGGACTTCAAGGAGTTTCTGGCGTTGTTGAAGAAAGAACCGGGCAAATTTAGCTTTGCCTCGTCGGGCACCGGCGGTATCGGCCACATGATGGGCGAACTCTTCCAAGCAGCGACGGGGACCGATATGGTTCATATCCCGTACAAGGGAGCGGGTCCAGCGGTAATCGACGTGGTCGGGGGACAAGTTCCGGTGTTGTTTGACAACCTGCCATCTTCAAAGGGCCAAATCGACGCCAACATCGCCGAGCCGACTTCCGGCATGCGTTTGCTCGCGGTCGCGTCCCTCAAGCGCCTTTCTGCGTACCCAAACACTCCGACTTTCGCCGAGCTGGGCCTGAACGACGTGAATGACCCCGCCTGGTACGGCCTGGTGGTGCCTGCCAATACACCGAAGGAAATCGTCGACAAGATCGCGGCTGCTGCGATCAAGGCGCTGAATAACCCTGCCGTGCGTGAAAAGCTGGCTGCGCAGGGCGCAGACCCCATCGGCAACACGCAAGCGCAATTCGCTGCACAAATTAAAGCCGAATTTGACAAGATGAAGGCGCTGGCCGCCAAGCGAAATATCAAGCTCGAATAGACTCACACACTGAACGGCTCACGCCCACTCGGTGCTGCAAGGCACCGAGTGGTCTCATGGGAAGTGGTCAGACTTGGCTGGGAAGGTATGGCGGGAAGATGCGTGTGGCGGGGGTGCCCAACAAGTTGATAAAGCAAGATCAACTCGGGCTATTTATGTTATCGCGTGCGCTCGGCAGCGTATTTGCCCCTCCACGCATAGGGTGACTCATATGCCTGAGTCTAAACGACGCCGCTGGCTGCAACGCGCTGGTGCAATCAGCCTCGCGCCGCTCTGCTCGCCGTCCTTTCTGTGGGCGCGGAGCGCTTATCCCTCGCGCCCGGTTCGAATCGTGGTCGGGTTTGCGGTCGGTGGCGCGGCTGACACCTTCGCGCGCTTACTTGCCCAAAAAGCAAGCACGGCGCTTGGCTGGTCAGTGATTGTCGATAACCGACCTGGAGCAGGTGCGGCCATCGCGGCAGACTATGTTGCCAAATCGTCCGCAGACGGGCACACCCTGTTCCTCACGTTTTCAGAGGCCTTGGTTGCCAATACCGCCCTTTACCGAAAGCTACCCTACAACCCGAGACGGGACTTTGCCTTCATCTCGATGCTGTGTGCGAGCAAATTGGTCATCGCTGTCAACCAATCAATTCCTGCCACCAGACTCAAGGAGTTAATTGCGTTTGCGCGGCCACCGTCCACACTGTCCACTAAGCCGATAAATTTCGGCTCGTGGGGTGCCGGCTCGCACGGGCACTTGCTGTGCGAAGCGCTAAATAAGAACTACGGTCTGGCACTTCAGCATATCCCGTACAAGGGAGAAGGGCCGACCATTCAAGATCTTGTGGCCGGCGAAATCCAGATTGCCGCCGGCAGCATCGGCGCAATGGTGCCGCATATTCGCAGCGGCGCGCTCAGGGCGATCGGCGTGATTGGCGACAAACCGAGTCCAGCATTGCCGCAAGTACCGTCGCTGATTGAACAGGGAGCAACGGCCCAAGCCTTTGCACTATTGGGTTGGATGGGCTTAGTCGCGCCGGTTGGTACGCCCGAGCCAATCGTCGACCGCTGGGTGGCTATCGTTCGCGAGTTTGTTGAATCCAACGAGGTGCAGCAACGCCTACTTGCTTTCGGTTTCGAGCCGAGGATTCTCGCCAAAGATGCATTTTTTCGTGCTTGGCAAGCTGACGTTCCCGTCTGGACAAAGCTCATCAATGAGACGGGCGTAACGCTGGATTGACGTCCTAGTCTGAACATTTCAGGGTGGCGCGTTCGAACGCTGGTGGCGGGGGGCGACTTGCGAAAAATTGAGGCCAAGGCCAAGGGCCGTGCCACGAATCGGCACGACAGCTATTGCCCGGGTTGCGCATGCGTACACGACCAAGTCGTCCATGCTGCCGGTCAGTCATTCATCGCCATTTCTGCGCCCCCTCGCATCCGCGACATCGGACTATGCACACGTTCTTGTTGTTTACCTGCCAAACGGTGTCTCGCTACCCGCCATCATCTTCGTCTCCGCCCCGCTAGGTCTGCACGGCGACGGGCATTCTGTTCGACTAGCCTGAAGATGCGAAAGAACGTTTCGGTGCCGTGGTCGCCAAAGTCCCAAAAAAGTCTCGTCACAAAACATGGGAAGAGGGCCAGATCTGACAGCCCCTCTTGCGCCTTGCGCCGCATTTACTTGAGTGATTTTTTCAGGAAGTCCCGCATGTCCGCTGCCATTTTTTTCAGTGACGGCGCGTGTACGTACATCATGTGCCCGGCCTCATAGTAGTGCTGCACAATGTTGTTTGCCAGTGAGGCATCAAGCGACAGGTGATTCACGGTGTAGTCCGACGCAAAATGTGGGGTTGCCATATCGTAGTAGCCGTTGGCGACATACACCTTCAGATGCGGGTTCATGTTCATCGCGCGCCTCAACGTCTCCCCCACGTTGACGTAGCGGTTGGCAAAATCTTTCCACCCCCAGCTCATGTATAGCCCTGCAAGCACCCGGTAGTCGAGATCGGTTTCGAACTTTAGGGTACGTCGTACGTAGTCATTCAGGGTGGTGGCAAACGCCCCGCCAATCACGGCATGCGCAGGATCAAATTCAAACTGTTCGCCCGCGCTGTCACGATCACGCGCGGTAAATCGACTATCGAGCCGACCGACCGTCTTGCCTTCATCGCGTAGCAACTCCTTGCAGAATCGGTGGATATGCACCCGTAACTTCGTCGACTTCACGTAAGCTGCGGAGAGACCGGTATAACGCGCCACCTGTGTGGCCACCTTGTCGAATTCTTTCGGCGAAAGCCTGTCTCCCTGAAAGAGGGCGTGGGCATACTCGCCCGCCGCATACGCTTCAACCTCCTTCACCAAATTGGCTACCGATTTCTTTTGCAACTCTAAGGGTAGTCTTTTATGCACCCATGCCGTTGCGGCGTAGGTAGGCAAATACATCACCGGTGGTACGTCATTGCCGTGATCAAACCGAATGGTCTGAAAATCCAAAGCGACTGAAATCAAATACAGCCCGTTGATATACATCCCGTACTTGTCCTGCAACAACCCTGCCAATCCACATGCGCGGGTAGTCCCATAGCTTTCGCCAGCGATAAACTTGGGGCTTGCCCAACGCTCATGACGTGAGACAAACAGCCGGATGAAGGCACCGACACTTTCGAGGTCACGCTGGTACTCGTGGTACTCCTTAGTCTTCTCGCCTTCGACCATGCGCGAATAGCCCGTCCCGACGGGGTCGATAAACACCAAGTCAGTGTCAGACAGAATCGAAAAGTCATTGTCGATCAACTTGTAGGGGGGTGCACCAGCGTTACCTTCGCGGTCTAGCGACACACGTTTGGGTCCAATCAATCCCAAATGCAGCCACACGGAGCTGGAGCCCGGGCCGCCGTTGAAGCAAAACATGATGGGGCGCTCACTAGCGTCCTTCACACCATCCTTTGTATAGGCGGTAAAGAACATCGCCGATGTCGCCTTTTGCCCTAGGTGCTCGCCATCTTTGTCGTGCTCCTCGCGCATGACCCAGGTGCCGCAGGTGGCCGTGTAGGCCATGGTTTTGCCATTTATTTTGGTCTTGTGACGAGTAATCGCCACTTGGTCTTTGAAGTCGGCCGCGTCCGTTGACGCAGGTTTTGTCGATGAGGCGCTGGATTCGGCCGCGCTAGGCACATTTTTGTCGGTTTTCATGACCCAACTTTAGCAGGCTAAGCTGTTGCTTTGTTGGGCTTTTTTGTGCATAATCGCCGGTTCCCATCCAACTTGTTCGAATAGAGGTTCACACGCGGTGAACCCTTTACGAAAAGAAAGGCCGCACCCATGAAAGCTGAAATCCATCCGTCCTACAACGAAGTCATCTTTTTTGACTCGTCTTGCGACTTCAAATTCCTGACCAAAACGACTGCCGATACCAAAGGCAAAGAGAAAATGAAATGGACCGACGGGCAAGAGTACCCGGTTATCCGTATCGAGATCTCGTCTGAATCGCACCCGTTCTACACCGGCAAACACAAGATCATGGACACCGCCGGCCGTATCGACAAGTTCAAGCAGCGTTACGCTAAAACCAGCGCCGGCAAGTAATTCGCAGGCCAGTAACGACGCACAGCAAAAGGCAACCGATGGTTGCCTTTTGACTTTCTGGACTCCCTAAATCGCCCGGCGCAGCGGTCAGCATAGGCCGAATAGCGGCGTAGAATCAGTTCAGACTATTCAAGGAGTTAGCTCATGAGGTTGACAAGAATCAACTTGGCCAGGCTCAGTTTCGGTTTGGCGCTCGGCATCGCCATTGTCGGCTGTGCCACCTCCGTAAACCCGGTTTCTGGTCGTGTGGATCGCGGACTGATGTCAGAACAAGAAGAGATTGCCTCGGGTCGCAGCATTCACCAGCAAGTACTGCGGGAATATCCGGCGTATAAGGACGCCGCCCTCCAATCCTATGTGAATGGTGTTGGGCAGAAACTCGCCGCGCAGAGCCATCGCAACAATTTGCCGTGGACTTTCACCGTCGTCGATAGCCCCGAAATCAACGCCTTTGCTGTTCAAGGCGGATTTATCTATATGACACGGGGACTCATGGCCTACCTCGATTCCGAAGCCGAGCTGGCTGGCGTTCTCGGCCATGAAATTGGCCACGTCACGGCACGGCACGGCGCACGTGCGGCACGCGACCAACAAATCGCTGCCGGTACACAGTTACTCGGCACGCTTATCGGCGCCTATCTTGGGGGAGAAGCTGGCGCAAATGTTGGCAGTCAAGTTACCGGCACTTACGCGCAAGCGGGCTTCTTGCTACCGCGAAGCCGCGAGCATGAATTGCAGGCTGATGAACTCGGCGCGGAGTATATGCAACGTGTCGGCTTCGACCCGGACTTGATGGAGAAGGTCATTTCTGTGCTCAAGGCGCAAGAGAAGTTCGCCAACGGCGAGGCGCAACGCTCAGGTCGACCTACAGGTGACACGCCAAACTGGTTGCGCACCCACCCCTCGAACGACCAGAGACTTGCGGAGGTGCGGCGCATTGCCAACCAATACAGCGGCAAATACCAAGACGCGGGGCGCGCACGTTATCTGCAAGCGATTAACGGCATGACATTTGGCGACAGCCGCGAGCAGGGGGTGATTCGCGGGCAGGACTTCTATCATGAACCACTCGGCTTCACCCTGCGCACACCCCTTAACTGGTCGATCCAAAATGCCACCAGCGAGTTAAGCATTGTTGCTGACAACATGCAGGCCGCAGTGTCCTTACGCCCTTCCCCAAACTCCAAAGGCGACCATGCCGCCGCAATACGCTCTCTACTGCAACCGGATCAAGGACGCACAGAAGCCACGAAAATCAATGGCCTGCGCGCGACCAATTTTTTGGGCACGAAACAAGGCTCGCCCGTCGAAGCCACCGTCATTTCCCTTGGCGGTGCGGACTATGTCTTTCAAAAACTTCAGAAACCAGCAGCGCGCGGCACCTATGATCGAGAGCTGCGCGAAATTGTTGCGTCGTTTCGCGCCCTGACGCCTGCGGACGCCAGCAACGCAAAACCCTACACGATCCGAGTCGTTGTCGCGCCGCGTACGTCCGCACCGTTTACGGATCTGGCGCAGGAAGTCAGTCAAATTGCGCCACAATATCGCAATGCCGAAGCACAACTACGATTACTCAATCAAGCCTACCCGCAAGGCAACATAAGCGCCGGGCAGTTGGTCAAGACCATCCAATAGACAAACGTGAATATCCCGCTTCAAAAACTCGCGCAGCGCGGACCGGCGCCGCCCGGCCTGTCGGACACGTTGAAACGCCCCATCGTATTTGATGGCACCGCGACGCCTGTCAAGACGGCGCTGTTTCTCATCATCTGTCTCGCTTGGCTGTTCCCCGGACTCATCGGGCACGATCCGTGGAAGCCAGATGAAGCCATCGCCATGGGCATCGTCTACGCGATGCTCAGCGATAACAACCTGCAAGTTTGGCTGCTTCCAGAGATTGCCGGCGCAGCGGTCAACGACTATGCCCCGCTCTACTATTGGGTTTCCGCAATAACGGCCAAACTCTTTTCGTTTGTATTGCCGATGCACGATGGTGCACGCCTCGCCAGCGGTATCTTCATGGCGATTACCTTGGTCTACGTTTACAAGTCCGCCAACAAACTATTCGACGAACGCGCGGGGAGGATCGCCGTCGCGCTGTTTATCGGTTCGCTCGGCCTCTTGCTTCGCGCACACGAAATGAACCCGGAATTGGCGGGGCTGGCGGGGATTTCGGTCGCCACGTACGGCCTGACGCGAATTCGCTTTGAGGCACGCAAAGGTGCTGTGACTGCAGCGAGTGGCGCAATCATCATGGCGCTATCGGTCGGCTTGATTCAAGCCTTGATTGTTCCCGTGGCGGCGATTGTGATGATGGCGATTCTGCACGACTGGCAGAATTCCGCGTTCCGGCGGGGCATCACAATTCTGATCGTCCTGCTCGCCGCCGGCGCTTCAATCTACCCATTGGTGCTGGCGTCGTGCGGATGGTTGACCGCACCAATTTTCCTTGACGCCATCGTCGGCACCCCAATCTTCGATGTCCATACACGCGATAGTATTCTGCCGCTTTACCTGACGAGTATCTTGCCTTGGTATGCCCTACCCACATTACCGATCGCTGTTTGGCTGTGGCGCAAAGACCGCAAAGTTATTCGTGAGCGCATCGAGTTAGCGCTGCCGATTGCAGTCTTCGTCGTGTCGCTTGTGATGCTCTCTCTGTTGCGCGAAGGTCGTGACGCAGTGGGCTTGACCTTGTTACTGCCGTTGGCTCTGGCTGGTGCCAATTCGCTTGATCGTTTGCCGAAAGGTGTGGCGAGTTTTGTTGATTGGTTTGGGCTCGTGTTCTTCGGTGCCCTCGCGCTCGCCATCTGGGTCTACTGGACCGCTGCTGTCGTCGGCACGCCCGAGGCCGCCGCGCGGGCGGCTGCTCGCGCGGCACCCGGCTTTGTGGTGGGTGTAGTCTGGATTCCAATGATCATCGCCGCCGTGCTTACCTCGATCTGGATTTACGCGGTAGTGATGGCCCATCGCAACAACCGCCGCGCCATCGTCAATTGGGCTGCCGGCATTACGCTCGTTTGGATGCTGCTCAACCTGCTGTATTTACCGGCAGTCGATCACGTCAGAAGTTATCGCCAGCCGATCTCAGAGGTTGCCTCGTTGGTCAAACAAACACCAAGCTGTGTCATCGGGCTGAACATCGGCGACCCGCAACGTGCGATGTTTGATTACTTCGCGCAGATTCGTTTTGCAAAGCCGAAAGCATCCACTTCTGAAAACTGCGCATGGATGCTGATTCAGGGCAGCAAGGCTAATGCGCCCGATGTTGCGACCGAGTGGACGCTTGTGTGGGAGGGGGCCCGTCCTGCCGAACGTGTTGAGCAGTTCCGTTTTTATAAACGGTCTCCGTCGGGAATTTTTAAAAACCTTTAATTTGCCGCCATTCCTGCTTAGTTTGGTAACTACGCAGGGACGGGGGTTTTTATTGATCCGGCAACTAAATTTGAATAATTTAGAAAACCCCGCTCCCGCGCAGGCGGGAGCCTAATTTTGCGTGGCCAGCGCGCGGTGAAATCGGGTCCCCGCCTGCGCGAGGACAGGTGAAATTTGCGATTTATTCAATATGTTTAATTGCCGGATCAATAGATGTTTCCCGTAAGGTAACACGCCTATTTACGGTCGTTTCCAGACACTTTCGCCCCAAAACACCTGCCGATAGGTGAGTTTGATGGATTGCAGACCATTCAGCCCGGCCCTCGCGTGACGAAGTTAAACTTCGCGCTTACGACCTAACGCGCCGCCATTTACTACTCGCCAGCAACTCGATGCCAGCAAGGCAACGTTTTGTTTCCGTGACGCGCAAGGTTTCAAAACACTTCTTTAGATGCATCGAAGGGGCTCGGTAAAACGGACGCCATGGATTTGGTAAATACTTTCAATCCAAGGAGTTCTGAATGTCATCAATACCGAAACGTGTATTCACCAGCGAGTATCGCGCGGAAGCCGTAAAGCTTGTTA
>JBIIYQ010000256.1:0-2568 GCA_044346745.1 Usitatibacteraceae bacterium | reverse complement strand
ATAAAGGGTGTGTTGAACCGCGTGTATCACGCGTGGACGCGGATCACCCTTTACATTAACGATGCCTTTGATGCGTAACAGTTGGTCGCCGCGCATCGCTTGCAGCATCTCGATGACATCTAGCAGCTGATCCCAATCAACCGGTTCGTCGTATTGGAACGAAGCCGAGGAGATTGATGCGTCATGCCGCGAAGCCGGGGCTAGCGCCGTTTTGTTGGAGAGTCCCACACGCATCGGCCCGGTCGGGCGATAGGCTTCCGCGTTGAGCCACTTTGCGACGTCCGGTGTTTTGCCATCGGCGCGGTACAAGCCGTTGTCAAACAAATGTTCGAAATCAACCTTGCCGTCGACCGCGTCAATAATGCGCGCCGCAGGATTGAGCCGTGTGATCCTCGCACGTATCGCTGCCTGCGTTTGGTCATCGGCGAGGTCGGTCTTGGTGAGGATGATCCGGTCTGCGACCGCAACCTGCTTGACGGATTCAGGATGGGTATTTAGCTGCTCTCCGCCATGGGTGGCGTCGACGGTCGTCACTACGCCTGACAATGCATACCGCGCGGCGACAACCGGCATCTCAAGCAGGGTGTGCATGATCGGTGCCGGGTCGGCCAGACCTGTGGTTTCGATGATCACGCGTGTGAAGTTCGGAATTTCACCCTTACTGCGCTTGAAGTAGAGCTCGCGCAGTGCGCCGACCATGTCACCGGCAACGGAACAACACACACAACCATTGTTCATCACACTGATGCTGTCACTCGACTTACGCACCAACAGATGATCGATGGGCGCTGTACCAAATTCGTTAATGAGAACAGCCGTCTCCGGCACACCCGGCGAATTCAGAATGTGGTTCAGCAGGGTGGTTTTGCCGCTGCCGAGAAAGCCGGTCAGCAAGGTTACGGGCGTGATGCCAGCATTGGCCGATGTGCTCATCGTGCTCGTCACAGCCGTTACGCGCAGTGCAGGCAGCGCCCGCGAAACTTCAAGTCCACCGTGCTCGGTTTGAATCCCGACGGCAGCCGGAAATTGAGTTTGTTTGGCACATCATCCAGGCAGAAGGTCTGCCCGCAGGTATTGCACGTGAAATGTGCATGTTGGTGATGTGGCGCGATTGAAGCGGTCGGGTCGTTGATCATAAAACGCCATACGCGATCGTCACCGGCGATGCGATGCGCGATGCCGACTTCCACCAGCCACTCCAGCACGCGGTATACGGTTACGCGGTCGATGGGGTGGTGTTTGGCCAGCGCCTGGGCAACTTCAAAGTGTGACGCGGCGTGGTCGAGCGACATCAAACAGGCCAGCACCGCCACACGGGGTTGTGTCAGCCGGTCGGCGGTTCGACGGATGGCAGCTTCAGCCTCGGGGATGCGCGAAAGGTATGCGGGCGTGTCCGGTGTTGCCTTGGATTTGGCGGTCGATGTCATGTCAGGTCTATAGCGTCTAAAGCATCGTGGTGCGGCTCGTCTTTCGAGCGGCTGGGTGGGACCCGTATTCTCCTCGGAGAACGCGCTAGATGCAACTGAGTTGTCAGATGCAACTCGTTCTGAAAATAGAAACACAAGTAAAGACGGCGGTTCTGAGGCAAAACTGTCTGTAAACGCTGGCCAGTCGGGGAGTTTTCTATTTTCTTAGTGCGGCGGAGCCTATTTCGGTGGCGCAAGTGTAAGTGTGTGTTTTGTCCGGCCCGCAAGCAGTGGCTGCGGCGCGCCGTCCAGCCACAGTTGGTGCCCGGCGCCGTAGAACGGCGATAACGGATGGCCGCTTTGTCCGCCGGCAATGGTGAGAATGCCTTGTTCCTCTTTGCCGGGCGAGACCACCAAGCGTTGAGATGCGCCAAAAGCGGGTGCCGCGACTCGCGGCATGTGGTTGTCGCCGGCCAAGGGGCGCGACGGCATATCGAGATAGGGCGACAAAAACGGCATCGCACGTGAAAACGGATGTTTGATACGCGACATGTTGCGGTTACCCCATGTGGCGTTTTCCAACGAACCTTGTTGCTTTATCAGTTCGTCGTGCACCCACACCAATTGCGCGTCTAAGAAATGTGGCCAAGAAAGATAGCCCTTGGGCAGCAGGTGCGGCGCTTCGGCTTCGATCGCCTGCCAAGCCGCGTATTCGAATCGTGCGTCGTGGCTCAACGACGCATCGCTTTTCTCTGGCGCATCTTTGTTTGCAGCATTCGCGTTTTTGCTGGCGCGCCAGGCGCGCCATAACTCGCTCTGTACGCGTTCGCGAAACGCCCTAGCGACACGATGCCCGACTTGATCAATATCCGCTGCGCCGTTCCAGCTTTTGAGTTTGCCAAGGACGGCGGCAATCGACGGTGACGTCGAGGGCGCTTCCCCCCGCTTCAATGCGAGTGCCGCCCAACGCTTCAAGAAACGTGATTCACGGTCGAGTTGGATCGCGTAGAGCGTTTGTTCCGTATGTTTGGGCGTTTCGCGCAGCCGATCACGAATCTGCATGGCGCGCGCGCCCAAGTCAAAACCACCGTCGCCGATAATTTCACTGCTGGCACCGCCGAGTTGTTTGCTGTTCGCCGTCCACAACAATCCGTCGGCAGGA
>JBIIYQ010000255.1:0-2589 GCA_044346745.1 Usitatibacteraceae bacterium | reverse complement strand
CGAAGGTGTTGCTGTCCATCACCGACGTCGCCGCCATCCTCGCCGTACCGGACGTGACGACACCGATGGGCATTCGCAATCGTGCGATCCTCGAGACGCTCTACAGCACCGGCATTCGTCGATCCGAACTGATGAACCTAAAACTGATTGATGCCGACACCCGCGATGGTGTGCTGATGGTGCGGCAAGGCAAGGGCCGCAAGGATCGGATCGTGCCGCTAGGTGCGCGCGCCGCACGCTGGATCGACAAATACCGCGAAGAGGTGAGGCCCACGCTCATCATCGGTCACGACAGCGGGCATCTGTTCGTCACCGATTACGGCGAGGCGTATCAAAAGAACCGGCTCTCGGATATGGTCAAACGCCATCTGCGCGCAGCTGGATTCGAGCATGGTGCCTGTCACACCTTCCGGCATGCAATGGCGACCCACATGCTGGCCGCAGGTTGCGACATCCGCCATATCCAAGTGATCCTTGGTCACTCGGAACTGACTACCACGCAGATTTACACGCATGTCTCGATTCAGCAGTTGAAGGACATTCATGCAGCGACGCATCCGGCACGATTGGAGCGCGATAGAGGCGCGAACGCGAGTGCGGTGACATCAGACGTCGCCGCACAGGGATGAACGTCTGCAATCGCGTTGTTGACCGCCTGTCACGCGGCTTGCAAGCGTGCAAAGCGTGTTGGTCAGGGCACAGTCCCGAAAAGGGACTTCCTTCGGTCGCAGCCGCGCGCCAGGCTCCAGCGTGCCAACGCAACGAGCGCACTTCGTGGACACAGGGAAAGCGTACTTGCAACCACCGCGACACATCGACCGTCATCGCTTCAACACAGCACACAACAGGCATCGAGCCTGTTGTGTGCTGGCACGCGTTCGGGGTAAATGCCTGTCGGCATTTAACATAACTGCGTCTTTGGCAACGTTGCGCCAGTCGCTCGCCTGGCTCGCTTGGTGTCGCAACCGCTTCGCGCCCTGCGGGGTTGCCAAAGTGCAGTTATGTCTTGCGCCCCTCTCTTGTGCCACGTGGCCTGCATGCAAGCCACGCTAAGACCACATGTCAGTGTGCTCGCGCAAAGAGCCGCGCCAGCACAGTCATTCAGTCAGGCGCTGCGCGCCGCAGTGTTGTGTGGTGTCTCCCCCGCCCACCCGCGGTCACAGCCACGCGGCTCGCGCTGCGCTGCTCGTTCCAGCGTGTCTGCGCCTGCTCCCGTCCGCCCCCGCTGGGGGCTCCCTAAGATCAAAAGCAAAACCCCAAGCACTACCATCTATGGGCATCTTCAGCACAAATGCCGTGAAAGTGCCCGTCCTGATTGCACTTTGTATTTCTGACGAAAGCGCTGGTCATCATGCGGTGCAAGGATAAAAATCGCCTTGCACCGCATGACTGAGCGTGCTCTCTCGGTGGCCGTCAAGGCCAAGCCCTGCGGGCGCTGCGCGGCCCTGACGGAATCGGCAGCGGGCAACACAACCAGCGGACAAACAAGCGGCTAAAGAAAAAAACGGCTCACGCTGCTAAGATGTGGCACATGAACTCGCTGCCGCAAATCTCAAAAACCGCGTCTAGGCAAAAATTCCCTCGCTGCGGATTCGCGTCGAGTGGAAACCGCTTGGAACGCCGCACCAGTTCTAGGGTTTGGCAGCGTCGATCGCTAAAACTCGTGTCGGCCCCGTGCCAAGACCAAGAGACGGGGACGTACTTTAATTGGAACAGAGACTACGACCCGGGCACGGGGCGCTACATTCAGTCAGACCCGATTGGACTGAAGGGTGGGATCAATACTTACTCGTATGCACTGAACTCTCCGCTAGTCAATGTTGACCCTGACGGCCTTCAGGCAATCCCGCTACCGCCGCCTCCATTGACACCGCCCTTCAATCCATCAGACCCATTCAATCCTGCTACTCCTGTGCCATTCCCCGACTTAATTCCTGAGGAATGGCTTGATCGGTTATTTCGGCGCACCTACACATGTGAAGTCAGATGCAATGTGCAAAAAATTGATGACTGCGCAAACTGTCCTGACCGAGTTTCTGGAATTGGCACCGGGAAAACAAAAGAAGCTGCTTGCAAAGCTGCTCAGAAAGATGCCAACAGCAAAGTCCCTCGTGGCTGCTACAAACGACATTGCCACGAATACAGCTGGAGGAAGCGGTGATGCTGTCTCTGGAAACGCTTTCCAAAATTGTTGCTTGCTACGAGCTTCCCCCTATTACAACTCCCGATGACGAAGTCTTCGGATCAATTAGATTGCTGATCGAAGTAGTAAAGGCAGCTGACGATAGTTACGGATTGAGGGTTTTTAGAATCGAACGTGTAAACGCTGAGCCTGCTTATGGTGAACGCGCGACTCTTCCACTCGAAAAAATTACGTGCGAAATCAGGGTAGCGGATGACTCGATGGATTGGGATCAGATTCGTGCGGACAGTGAGCCGGCGGCAATTGCTGCCGCATTGAAGATGTTGAACGCTCAATTTGGCATGGAATAAAAGGGGCCAGGGTCGATTTTATTCAAAACCCTAGCATCCAAGCGCACTTTCAGCCATTTTGCCGCCAATTGCCTCACCAGTATTAGACCTTCGCAG
>JBIIYQ010000254.1:0-2592 GCA_044346745.1 Usitatibacteraceae bacterium | reverse complement strand
AGCGCGGCTTTTTGTGGATTCACACCCCCATCATCACAGCGAGTGATGCGGAGGGGGCCGGTGAGTTGTTCCGTGTATCAACACTCGATATGGTCAACCCACCAAAAACACCCGACGGCAAAATTGATTTCAGCAAAGACTTTTTCGGGCGCGAGGCCTTTCTGACCGTGTCCGGCCAACTCAACGTCGAAACCTACTGCATGGCGTTGTCCAACGTGTACACGTTCGGCCCCACTTTCCGTGCAGAAAATTCCAACACGTCGCGCCACTTGGCTGAATTCTGGATGATCGAGCCGGAGATTGCTTTTGCTGATTTGTCCGACGACGCCACTTTGGCCGAGGCGTTACTTAAGTATGTGTTCAAGGCGGTGCTAGATGAACGCGCAGACGACATGGCCTTTTTTGATGAGCGTATCGAAAAGGGCATCGTTGCCAAGTTGCAAAACATTGTCACCTCCGAGTTTGTCCGCATGGACTACACCGACGCGATCAAGGTTCTGGAAGCATCAAAGGAGAAATTTGAGTTTCCAGTTAAGTGGGGCATCGATTTGCAGTCGGAACACGAACGTTATCTCGCAGAGAAACACGTCAAAGGCCCGTTGGTGCTGATGAACTATCCGAAGGAGATCAAAGCGTTCTACATGCGCTTAAACGACGACAACAAAACCGTTGCGGCGATGGATGTGTTGGCGCCTGGCATCGGTGAAATCATCGGTGGCTCACAACGCGAAGAACGCCTCGAAGTGCTTGATGCACGGATGCTCGAAAGCGGCCTCGACCCCGCGCATTACAGCTGGTATCGCGATCTTCGTCGTTATGGCACGGTGCCGCACGCCGGATTTGGATTGGGGTTTGAACGCACCATATCTTATGCGACCGGCCTCTCCAACGTGCGGGATGTGATTCCATTCCCGCGCACGCCTGGTAGCGCTCGATACTAACCGGCGAACAATAGTGACACGAGCACAACAAGGATTCACCCTCATCGAGATGGTCATCGTATTGGTGCTCATTGGCATACTAGCCGTGTTTGCCATGCCAGATTTATCGGTGGCTGCGATTCGCGGACAAATCAAAGAAAGCGGCCCGTTGATTGATGTCGCCAAACAAGGCGTGGTACGAGGTTATGGCGCACTCGGCAAATTTCCGGCGGATAACGTCGAAGCCGGCATCCCCGAGCCGACCAAGTTGGTGGGTAAATACGTGGCACGTATCGACGTAAAAGATGGCGCAGTAAACGTCACTTGGGGCAATAGTGTGAATAGCAGCATCAAGGACAAAGTACTGACACTCCGCCCCGCGTACGTTGATGGTCAGCCCATGGTTCCCGTCACTTGGGTGTGCGCTGCAGCGCCTATTCCCAAGGGCATGGTGTTGAACGGTGCTGACGCAACCGACATGCCTGCTAAGTATGTTCCCTTGGAGTGCCAGGCCAGAGCGGCGGCGGCACCCTAGCGCTCAAACATAAACTGTATAACCATAGCAACGACAACTCCCCGGAGTAACACATGACTGCACGTGACCAAATTCCTGACCTGAAGACGCTTGGTATCGACCTCGCGCAGTTGTCTGCCGACGTTGATCAGCAGTGGGACAATGACTTGATTCCCCAGTTGACCGAGTACATCAAGATCCCTGCAAAGTCGCCGGGGTTTGATAAAGACTGGGCAAAACATGGATTTCTCGATGCGGCCATTGAACAGGCGCGTGTTTGGGTTGCTGCGCAGAACGTGCCGGGGCTGACAATGGAAGTGGTCGCCGAGGGTGGCCGTACCCCCGTGCTGTTTTTTGACATTCCCGCAACCGGCGGCATCAGCAATGACAAAACCATCCTGCTCTACGGACACTTGGATAAACAACCCGAGATGACCGGCTGGCGTGCCGACTTGGGCCCGTGGATTCCTGTTTATGAAGACGGCAAGTTGTATGGCCGCGGCAGCGCCGACGATGGTTATGCCGTGTTTGCCGCACTTGCCGCCATTCAAGCGCTCGATAAACAAGGTGTGGCGCATCCGCGTTGCGTCGGGTTGATCGAAACCTGCGAAGAGTCCGGTAGTTACGACCTGCCCTTCTATCTCGAAAAACTCGCCAGCCGTATGGGTGATGTTCAGCTTGTGATTGCACTGGATTCCGGCGCCGGAAACTACGAACAAATGTGGGTCACGACTTCGCTGCGCGGGTTGGTGAACGGTACTCTGACCGTAAACATGTTGACCGAAGGTGTGCACTCCGGCGATGCCGGCGGTGTGGTGCCGTCATCGTTCCGTGTCGCACGCCAATTACTCGATCGCCTAGACGATTCGAAAACCGGTGTTGTGAAACCGACCGCGTTTAGCTGTGCGATCCCGCAGGAGAGAATCAATCAGGCCAAACAAGCAGCGGAAATCATTGGTGAGGCGATGTGGAAACGTTTCCCTTGGGATAGCTGTTGCGGAGACGATGGAAAGTTTGTGTTCGTGCAGCCGACGACTAAAGATCCGGTCGAACTCATCTTGAATCGCACCTGGCGTGCAGCACTCGCTGTTACGGGTGCGGATGGGTTGCCACCGATCGCCTCAGCCGGCAACGTGCAGCGGCCATACACCTCGCTCA
>JBIIYQ010000114.1:0-8942 GCA_044346745.1 Usitatibacteraceae bacterium | reverse complement strand
TTGGTCGGCTTCATGTTTGACGGAGCGATCAATCGCGTCGAAGCCATCATCATGTTTGTATTGTTGGTTGCCTACACGGTGTTTTTGGTTGTGCAGTCGCGCCGCGAATCCAAAGCCTCACAGGCTGAAGGGGCGGACGATATCGATATGTCAAGCACATGGGACCGACATTGGGGGGTGCAGATCGTGCTCGTCATCGTAGGGCTAGTGTTGCTGGTGCAAGGCTCGAATTGGTTTGTCGAAGCGGCGATTATTGTTGCAAAAGCGATGGGTGTTTCGGAACTGGTCATCGGTTTGACGATTGTTGCGGCGGGCACGTCCATGCCCGAAGTTGCGACCTCCATCATGGCCACCATCCGCGGCCACCGCGACATTGCGGTGGGCAACGTCATCGGCAGCAATACCTTTAATATCCTCGGCGTACTGGGTGTCACCGGAATTGTTGCGCCAACCAGTCTTGCCGTTGCGCCGTCAATTCTGACGTTCGATATGTGGGTAATGTTGGCTGTCGCAGTGGCGTGTTTACCAGTGTTTTTCACCGGTCGTGAAATTGCGCGCTGGGAGGGCGCGGTATTTCTGGGCTACTACATGGCTTACACGGCCTATCTGATTCTGATGTCGCAAGAGCACGATGCGCTGCCGATGTTGAGTAACGTAATGTTGTGGTTCGTGGTGCCAATCACAGTCATCACAATCATTGCAAGCTTGATGAAATCAAAAAACGCAGCGCCTGGCTCGTAGCGGCCGACGCCTGGGGAGGCCCGTCACAAAATGCAATCGCCTGCAATCGCCCTAATGTTGGCGCTGCCGTTTATCGGCGCGCTGGCGTTGTTGTTTGTGAGCAGCGACAGGCGTCGCCTCTCCGGGTGGTTGGCGGGAGCCTTTACGCTTGGCGGCGGCGTGTTGCTGATGTGGGCGGCGGGCGCAGTGTTTGGCGGCGAAGTGGTGCGGTGGCGTGTTGAGTGGTTGCCCTCGCTTGGCGTCAATTTCGGCCTGCGATTAGACGGCCTTGCGTTGCTGTTCAGCCTGTTGATCCTGGGTATCGGTGCGCTGGTCGTGTTGTACGGCGCCTACTATCTTTCCCCCACCGATTCTTCACCGCGTTTCTTTTCCTACTTGCTGCTTTTTATGGGCGCCATGCTCGGTGTCGTGCTGGCAGACAATTTGATTTTGCTGGTGGTGTTCTGGGAACTTACCAGCCTCTCATCGTTCTTGTTGATCGGCTTTTGGCGGCATCGTGAAGACGCGCGCCAGGGCGCGAGGATGGCCTTGGCGGTCACCGGATTGGGTGGGCTCGCGTTGCTCGCGGGCGTGTTGTTGATCGGCAAAGTGGTTGGCAGTTATGACCTGGATGTCGTGCTCGCCAGCAAAGAGGCATTGCAGAAGAGTCCGCTCTTTCTACCGAGCCTGCTATTGGTGTTGTTGGGGGCATTTACCAAGAGTGCACAGTTTCCTTTTCACTTTTGGTTGCCCCGCGCGATGGCGGCACCCACACCAGTCTCAGCGTATTTGCATTCGGCAACGATGGTTAAGGCCGGTGTCTTTTTGCTCGCGCGTTTATACCCGGTGCTCGGCGACAATGACTATTGGTTTTGGATCGTCTCCACGGCAGGAATCGCGACGCTGTTGATGGGTGCCACGGTGGCCATCTTCCAGCATGATCTGAAAGGTTTGCTCGCCTATTCCACCATTTCACATCTGGGTCTCATCACGTTATTGTTTGGCTTGGATACACCGCTGGCGGTGGTGGCGGGCGTCTTTCATATCATCAACCATGCTGTGTTCAAAGCCTCCTTGTTTATGGCAGCCGGCATCATTGATCATGAGACCGGCTCGCGTGATATGCGCCATCTGAATGGCATGTGGAAGTACATGCCTATTACCGCAACGCTGGCGATGGTGGCCAGCGCGGCGATGGCAGGCGTGCCGTTGCTGAATGGATTTTTGTCCAAAGAAATGTTCTTCGTCGAAGCGGTATCGGTCGAGAGTCACCGCCTGATTGAGATTGCGACGCCAATTGCGTCGACCATCGCAGGCATTGCCGCAGTGGCCTACTCGATGCGTTTTATCCACGATGTGTTCTTTAACGGCGAACCCGTGTTTGGGCCGAATGCCGTGAGCAAAACGCCGCACGAGCCGCCGCGATTTATGCGTGTACCGGTTGAAGTGCTCGTGGTGTTGTGTGTTGTGGTCGGCATATTCCCGCAGTTCACCGTCGGGCCGTTGCTCGCCGTGTCGGCACAGGCAACCTTGAACGCGCCGCTACCGGCATATACGTTGGCAATCTGGCATGGCTTTAATTTGCCGCTCTTTATGAGTGTGATTGCTTTGGCTGGTGGTGTTGGTCTTTATTTCCTGCTGCAGAAAAAAATCAATCTACACACCGTCGCCAAACTCCCTGGGGATGCAAAGCTACTGTTTGTCGTGTTCGTCGAAAACCTCACGGCGGTGGCTACAGCTATCACACGTTTGACGCAGAACGGAAATTTGCAACGCTACCTCTGGCTGATAGTGGCCACCTGTGTCTTAGTCGTCACTGCCGCCTTCGCCTTGTTTCCTTCGACGGCAACGCCGGAGCGCGTGTTGGTCGGAAGTGAATTTGCAAATCCGACGGTCATCGTGGTTGCATTGATTGGTATGACATCTGCGCTGTTTGCCGTCATCAATCATCAACAACGACTCACTTCGTTGCTGTTCCTCGGTATGACGGGTTTGGTGGTGGCGTTCGCCTTTGTCTATTTTTCCGCGCCCGATCTCGCGCTTACGCAGTTGTTGGTTGAAGTCGTCACGATCATATTGATGATGTTGGCGCTTAACTTTTTACCGAAGACGAGCAAGCCGGACGCAGGCAGCGTTCGTTGGCGGGATGCGGGGTTGGCGGGACTCGCGGGGGTCGGAATCGCATGGATTGTCTATCAGGTGCTACAAAGACCATTTAACTCGATTGCGCCGTATTTCTTGCAAACGACGGTGGCTGAAGGCGGCGGTGCAAATGCGGTAAACGTCATCATCGTTGACTATCGCGGCTTTGATACGTTAGGTGAGATCGCCGTATTGGGGATGGCAGGGCTGATTGTCGCGCTCCTATTGCGTGACTTCTGTTTGCAAAATACGCCGCCTGACGGGCAGTTCGGAGCAAAAGCGCTTGGAAATGCGCGTGTTTCCTTGATGTTAACTACTGTGACCGCGTTGCTTATGCCCATCGCCGTGATGGTGTCGATCTATTTCTACTTGCGTGGACACAATCAGCCTGGCGGTGGCTTTATCGCCGGCTTGGTGTTTGCCATCGCGCTGATCCTGCAATACGTGGCGGTTGGTCTGCAGGTAGCCGAAACTCAAGCCCGGCTACGCTACCCACTCTGGATAGGATGGGGATTGTTGTTTGCTGGTGTCACTGGCTTGGGCAGTGCGCTTGTTGGCTTTCCTTTCCTCACGAGCACCTTCAAGTACTTCAGCTTCCCGCTGATCGGCACCGTGCCGATTGCCTCAGCGATGTTTTTTGACCTCGGCGTGTTCCTAGCGGTCATCGGCGGGACAATGCTGGCCCTTGCCACAATAGGGCGCTTGGGTCAGCGCCGCGCCGATGGCATGGACGCCTTGCCCAAAGCGGGGCCGGCATGAGTCTCGCGCTACTCGCGGCAATTGGTGTGGGCGTGCTGATGTCGTGTGGCATCTACCTGCTACTGCGTGCGCGGCTATTTGATGTCGTGTTGGGGCTCACGCTCGTTTCTTACGCAGTAAACCTGTTCATCTTCTTTATGGGCCGCCTAACGGTCGGCAAACCGCCGATCGTGGCTGGTTCGCTGCCGCGGACTCTTGTCTACTACGCCGATCCGCTCCCGCAGGCCCTAGTTCTCACGGCCATCGTGATTTCGTTTGGGATGACGGCGGTACTATTAGGCATCGGGGTGAGAGCATACGCGGAGAATGGACACGACCACGTCGATGGGGACCAAGCGCCATGATGGAACTTGCCGTCCAACATTTGCCAGTGCTACCAATTGCCATTACGCTTGTTGGGGCGGCGCTATGTCTGGCTATCGGCGGGGCGTCCGGGCAAGCACGGCTCGGATTGCAGCGTGCCGTGGCGTGGGTCGCACTGATTGCGCTGCTAGCCGTCGCTGCGCTCGCCTTGCGCCGGACGTCTGCCGGGGAACAGTTTGTCTATTTGCTTGGCAACTGGAAAGCCCCCTACGGCATCGCGTTGGTGGTCGACAAACTTACGGCGATCATGCTTCTACTGACCGCAGTTATTGGCGTGATCGTGTTTGCTGCGACTGGCTCCAAGCCCAATGATGGTAAACCCGTTGCTGCAGGCACTTTCTTTACCCCGCTGTTTCTGCTCCAACTGATGGGGCTCAGCGGTGCCTTCCACACCACCGATCTGTTCAACCTCTTCGTGTTCTTTGAAGTTTTGCTTGCCGCCAGTTATGGCATGTTGTTGCAACACAGCGACCGGCGGCGTACCAATGCCGCGACACACTATGTGGTGATCAATTTGGTGGGTTCCGCGATATTCTTGATCGCGGTGTCGCTGCTTTACGGTGTGACCGGCACATTGAATATGGCGGACTTGTCGCAGCGGATCAGTGTCATACCCGCCTACTCTCAGGCGCTTGTGGCGGCGGCGGGTTTCTTGTTAGTGGTTGTGTTTGCCATCAAGGCTGCGCTACTGCCGCTGAATTTTTGGCTGACAACCACTTACAGTGCCGCGGTGCTGCCGGTCGCGGCGCTGTTTGCGTTGATGACAAAAGTCGGTGTGGTTGCCATCATTCGCACCATGACATTGATCTTTCCCGATGGCGGGGTCATTAATCAACAAATGAGCCACGTGCTGTTGGTAATTGCACCGGTCACTCTACTTGTTGCGGCGGCGGGCGCACTGTCCGCAAAAGATGTGCGGTCGTTGATCGGCTGGTCGGTGGTTGCGTCGGCCGGGATGCTAGTCACTGCCGTCGCGATGGGTGGCACTAAAGCCTTGTCGGGCGCGCTGTTTTATTTGGTCGGCTCGACACTTGCAACAGCGCTACTCTTTCTCAACGCTGCTGCCATCGACGAGGCTGGCCCGCGAATCACGACGGTGGGCGACCTGCCTGGTAAGGCATGGGCTTGGACGGGAGCTCTATTCTTCTTGGGTGCGGTTGCGCTGGCCGGTTTACCGCCGCTCGCCGGCTTCATCGGTAAGGCGACTGTTCTTTCTGGTTCAGTCAACCACCCTTGGCAAGCGTGGTTGTGGTTTGCGATTCTTGTTGGTGGGCTACTGTCGATGCTGGCCTATGCCCGGATGGGCAGTCGGTTGTTCTGGAAGCGCGATGCCGCTTCCTTCCAGCCTGCCTACTTGGTGCCTAGTATTGTCTTGGCGGCCGGGCTAGTCGGACTCACGCTGTTCGCCGCGCCGATTCAACGATACACCGATCAGGCGGCGGTCGAATTGCGTTGGCCGCAAGTGATGATCAGCAACGTGCTCGGCAAGCTACCAATTCAAAAATCGCAAAAGCCGGTGCAACAAGAATTGAAAGCGCCGGGCATGGCGCAACCAGGGGCGGTGAAATGAAGCGCTGGATACCGCAGCCTCGAACGAGCCTCGTATTGTTGGCGGTGTGGCTGGCGCTGAATAACACCGTTCACCCTGCCCATGTGCTGTTAGGGGGGCTGCTGGCGATAATGATCCCGCTGTGGACATCACGCTTCGCGGTGACGGCAACCTACCCAAAACAAATGCTCACAGTAATGGTGCTAAGCGTGATCGTGCTCTTTGACATCTTGAAGTCGAATCTCGATGTGGCACGCCTGATTCTCGGCCGCGAAACAAACATCCAGCCGGATTTTGTTTGGGTACCGCTGGATGTGACAGATACCTATGCCAAAACTGCGCTGGCCGGCATTATTACAATGACGCCAGGAACGTTATCGGTCGATTTTTCTGATGACGGGAAGTATCTGCTGGTGCATGCTTTACACGTCACCGACAAAGCGCAGCTGATCAAGGACATCAAGGCACGTTATGAGTTGCCGCTACAGGAGATTTTTGAATGATGGCGACCCTGTTTACCACGTCTGAGCATTTGGGAACGTTTTCTCAATATGCGGTGACCTTAGCGCTGGCCGCTTTTTCTGTCGCGTTGCTGTTGAATCTTTATCGGCTCATTCGCGGCCCAAGTACGACGGACAGAATCCTAGCGCTCGACACGGCCTATATCAATACACTGGCAATCACCCTGTTGTTGGGCATCGTATCAGCATCGAGCGTTTTTTTTGAGGCGGCGCTGGTGATCGCCATGCTCGGCTTTATTGGCACAGTGGTGATGTCGAAGTTCTTGGACCGCGGAGATATTGTCAAATGATGCCGCTCTGGGTAGATATCGCACTCGCCATACTGATGGTCCTCGGTGCCGTGTTTGCACTCGTGGGTTCTTTTGGTCTCGCCAAACTTGGCGACTTCTATAAGCGGATTCATGGCCCAACCAAGGCCTCAACCCTTGGTGTTGGCTGCATGTTGATTGGGTCGATCCTGTTCTTCAGTACATCCAGTCGCAGCCTTAGCGTCCATGAACTGTTGATTACCCTGTTTATTTTCATTACCGCGCCGGTTTCGGCACACATGCTGATGTGTGCTGCGATCAAGCGGGGAAACGGCATTCGCCCGCCCGCACCGCCGGGAGCTTCTGACGAAGTGCGCGCAGAACCTGAGAATTGACCCGATGACGCTCCGACCGCTGGCGTAACTTAGCGCTCCTGGAGCGGGCTCTCTACACCCAGTCCCGCCCATTCACATACTTCGCCAGCAGCTCGGCTTCAGGTGTGCCGGCATCCGGTGCCCAGTTGTAACGCCAGGTTGCGTGTGGAGGCATTGAGGCCAGGATGGATTCGGTGCGGCCGCCGGACTGCAAGCCAAAGTGTGTGCCGCGATCCCAGACGAGGTTGAACTCGACGTAACGGCCGCGGCGATAGAGCTGCCACTCGCGTTCGCGTTCGCCGTACGCCGTATTCATCCTGCGCTCAACAATCGGTGCGTAAGCGTGGTTAAAAACATCGCCGACCGCGCGTTGGAGCGCGAAGGCATGATCAAAACCGCCGTCGTGGAAATCATCGAAGAACACGCCGCCAATGCCGCGCGGTTCGTTGCGATGTTTCAACCAGAAATATTCGTCGCACCATTTTTTGTAGCGCGGGAAATAATCCGGGTTGAGTTTATCGAGCGCGTCTTTGTTCACTTGATGAAAGTGCAAGCAGTCTTCGTCGAAGCCGTAGTAGGGCGTCAAGTCCATGCCGCCGCCAAACCAAAAGACATCTTTATCGCTCGCCTGGTTTGCGTCCGCTTTCGCGATAAAGAAACGAACGTTCATATGCACAGTCGGTACATACGGGTTACGTGGGTGCAACACCAGCGAGACACCCATCGCTTCCCATGGGCGCCCGGCAATTTCTGGTCGGTTGGCTGCCGCAGATGGTGGCAGCTTGGAGCCAACCACATGCGAGAACAAGATGCCGCCGCGCTCAAGCACTTTGCTGTTTTCAATCACACGCGAAATGCCACCGCCGCCTTCCGGTCGCTGCCATTCATCACGAATGAATGTGCCACCATCAATGGATTCCATGCGCGCCACAATCGACGACTGGAGGTTAAGGAGGTACTCGCGAACGGCGTTTGGATTCATGATTGGTCGAGGTTGAAACGCAAGGAAAGGAGCGGTGTTTCAGGCATTTTGCCTTGAAAGTGACCGTCTGTTGGGCAGATTACACTTTCTGCATGCTGCGGCCGTTCAGGCGCGGTGTAGCGCTACCGCTTGATGGCGCGGTAGCCAATATCTTTACGAAACTGCATGCCCTCAAAACGAATGCCTTCGAGTGTTTCATATGCACGGCGCTGGGCTATCTTCACCGTATCACCAAGCGCGGTGATACAAAGCACGCGCCCGCCATTGGTCACGACCTTGCCGTCTTGTTCGGTTGTCCCAGCGTGAAAGACCTTGGCGTCATCGGTCGACGCTGGCAAGCCGGTGATGAAGTCGCCTTTGCGCGGCGTATCGGGATAGTTACTGGCGGCCATGACCACGCCGAGCGCCGCGCGTCTATCCCATTCCGCATCGGTTTCGGCCAGCTTGTGATCCAACGCGGCCTCAACCAGCGTCAGAAAATCACTCTTCAGTCGCATCATGATGGGCTGGGTTTCCGGGTCACCCATTCGTGCATTAAATTCCACAACACGTGGCTTGCCGGTCTGGTCAATCATCAGTCCCGCATACAGAAAGCCGGTGAACGGCGCGCCTTCAGCGGCCATGCCTTTAAGGGTTGGACTAATCACTTCGCGCATCACGCGTGCGTGCACCTCGGGAGTGACGACAGGCGCAGGTGAATACGCCCCCATGCCGCCGGTGTTCGGGCCTTGGTCGTTGTCAAAAATGCGCTTGTGGTCTTGCGATGATGCGAAGGGTAACGCGGACTTGCCATCACACATGCAAATAAAGCTCGCTTCTTCGCCTTCCATGAATTCTTCGATGACCACGCGCCCCGCGATGGGGTGTTCATCCGTGCCCAGCATGGTGTTAATGGCCGAGACCGCTTCGGCCACTGTCATCGCAACGACAACACCTTTACCCGCCGCAAGGCCATCTGCTTTGACGACAATCGGTGCGCCTTCTTTGGTGACGTACTCGCGCGCAAGCTTGCCGTCAGTGAAGGTGGCGTAACGCGCCGTGGGAATCTGGTGACGCACCATGAACTGCTTGGCGAAGTCTTTGGACGACTCAAGCTGTGCAGCCGCTTTGGTGGGGCCGAATATCTTTCGCCCAGCAGCGCGAAAGGAATCGACCACCCCCGCGGCGAGCGGCGCTTCCGGGCCCACGACCGTGAGATAGATGTCCTCTTTTTCCGCAAACGCCAGCAACTCACCGATGTCGGTGATGTTGACATTGATGAGCCCGTCTTCAGTCGCGGTGCCG
>JBIIYQ010000253.1:0-2620 GCA_044346745.1 Usitatibacteraceae bacterium | reverse complement strand
CGGGCGTTGTATCCAGCTTTGCCTGACGCGCCAGCATAAACATTCGCAGAACACGTTCGGGCAAGGACGGGTCAGATTGGAGGTCGGCAATTTGCCGCCATTTGATCGCGTGCCCCAACAACAGCAGCGCGTTGGCGCACAGCGCCACGGCGGCAGCGGGCTCCTTGGTGTCGCGACGGACAAGCGCTGATGCGGCGTCCGAAGACATACGCGCCAGATGATCGTAGCGTCCCGCATGCCACTCACAAACGGCGTTGTCACCTTCGATCGACGTCAACCGGCTTTGCAGCAAACGACCACGATCCCCCACTGACAGCGCCTCGAACTCCGCGAGCGTACGTGTGAGCGTTGGTGCCACATTTGTGATTGACGCACCGATGATATCGCCTTGCAGGCCAAAATGCGCATTGGCTAGATTGCTATGCGCACGGGTCAACCGCAGTCCAGATTGGGCCTCCCGCTCGCGTTTGGCGTCCATCATCAGCCGACGCGGTAACTTGCCACAACCTGCTGTAATGCTGCGTGCAGTTTGTTCTGAAGAACCGCATCCCGCTTTTCACCACCGCTGCTCCACATCGGCAACGCCATCGAGGCCGAAGGTGTGGTCGCCCCTGTCTCGAGTAGTGCCGCAGGCGCAAGATCGTGTGCCATGGCGTCAATCAACACTTGGGCGGCATCACCGGAAAACAGATGCGTAAACTCGGTGGCCAATTGCGCAAAACGCTCGGCGTCATCCTGCAAGAACGCGTCCTCGATCAGAAACAGCCAAATCGCCTGCTGAGTAGCGTCTTCTTGCAGCGCGAGTGTCAGCAGCTCAATTGCTTGCGATTTGCGACCATCCTCAATCGATTGCTGCGCCCAGGTCAGCACATCACCGGTGCGCCGGAGGTCGGCGGGCGGGTCGGAAAGCTGCGGAAACCGTTGGGCGATGTAGCGTTCACGCTGACGTTGCGCGTCGTGGCTTAGCGACGCCGAGGCGATATCAAACATCGATTTTGGCTGGATAGGGTCTGACATAGCACACCGAAGGGAGGTATGAACAGCATAACACCGGACAGCATGACACCGGCGGGCGGGTAGGCGCTAACCTGCGAGCGGAGCGACCTTCAATACTTCGTCGATAGTGGTCAAGCCCTGCGCGACCTTCATCGCGCCTGACAGCCTGAGTGGTTTCATGCCTGACTTGTAAGCTTGTTCCGTGATAGCGACGATATCGGCGTGTTCATTGACCAATTTCTTGAGTTCGTTATTCATCAACAAAATCTCGTAGATACCCATCCGCCCCATGTAGCCGGTGTTGCGGCACTCCAGACAGCCCACAGGGCGGTAAACTTCCTTAGGTGGCTCACCCTTCCATGGCGAAACTAGTGAATGCCAGAGTTGATGCTCAGTTGGCGCACTAAACGGGACTTTCTCTTTACAGTGCGGACACAAGGTACGCACCAGCCGCTGCGCCATGACGCCCAGCACGGTCGAATTGAACAGATACGCTGGTACACCGAGATCGAGCAAACGGGTAACCGCCGTGGGCGCGTCGTTGGTGTGCAATGTTGACAGCACCAAGTGCCCGGTAAGGGCGGACTGAATCGCCATCTCGGCGGTCGGCAAGTCACGCACCTCACCGACCATAATGATGTCCGGGTCCTGGCGCATCAGCGCACGCACGCCTTCGGCAAAACCGAGATCAATATTGGTCTGCACCTGCATTTGGTTGAATGCGGGCTCCACCATCTCGATCGGGTCCTCGATGGTGCATACGTTGACTTCCGGCGTGGCGAGCTGCTTGAGCGTGGTGTAGAGCGTGGTGGTTTTGCCCGAACCTGTTGGCCCGGTCACAAAGATGATGCCGCCCGGATGTTTGATCAACTCCTGCCACTTGGAATCGTCTTCCGCAGTGAAGCCCAGTTCGGTGAAGTCACGCACCAAAACTTCGGGGTCAAACACACGCATCACCAACTTTTCACCGTGTGCCGTCGGCAGCGTTGAGAGGCGCAACTCAATCTCGAGGCCCTCTTGCGTACGCGTCTTGATACGACCATCCTGCGGGCGTCGCTTCTCGACCACGTCCATCCGACCCAGAATCTTGATACGCGCCGTCACGGCGCCAGCCACTGACGCGGGCATCTGATAAACCTCGTGCAACACGCCGTCGATCCGGAAGCGAACCGTCGCGGTTTCGCGGCGCGGTTCCAGATGGATGTCGGAGGCGCGCTGGTCAAAGGCGTACTGCCACAACCAATCCACCAGCACAACGATGTGGTGGTCGTTGGCGTCGAGCGTGCGACCGCTCTTGCCCCTTTCGACGAGTTGTTCGAGATTGTTCAGCCCGGCATTACCCACGCCAGATTTTTCCGCACGCTTGACGGAACGCGACAGATTGTAGAACTCGCCGATGTAGCGCGTAATGTCGAGCGGATTGGCGAATACAACCGTAAACTCCAGCCGCAACATCTCGCCGAGATCCTTCTGCCAAGATGTGATGTATGGCTCGGCAGTCGCAATTACGGCGGTCCGACCGCGCACTTCAACCGGCAGGATGTTGCGTTTGGCGGCGTAATCCGAGGACATCACATCGGTGACCGCGCGCATGTCCACTTTCAGCGGATCAATATGGTAGTAG
>JBIIYQ010000252.1:0-2626 GCA_044346745.1 Usitatibacteraceae bacterium | reverse complement strand
TGGCCGCATCCGGCGTTGGATCGAGGAAGATATGCCGATGATCAAAAGCCGCGACGAGTCGGATGTGTTTGGAAAGCAGCATGCCGTTGCCGAACACGTCGCCGGACATGTCACCGACACCCACCACAGTGAAGTCCGTAGTCTGTGTGTTGACCCCAAGCTCCCGGAAGTGGCGTTTGACACTTTCCCACGCGCCTTTGGCGGTGATGCCCATTTTTTTGTGGTCGTAACCCGCCGAGCCGCCGGAGGCAAACGCGTCACCCAACCAATGCCCATATTCGGCCGAGATAGCATTGGCGTAATCGGAGAACGTCGCTGTGCCCTTATCAGCAGCAACCACCAAATAGGGATCGTCAGCATCGTGGCGAACCACGTTCTTCGGTGGAACGATTTTGCCTTTGATGAGGTTGTCGGTAATGTCGAGCAGGCCGCGCAGGAAGGTCTTGTAACACTCAATCCCTTCCTTGAGATAGGCCTCGCGGTCGCTAGACGGTGGTGCGGCTTTCAACACAAAGCCGCCTTTGGAGCCGACCGGCACAATGACGGCATTCTTCACCATCTGCGCTTTGACGAGACCCAGCACCTCGGTGCGGAAATCTTCCGGACGATCCGACCAGCGCAACCCGCCGCGGGCAACCTTGCCGCCACGCAGGTGGATGCCTTCAACCCGTGGGCTGTAAACAAAGATTTCGAAGAGCGGCTTTGGCTCGGGCAGCTCGGGTACCTTGGCACATTCGAGCTTAATCGAGAGGTAAGGCTTCTGTTGGTAGAAGTTGGTGCGCAGCGTCGCCTGCATCACTGCCAGGAATCGCCGCAGGATGCGGTCTTCATCCGCATTGGAGACGGCATCGAGTGCGGCTTCGATGGCGGCGGCAGTGGCACCAATTGCAGCAGCACGATCACCTTCGAGTTTGGGGTCAAAGCGGCTGTGGAACAGTGCGACGAGGTCCCGCGCGATGTTGGAGTGTGTCGCCAGCGCCTGTTCGAGATACGTCTGGCTATAGGTGAAGCCGGTTTGTTTCAGATACTTGGCGTAGGTGCGCAATACCAACACGTCCTCTGCGGCAAGTTGCGCTGTAAGCGTCAGGCGGTTGAAGCCGTCGTTCTCGATGGTCTTGGTCCAAGCGCGTAAAAACGTATCTTCAAACTTTGCGCGGATGGCGGCGAAGTCAAGTGACGCGACCGAGTGGGTGAGGCTGTACTCGTGTATCCAAATGGCCGGCGCGTTGTTGCGCTCAATTTTGTATGCGCGTTCATTCTTGACCTTGACGCCCATGTTTTCGAGCATCGGCAACGCTGTGGATAACGTGATCGGCTGGCCGAGGTGGTAGGCACGAAAACGCAGCTGTCCGTTGTACTCATGCAGTGCGACATTTAGCGGGGCATCGGTCGAAAGTGCGCGCGAGGCCGAGAAATCTGCGATCGCTTGTTGTGCGCTGGTGTCCTCGCGATAGGCGGCCGGAAACGGCAACACAAATTCACGGCGTGCGGCGTTGGCCGCGTCTTCGCCGAGCGCTGCGGCAACCTCGGAAAAAACGCCTTCTTCCCAACGACGGGTCAGGGCAATGATTTCGCTTTCGAGCGTTGCGGTATCCACGTCCGCAACACTGTCTGGGCTGGTGCGGACCAGCATATGAATACGGGCGAGCACCGATTCGCTCAGTTGGACATTGAATTCCGCCGAACTGCCCTTGAGTTTTCGCTTCAAGAGCTCCTGCAACTTGACGCGTACTTCCGTGTTGTAGTTTTCACGCGGCAGATAAATCAAACACGAGTAAAAACGCGCGTAAAGATCGCGTCTGAGGAAAAGCTTGGTGCGCGCGCGCTCGCCCAACCGCAAGATGCCCATCACGGTTTCAAACAACTCGTCATCAGCAATCTGAAATAGTTCGTCGCGTGGATAACTGTCTAGGATTGAAAGGAGGTTCTTGCCCGCGTGGCTGCCGGCGGGGTAACCCGCGCGGGTAAGCACCTTGTCGATCTTCTGCCGCAACAGCGGAATTTCCATTGGGTTACCGTGGTAGCTGCTCGAGGTGTAGAGGCCGATGAAGCGCCGTTCACCGATGACCTGACCGGTGGCATCGAAGCGCTTGATGCCGATGTAGTCAAGGTAGCCGACGCGATGTACAGTCGCTCGGGAATTGGCCTTCGTCAACACCAGTAGCTGCGGGCTCCTTGCGAGTTTCTTTAAGTGGTCGGGCAGTTCGTTAAAGCTCGCCGAGACCCCGCCGAGTTTTGGTTCTCGCAGCACACCTAGGCCCGAGTTGGGAATGATCTTCAGCGTATCTTTGCCGTTGCTCGTCAACAACTCGTAATCCCGGTAACCCAAGAATGTGAAGTGGTTGTCACCCGCCCATTGCAGAAATGCGCGCGCCTCATCGAGTTCAGCCAGCGGGACCACCTTGGCGGCGGGGCCGAGGTTGGACAACACGTCCTGGACTTTCGCTTTCATCTTCGGCCAGTCTTCAACTGCCGCGCGTACGTCGGACAAAATGGCGACTAAACCGTCGCCAAGTGACTTGATGCGACCGGAATCTGTAATCCGCTCGATCTCGATATGAATCCAAGATTCGAGTTTTCGCCCCTCGGTGGTCGGGGACAGGCCGGTGAGTGTGCCGTGTTTGTC
>JBIIYQ010000113.1:0-9033 GCA_044346745.1 Usitatibacteraceae bacterium | reverse complement strand
CGGATTTGTTCTCGACAAAGTTGCAATCGACCGGGACTGGTCGAGCCCCTATGTGGCCAACGCAAGCGTGGCCGCCGCTTGGGCGGAGGTGTACGGCAATACCAAGCAACACTGGGACTTGTATGAGCTCGCCGAAAAGCTCGTCGATTTAGAAGACTATTTTCGCCAGTGGCGTTTTCGTCATGTCACGACCGTCGAGCGGGTGATTGGATTTAAGCGCGGCAGCGGCGGCACGTCTGGAGTTGACTATCTGCGCAAGATGGTGGATGTGCGACTGTTCCCAGAACTTTGGGATATTCGGACTGCGTTGTAGAAAGGTCAATCAATGGGTAACCGGACGATCGTGTGGAACCCTGTCGTGATCAATCCTGTGGAGCGCTATCGAGTTCGGCACAATTCGGCCAATAGCTGCGCTTCCCGGTGGTCTTCCAAATAGACTGACAAATTGAAGGAATCCATGAAAAGCTCTCGGATTCCCACTCTTGACGCATTGATTCGTTGATTTGTGCCCGCCAACTGGAGTACGCCAGTGTCAGATCCCCCAATCGATATCACCAAACACCCTAGATTCAGAGGGCCGCAACCTGACGACGAGGAAAAGCGGCGGGAGGTCGAACGCAAAAGGCAGCAACGAGCTGATACCCGAGCAGAGCGCGGACGCCGAGCCTTTGCCGCACTCAGCGCGCGGCGCGAAAAACTGACCCGGGCCGATCGTGAGGCGATTGCCAGAAGCCTGTTTTCGGAGATAGACAACTACTGCAAACGCACGGGCGAAGCCAAATATCTGCTTGTGAAGAAAGCAGGACTTACAGACGCCAATTCGACCAAAGTACTTGAGCGCCTAGTTTTGAAGCCAGGGAAGCCGTATCGCTCCGATTTGTATGCTACAGCGAGCAAGTATGCGGATTTAATTCGTGCTCTCGCGGACGGTGAGAGCATTGACGAGTTGGCTTATCGGGTGCTGTCTGGCACATCTTTTTATCCCCGCCAAGCAGATGCGCCATTCCCAGCGATGAACGAGGCGCAACTGATTTTTGATGCGTTGGTGGCGGCGGCCAATAGAGTCGATGACGAGTTTCAAATATTTGCTCAATGCTTGGACGTCGCGCGCCTTCGTGACGAGGTGGAATCCACCTATTGGCAACGCCATACCAAGAGCCGGGAGGTCGGACTAGACCTATTGAATTGGCACAAAATGGTTTCCGAAATGAAGCTATTGCCGCATTCTTGGCCGGGCACGACCCGTGCGCTCTCGGAGGACAGCGGACTTTGGTGGCCGGTAGCGGTCTGGCGGCTTGTATCGCCATGGGTTTTGACTGAGGATGCGGGGTTAGAAGAACCTTCTCCATCAAACGCCTTTTGGGCCGATGCTGTTTCAGTCGATGACCCGTTTTCCGCAAAGGTGCGCAGCGAGCCAGATTTCTTTTACTTCCCGCACATTTATTTGGGCCCGGCGCTCTGTGTCGATCTTACGCCTGAATACTATTTTGTCGACGAGTTGCCGAGTCTACCAATGCCGCAAATTCAGTGGGACGAAACGACGCATCAATATGCCTTGCGCGATCACGGGCCTGAATACTTCGACGATTTGTGCCCAAAAGCAGCACAGTGGTTAGTGCTATATCCAGACCCGCATGTCAAGAAACTCGTCCCGATGATCTACGCGATGGGCGATTGGGTAGGCGCTGAGCTAACTCCGCTTACTGCGCAACTCATTGCTGATTTCGGCGATACAAAGCATTGGCAATACTTTGGCAAAGACGCAATCACCTTACTAGACCGTTTGAAGGCCCTTACGGGCTACCGCACGGGAAAATTCGACGTCTATGAAGGCTGGCGAGAAACTGCCGCACGTTTTCATTGGAATCCGGTTCTGAGAAGCCACCCCAACATCGTCGATGACATTCGATACCATCAGCACTTGCAGCAATGGCTGCGTGCAGGCAGGCACCGTTTGGATAGGGACGACGAAGAAGATTAGATTTTCCCTAGGTCGGCAGCTTCTGGGCGGTTGAGCGAACTCCGCCTAACGCTGATTAGGCCGCCCGCAGCCTTTCCCAGAAGTGCCGGGAAACTTGGGAAAGCAATAAGGAAAGACATTCCGAGGGCCGCACACTAAGCTGATCTCCTTTGAACAATCGCTAGGAGGAAATCATGAGTAACCCAATCAGCCTGTCTGTCGGCACAGCTTGCAGCGTCGATCAGAGTCACGTAGCTGTAGCGGAGCTTCATTTGTTCTCGTCGCCTTCTGGAGATATCAAATGATTGAATCTTTTGCAGCCCGCATTCCAACTTCCCTCCTGAACCGCTCTGGCAAAGTTTTCTACTCTGGGCGCGCTGCTTTTCAAGCGCCTCAGCCTCTCTACGTGCTCGGTGTCAATCCGGGCGGCGATCCATCCGAGTCCATAGAGGAAACGGTCGGCAGCCACACTTCCGCCGTGCTAAAAACGTTTCCTGAAAACTGGTCCGCCTACCGCGATGAGGCTTGGAAAAACCACGCTCCCGGAACTTACAAAATGCAGCCCCGCCTCCTTCACTCGTTCAGGTTACTTGGCCTCAATCCTGGAGAGGTTCCCTCCAGCAACCTTGTCTTTGCACGATCTCGCAGGGAGCATGATATGGGCAACGAGATGGCAACACTCGCCGATGAATGCTGGCCCGTTCATGCGCTCGTAATCGAGCAATTGCGCCCGCGAGCCGTGCTTTGCTTAGGAAAAACCGCAGGTGACTTTGTTCGGAAGAAGCTAGGAGCACATACGGTTCAGGCGGAATTCGTTGAACAAAACAACCGCCGATGGCGTAGTCAGGTATTTGCTGGCAAAAGCGGTACGCGAGTCATTGTTGCGACTCACCCGAGTATCGCGGACTGGACTTGCCCCGACACGGATCCCACTCCGCTTATCCAAGCGGCACTGAGATGATTGCTAGCCCGTCAACCATGCTCCGTTCGGACTCCAAGCAAAGTGGTGGGTCAAATTTGGGGTCGCTCGCCACGCAAGACCGACGCGAATTTCAACAACCTAGGAATGCGCAGTCCTTCGCGCATTTTTCTTGGCATGCATTTATGCGGGTCAGACAACGCACATCGCTTAGCTGCGAGGAAATTGCCAATATCTTGGACAGCAAACTCGTTGTGAATACGGGACGGCAACCAGGGTTTAACAGAAATCACCTCCTCTTTTATAGCCTCAGAGATGATGTTTGGTTTGTAGCGATACAAGACGGGCTGACGGGAACTGTTGTCACGATACTGCCACTGGACTATCACCAGAATCTTGCTTGGAGGATCAGTCAGGCCGAATGCGAAAAAGCAAAAGAAGTTTTTCTCACAGCTCAAATGCCGAAATTGGACAGCGCGTCGTCGCTACCCAAGGTGTTTCTAATCAGCGGACTGTTTCTAGATGACGACGGGCGGCAAAAGGCGAGACTTCTTCTCAAGACTTCAAGCGCGCCATATGAGGACGATATTGCGAAGTTTTTGTCGGATGACGATGTCTTTGGGCGGATTGGGGACTTAGCGTACGCGAAAGAAATACCATACGAGAGGATGTTTTCGTTAGCGATTCGACATGGACGGAATGGAAATCCAGTTGTGATTGACCTACATCGTGTTGATGTCGAGTCTAGCGTTACCCTAATGCAGTAAGAGAAAGAACTAGCGCGCCATTGAGCCGCACCGTTGAAAGACTGCTTACGGGAAAATTAAAGGACGGCTTAGGGTCAGCAGCTAGGGTTCCCGCCGCCGCAAAACGGGCATGCCCGCCGCGCGATTCCACACGGAACTCCTGTTACCCTTTCAAAACGGCAGCTTGACGCTCGCATCATCCCCCACCACCGTCGTCCACTCGCGCACGCGCCAACTTTTTACCAGGCCGTTCTTGACGTAGGGATCGGCTTGGGCGAAGGCTTCGGCCGCGGCGCCGGTTTCGCCTTGGAAGATAAGCAACGCACCGTCGACAGGATTCGTGAATGCGCCAGCGAGAAAGAGATCGCCTTTCGCCTTCGCCGCCCGCGCCAACGCAAGATGATCAGCTCGAAACGGCGTACGACGCTCGACATAGTCCGCAACAACATCATAGATGAGCACGAAGTGTTTCATTTGAGGCCTTTTGCGGTGTTCACGACGGATTCGACAACCCGCGCGCCGGGAGCGGTCCATGGGGCGATGAGTTCAAAATGACCGGAATCGTCGAGTGTGAGTAGTGTCACCGTCTCACCCTTGGCTTTGGCGCGCTCACGGTAGCGCAGCGCGTGCGCGGGTGCAACGATGCCGTCGTAGACGCCGCTGATGAGCGTTTGTGGAAGTCCCAGTGGCAGTAGCGGTGTCACAGACGTATCGAGGTAAGCGGCATCTTTGCGCTCTTTGGTGTTGATGAGCAAGTCCACCGTGTCTGCGCCACAAGCATGCGCAGACGCCGACTTTGCGTACTGGAGGTCCGCGAGGGCGGCGATGCCGACAGTCGCTTTGATTGGCAGTGGCTTCGCCGAGTAAAGCGGTGAGGAGCTGGCAATCTTCGGTCGTGCCGCCAGCCAGAGCGCCAGGTGTCCGCCGGCGGAGTGGCCAGTCGTGACAACGCGATTCAAATCGAGTTTGTAGCGCGGCGCGATCTCGCGCAACTTGTCAGCGGCGGCAGCGACGTCGAGAAAGGTATCAGGGTACGGCGAAAAATTCTCCGCCTTGGTACCAATGCGTCGGTAAGTCACACTCCAAACTGCAACGCCTTTTTGGGCAATCGCTTGGGACAAAAACGCGACCAATTCCGGTCCGGGCAAATCCGCGCGCCAACATCCTCCATGAATCAAGACGACGACAGGCAACGAGGCACCAGGCGTGTCCGGTAACCATAGTTCGGCGTATTGGTCGGCGTGCGCGCCGTAGGTCACTTTGTGTGACGGCGCGGGGCGCGGCGTCCGGTCGAGAACGTCCTTGAAGGTCAACGTCTGGGCAGAAGCATTTGTCATGAGAACCGCCGCCAAGATGGCAAGGATGAGGTTGAACGGGGCGCGAGAGTGGAGTGAGAGGGGCATGAGAAAAAGTTAGTAAACACAAGCAGGGACGGGCAGTTTGGGGCATTTTTGTCTGAAGATGCCCGTCAAATGGCGACTTTCAATTCTTCTTATTGGTGCGCTGAAAACACACTTTCATCGATTCCGTATAGGGCCGCAAGCGCTTTGATCTGCAATGCGTCGGCAGTCGGACCGATGTTAACTTGCCCGGCACGTGAAATGGTCAGCGTTTGGTCGTGGCTGCCACTACAAACGTGCCGCGCGTGATCTGGGTCGTGAGTGGTGAACAAAATCGCCATGCCGCGCTGTTTGAGCTTAATCAGTGTATCCAGCACTAACAATCGGTTGCCAAAATCCAGACTTGCGGTTGGCTCATCCAACAGCAAGCACTTGGCTTGTCCGGCCAACGCGCGGGCGATCATCACCAATTGCCGTTCGCCTCCGGACAATTCAGAAAATTCGCGGTCAATAAAATCATACATACCAACCTGCGACAATGACTCAGCCGCGATAGTGCAATCAGCCGGCCCCGGTTGCGCAAACCATGAAAGATGCGGCGCGCGTGCCATTTCGACAACTTCGAGCACGTTGAAATTGAAGAAGCCGGCTGAGTTTTGCGGCACGTAGGCAATCTGCCGCGCAATCTCCGGTGCAGAAAGTGTGGAGATCGATTTGCCGTCCAGCAAAACGCGACCGGCGCGCGGCGCAAGCAAACCCAGCACGGTCCGAAACAACGTCGTCTTGCCGCTGCCGTTAGGCCCGAGTATGGCAATGGCCTGGCCCGCCGAAACGCCAAAGGTGATATCACGCGCAATCTCGCGGCGCGGATAACCAATCGACAGCTGGTCGAGAGCGAGCAGCGTCATCTTGCCCGCCTGAAGGTCGCGGCCATCAGCCAAATGAAGACCGGCGTTCCGAGTGCAGCGGTGAGCACGCCCGGCGGCACTTCAATCTGCGCGATGCTGCGTCCAATGGTATCGACCAACAACATAAACGTACCGCCAATGAGCATCGCCAGCGGTAACAGGCGGGAAAACTCCGCGCCGACCAACAGGCGAACCGCGTGTGGCACCACCAACCCGACCCAACCAACGATGCCGCAGATCGCGACCGAGGCGGCGGTCATCAATGTCGCGGCGACAATCACAATCAAACGCAGGCGGCCGACGTCTTGGCCGAGTGCACGGGCCTCGTCGTCTGGAAGGGCGAGCAGGTTAATCCGCCAGCGCAACGCGACGAGGGGCAACGTGGCGATGACGATGATTGGTAGTGCCACCGCCAGATCTTTTTTGGTGATGCTGGCAAAACTTCCCAACAGCCAGTAGGTGATGGCTGGTAGTTGGTTGTATGGGTCGGCCAGATACTTGGTGAGTGCAATTCCCGACCCCAGCAACGAGCCGATCACCACACCAGCGAGTACCAATGTCAGCACCGGGTCGTGTCCGCCGTGTTTGCTCACCAGACTATTGCCGATGAGATAGATGGCGGCGACCGCCACCAGACCGCCGATAAACGCCAGGCCTTGAATGGCGATAATCGGCAACGCCATCAAGATGCCCAGCACCGCGCCTAACGCGGCACCACTTGAGACGCCAAGAATGTCGGGCGACACCAAGGGATTCCGAAAAAGATTCTGATACGCCGCACCCGCCGCCGCCAACGCCGCACCCACCGCAAAGGCCGCAACGATGCGCGGGCCGCGGATGCTGAATAAGACGAGGTCAGCGTTCTCGGGCGCGTTCGCCGTGCCGCCAAAGAGCGTTGCGCCGACAAGAGAAAACAGCTCGGAAACGCTGATCGGAAAGCGGCCGACAGAGAGTGCCAGCAATACCATCCCGATTGCCGCCGCAATTGCGCAAGCGTAGATCGTCGCGGCGCGCACGGAGCGTGTCTTGGCAGGATTGACGGCTGGCGGCGTGAAGGACAAGGGGCAGCGGCTTTGAGGGGCGAGTAGCGCTATTTTGGCAGCACGCCGGGTTCGCTAAGAATCTTTGCAATTTGTTCGCGAGTTGGCTTTTGCTGGTACAGCAGGGTGTAGACGATTTCGATCTCTTTGGCCAGATCAAATTTGAAGGTTTCGGGGTACAACAAATTTGCCAGCCACTTTAGGCCGATCAATCGATTGGCCCCCGGCGGAAAATCGAACCAACCGAACGGGAGATTGGGCGAGAGGAACACACGTTTATTACGCACCGCACGAATGGTTTGCCACTCGTCTCGCTTCCACACGTCGCGGTAGAACACGGGGTCGTTGGTGACAATGAAGTTCGGATTCCACAACACCACCTGTTCGAAGCCAACCTGCGCCAAATTGGCCATGCCCGCACTGCCGGTGCCAACGCCGGAAACATTCTTGGCGCCTAAAAACTCCAGCATCTCGACATTGATCGAGCCCGGCAGACCAGTCGTGAGGCCGTTATTGCCGCGCGCGTAGTAGGCCTCCGGGCGCTTGTCGATGGGGATGGTGGCGATACGCGCCTTGAGGTCGGCAAAGGTCGTGTTGACGTAATCAAGAAGAGGTTTGGCGCGCTTGCCCTCGCCCAAAATGCGGGCAATTCTTTCGATCTGCTGTGGCAGCGTATCGAGTTTGCCGTCGAGCAGAATGTAGGGGATTTTGGTTTCTTGTGTGACACGATCCGCGAGCGAGGCGAAGTTGGCGTTTACTGAGCCGACGTCGATGATGATGTCGGGCTTGGCTTTCAACACCACCTCGACATTCGCCGTGTTCCCACGCCCGGTCAGTCGACCCAGTTCGGGCAGGTTGACCAACTGCGTCGGCAAGAACGGCGCTTCATCCGGCTTCATCGCACGTGTCCAGCCGATGAGCTTTTCCGGCGCAATCGCCATTACCAACACCGAGGCGGGCGGTCCGGCGGCGTAAACACGTTCGATTTTGCGCGGGAGCTCGATCTTCCGTCCGGCGTCGTCAATGAATGTTTGCGCGCAGACAGTGCTCTCTGCGGCGCACCAGCAAAGCGCAATGACAATGGGGGCGACCATGAAACGATACCGTCCGCTGTTGAATGCGCGAAAAATCATGTTGCCTCCAATCGTCTATTTGTATTTGCCATGCAAAAATGTCCGGATGAAACACAAACCATTAAGCCCCGATCAAGCCCGCGTCCCTGAACTCATGGAGCTCAAGGAAGTCGCGGCGTATCTGCGGATCGGTGAACGCACCGTGTACGACCTAGTGAAACAAAAAAAGATACCGTGCTCACGTGTCACGGGTAAATGGTTGTTCCCCAAGCGATTGGTGGATTTGTGGATTGACCAAAATACCGAAGCGGCCGACCTGGGGCGCGCGAAACAGGCGCTCAGCCGCATCGTTGCCGGCAGCCATGATCCTTTGCTCGAGTGGGCGGTTCGCGAATCTGGTTGCGAAATGGCGATGTTATCCGGCGGCAGTCGAAGCGGACTGGATCGCTTGTATGCGGCCGAAGCGGTGATCGCCGGCATCCACTTATACGATCCCACCGCAGATGATTTCAACGTTGCCGCCTTGGCTGCCGCCCCGCTGGGAGAATGGGTCGCGATCACCATGGCGGAGCGCCAGCAAGGCTTGGTTGTTGCGAACGGCAATCCGATGAAGATTGCGTCAATCGGCGACCTTGTTGCCGTAAATGCTCGTGTTGCGTTGCGGCAGCCCGGTGCCGGCAGCCGAGAATTGTGGGATGCCCTGCGTGAACAATCTGGATACGCGCAGGACCGGTTCACGACGTTGGATGCGGTCGCGTTGACTGAGACCGATTTGGCGCTTGCTGTACGGGAAGGGGCGGCGGATGCAGGGCTCGCCATCGAGTCGGCAGCACGCAACTTTGGCCTAGGTTTTATTCCGCTCAAGGTCGAACGGTTTGACCTCGTGATGCCGCGGCGCGAGTATTTTTCGGCAGACGTGCAACGACTGTTTGCATGCATCATGGGGGATTCGTTCGCTCGTCACGCCGCATCACTTGCCGGCTACGACCTGACCAAACGTGGCCAGGTCGTATTTAACAGCTAGCCGACGCACCTGCCTCCTAGGCA
>JBIIYQ010000112.1:0-9100 GCA_044346745.1 Usitatibacteraceae bacterium | reverse complement strand
GCAAAAGACAAAATACAACTCACGCAAACGCTCAACTTTGTGACGACCAATGACATCATCGGTGGCAATTCGGGTAGCCCCATGATAAATCGCAAAGCCGAGATTGTGGGTCTCGCCTTTGACGGCAACAAACACACCCATAGCGGCGCTTATTGGTTTGACCAGAAGTTCAACCGCACCGTGGGCGTGACCAGTGACGGCATTTTGGAAGCGCTAAAGAGTATCTATGGCGCGACGGAGTTGCTGGCGGAGATTCGCGGCAAGCAGTAGGGGATCGAGAATGTCGTTTTCAATTGGACGGTGGCCGGACTTGTGGGAGATATGAGAGTTGGGCAGAATCGGCCAATATCGGCGGTTCCCCTAAGCTGCCTGATTACAGATATTGATCGTGCGAATCACGTGAAAACTTCGTGACTCGGACCCTTGGTAATCTTTTGGTAATCTTGCCCCGATCACGGGTCTTCGACCAGGCCGCCCGCATCCCAAAAGCGTTGCAGCAATGCAGGAGTAGACTAGTTGTGTCGAAACTTCTCGGTGCCAAATTGCCAAACAATAAAATCATTTGCTGCACTTTCGCGGTAGGCACTCTGGTTCTGGGCCTTACCGCCTGCGAGACGACGCAGCGAGGAGCCTTGTCACAAGCAAGAAAGGCCTATACGAAGGGTGGCTACGCTGACTGCGTAATGATTGTCGACCGCGCGGCTACATATGGAGATTTTTCCGAAGTGCTGAATGCGCAGATGATCTTTTACCGTGGCTTGTGCCTGGACGGAATGGGGCGGGCTGCGGAAGCAAAAATGATGTATCGCAGGGTAATCACCAAATATCCGACCTCCCCGTTTTCAGACCAAGCGGCTGCGAGACTTAAGTCTTGGGAGATCGATGCTAAGTGAACGAAGTACTGAGAGGTTTCGTCTGCCTATGCAATCTTGAACTTCTGGGCAAGCGCTGTTTTGTCAGAAGGTTGGGCTGATGTCCTATCAAGCCCAACGCCTTGCTAAGCCGCCCGGAAATGGCGCAACACTTCGTCCAGCCCGCCAGCGTTGATCGCCAACGTCGCTTGTGCCTGTGCGATTGGTTTTGCGTAGTAAGCGACGGAAGTTCCGCGGCTGGCCATAATGTTGTCCGAGCCTTGGGAAGGACATAGCCCTGGCAGTTGACGACAAGCCAGATTGTGTATTATTGTAGTAATACACCAATTTGCATCGGTATTCATGCCGCCGACTCTCCCAACAGCCGCTTTGCTGCGTATCTCCACCGGCTCCCCCGATCCGATCTATCAGCAATTGATCGATCAAGTGCATCGCCTCGTCGCCGGCGGCCAATTAGCAGCGGGCGATGAAATGCCGTCGGTACGTGAGCTCGCCCTAACGCTCGCGATCAATCCGATGACGGTATCCAAGGCGTACAGCCAGTTGCAACAGCAGGGGGTTTTGGAACGTCGCCGTGGTGTCGGAATGGCAATTGCCGCGCAGCACACCAGTCCGCAGCTCAAGGCAGAACGACTCACCTTGTTGCGGCCCACGCTGGAACGTGCGGCCGCTGAAGCGTCGCAGCTTGAAATTGACCCCGCTTCCGCACTCGCGTTGTTCCAGAAAATTCTGAAAGGGAAAAAATGAGCGCGTTGCGTCAGCCTTCTTTCATGCCACAGACGTCTGTAGTTCCGCTACAGCTAGAAGCCGTATCCAAGCGATTCCAATCGCACGAGGTTCTGAAAAACCTCTCGCTCTCTGTGCCACCAGGCCAGATCGTCGGACTTCTCGGGAGAAACGGTGCGGGCAAGACCACGTTGATCGAATGTGCGCTTGGGCTTCGCGAGATCGACGCCGGTCGAGCGCTGCTCTTTGGAGAATCGTCGCAGTCACCATCAAGCGACACCAAGGCTAGGTTCGGCTACGTTCCCCAGCAAAGTGATCTCTTTGAATGGATGACAGTTGAACAAATGCTGGGCTTTTTCAAAGCGTTTTACCCTCGGTGGAACGAACATAAAGTGGAGGGGCTATTGAACCGATGGTCGATTCGGCGGAAGCAAATCATTGGCGAACTGTCGGGTGGCGAAAAGCAGCGGCTCTCGATCATCCGCGCACTCGCACACGACCCCGAGCTCTTGATACTCGATGAACCTGTCGCGAGCCTTGACCCAGCCGGGCGGCGTGATTTTCTTCGTGAGTTGATTGATACAACGATCGACCGCAATACCAGCGTCCTTTTTTCGACACACATACTTTCCGACCTAGAACGCGTCGCGGTGAATCTGGCGATTATGAAAGACGGGGCGATTTTGATGCAGGACCAGATCGATGCAATTTCGGAAGGCGTTGTCCGCATTCACGGAAGTGCAATTGCGCTGGCGAGTGTCCCGCCGACAGCGGTCTTGTCGCGCAGCATTGAAGGTGAGACGGGTAGTGTCATTGCGCGTCTGGAACCACTCGCACGAGATGAACTCAACGGCAACAACGCATTGCGAGTTGAGGCGCTCTCCATCGAGGAACTCTTCATCGAAGTGACCAAGTGACATGAACACCGCAGAGCTTTCAAACGTCCTTCGCCAAATGATGCTGGTAGTCGATGGCGCATTGTTAATCGTACGGACCGTGATCTATCGCATGGTGTCGCGCCGCATTTTTGGCAAACGCATATACCCAACGATTGCATTGCTTGGTTTTGGAGCTTTCGCTTTTTTGTTTCTTTACAAAAGGCCTAGTGGGAGCGACACAATCCTGCTGTTTATCCCGCTGTACGTGATGGGCCTCTGCATGCTGGTTACGAACGCGCTTTGCGTAGAGGCTGCTTGGTTTATCGCTCGTCTGCGGACACAACCGTCTACCTTGCGGCTGCCTAGGCTTGAGTGGTCTATGGCCTTCGCGATCATCGCTTGTATTTCCAGCATTGGCCTCATTAATCAACCGTTGGCTTCGCCGCCATTCGGGCCGCGATCATGGCATCTGATCGCGCTGCTCCCCTGTGTGATGTTCCTTAGCCTTACGATCCTCTTCGTCGCAACTCGCCGAGGCCACCAGCTGGTCGCGCTTGCACTGGTCCTTGCGGTATTGGTCGTCGCGAACCAATGGAATGAGGACTATGAGGCTTGGTTTCGTCCGATGAGACCATTTCGTTATTTCAGCCCGTGGAACGCATGGCTGCAACCGGTCAGTCTAGGGCTTTGGCTGTTCGTAATCTCCTTCTCTGCGAGGGGTCTGGCCTACGGAGCCGTCGCGGCGTTGGGAATCACAGCGTTTGAGCGTACAACTGGTGTTCAGTTTCTCAGCCTCTGTTACGAGAGTTCACTGCTGACTGCCCTCGTTTTGTTGGTTGCTACTTGTGCCGTGCTCGCTGTAGTGCTCCATGGAAATACAGCCTCGCGTTTCCGGCGTTGGGGGCTTGCAACACTCACGATGCGTGATCTGTCGACGGTGAACCAGGTTTTCAACGCGATAGCTCTCGATCCGCAACGGGTCATTGGCCGAAGATTGGCGGTTGAGCCGACCCACTTCTCAAAGCCACTCAGCGAGAAACTCACATCGGTGCTCATGCGTCGCAGTTGGACTCGCTCGCTACATTTCGCGCCACTGCTAGTTCTGGTACTGGTTTGTACGCGAATCGTTGGAGGTGACCAAACTAGCGATCCCCTCAATGCCGTTGGCTGGGGATTTGCTGCCGCAATCCTGCCGATGCTCATCGCCAGCGTAAACATCGTCTGCCTGACAACGGATCGTGGCGGACAAAACCTGATTTATCTTACGCCGGGCTGGCCTGTCGCCTCCGAGTTCAACCGCGCAATTGCGAAATTTGTCGTGTACGGCGCATTGGCCGATGCAGGCGTTATCTCTCTAGGCTTTCTGGCGATGTTGCCTTTCAGCGTCAATCCGCAGTATTGGTTGATCGCGATTGGGAGTTGCCTCAGCGCAAGTTTCATCGCCATTTCCCTAACGTTGCATAAGTATCTGCGGGAGAGCCCTACTGGCGCGGTATTTGCCGCAGCTTCCTCAATCGTGTGTTTCGCTCCGATTGTTGCTTTGCTCTATCTGGTTAACCGAAGGGTGGAAACTGAGGTAGTAGTGCTTGGATTGATTGTTGTAACGGCGTTCATTGCGACGTTCAGAACTTGGCGATTTGCGCGTGGAGAATGGGCGATACCGGTTGGATTACGGTTTCGCCCCACGTAAGGTGGCTGCGTCAGCGACCTGTGCGCGCTGGAAGGCAGAGTCGCGTCCGCCCGTTCCAGGCAAGTCGCCAGACACCTCATCGCCGAGTTTGAAACGCTGGACGTCTTGATTTGATGTAGTTAGGACGCTAATCAACTTAGTTTCCGAATTCAAAGGAGAACAGCATGAGCCACGAACTTATCGCGCAACTTCAACAACAAAACCGATTGCTAAAGCAGTCACTCGCAATTGGCGGCGTGGCTTTGATGGTGGCCTTGTTGCTTGGTGCCAAATCTGGTGATGGCCGTGCCCGCTTTACGGAGATCGATGTTGAGCGAATCAATATCGTCAATCCGAACGGAAAATCAGAGTTGGTGCTTGCCAATCGGACGCGCTTGCCGAAAGCATTAATCGACGGAAAGGAAGCCACGGATGACCGACGCAAACCGGGGATACTTTTCTACAATGAAGCCGGTGATGAGGCTGGTGGCCTTATCTTCGATGGGAAGTTAGACGCCAAAGGAAACCCATCCTCCGGGATGCACTTCTCCATGGATCGCTTTGGGGGTGACCAACAAATGGCACTAGGTCACTATGAAGCTGGCGGATTTATGGAAACGGGGCTCAATGTATACGACCGCGGTTTAGCGAAGGACTACCAACCTCTATGGGATGCATATCAGAGCGCCAACGAAGGGCCCGAAAAAGACGCACTGAAAAAGAAATGGTTGGAAGCTGGCGGGGCCCAAACTACACGCGTCTTTGTTGGAAGAACAAGGGGCAAGTCCTCGGCAGTCATTCTCGCCGACGGAAAAGGAAGTCCCCGCATCATGATGGTTGTGACGCCTGACGGGCGACCGATGCTGAATTTCCTTGACGACAAGGGCAAGGTTATTCAGAGCCTCCCTGAACCTTCGAAAGAATCGAAGTAGCGTCCTATCAACCCCAATGAATTGCTAAGCCGCCGGGAAATGGCGCAGCACCTCCTCCAGCCCACCAACGTTGATCGCCATTGTCGCTTGCGCCTGTACGATTGGTTTTGCGTAGTAAGCGACGGATGTTCCCGCGATCGCCATCATCTTTAGATCGTTGGCCCCATCACCGACGACCATGATTTGCTCGCGGCTGGCACCAAGTTGTTGTGCACAATCACGCACGTGCTGCGCCTTTGCATCGGCGTCACAGAGTGGCCCAACAACACGACCGGTGAGTTTGCCGTCGATGATTTCCAGTTGATTGGAAAACGCGGCATCCAATCCAAGGCGCTCTTTGAGACGATTCGTGAAGAAGGTGAAGCCGCCTGACACGAGCAGGGTGTAAATTCCCGCGCCTTTGGCAGCGGCTACCAATGTTTCCGCGCCCGGCGAGAGCTTTAGCCTCTGGTCATAAACCTGTTGCAGCGCGGATTCGTCGAGGCCGGCGAGTAATGCAACGCGTTGCCTGAGAGACGTCGGCCAGTCGATTTCACCGCGCATGGCGGCTTCTGTCACTGCGGCAACTTCGGCTTTTTTTCCAACAAAGTCCGCGATCTCATCGATACACTCGATGGTGATCAAGGTCGAATCCATATCCATCGCGAGCAAACGAAACTCGCTCAGTTTTTTTGGTTGGGTGGCACTCATGCCGCCACCTTGGCCTGCGGCACGATCGGGGTGAGTTCGTACAAGACGGCCTTAATCGCCAGAACGCGATCGTGCAGATTAGGCATCGGCTTTTCGATCTTGAGTTTGTCCGGCCCGGCCAATTTGAAGTGCCGCTTTTGCTGCACGAGTTGGATTACGCGGTGTGGGTGTATTGGTGTGTCCGGCCCGAACTGAATCGTGATCGACGCCGCACTGGCATCAATTTTGATGAGATCCAGCGGCTTGCCGGTGATACGTAGCGCGTGACTGTCGAAGAGATTGGAGGTCGCGTCCGGTAAGGTGCCGAAACGATCGATCAGCTCTTCCTTGAGTTGTTCAAGCATGTCTGCTGAGTCACAGTTGGCGAGGCGTTTGTAGATCACCAAACGCTCGTGTACGTCGCCGCAGTAGGTGTCTGGCAACAACGCCGGCGCGTGGAGGTTGATTTCCGTGGCGACACTCAGCGGCTTGGAGAGGTCCGGCTCCTTGCCCGCTTTGAGAGACTTCACCGCGTGGTTCAACATATCCGTGTAAAGCGTGAAGCCGATGTCTTGGATGCCGCCGGACTGTGAATCGCCGAGCACCTCACCGGCACCGCGTATTTCCAAATCGTGCATCGCCAAGTAAAAGCCTGCACCCAAATCTTCCATCGTTTGAATCGCCTCCAAACGACGTTTGGCGTTGATGTTCAAACCTTCTTCAGGCGGTGTCAGCAGGTAAGCGTAGGCTTGGTGATGTGAGCGACCAACCCGACCGCGTAACTGATGCAATTGGGCCAGACCAAACTTGTCTGCGCGATGAATGAGAATGGTGTTGGCGGTTGGTACATCGATGCCGGTCTCAATAATGGTCGAGCACAACAACACGTTGGCCTTCTGGTGATAGAAGTCGCGCATGACCCGTTCAAGTTCACGCTCCGGCAGCTGGCCGTGTGCCACCGCGATACGTGCTTCGGGGATGAGGCGTTGCAGGCGTTCCAACTGGTTCTGGATGGTTTCAACTTCGTTGTACAGATAGTAGGCTTGGCCACCGCGCTTCAATTCACGCATGATGCCTTCGCGCACCGTGCCTTCGGACAGCGTGTGGACAAACGTCTTAATCGAGAGGCGGCGTTGCGGTGCGGTGGCAATCACGGAAAAATCACGCAAGCCTTCAAGCGACATGGCGAGTGTTCGCGGAATCGGTGTGGCGGTGAGTGTCAGCACATCAACTTCTGAGCGAAGCGCCTTAAGGACTTCTTTCTGGCGCACGCCAAAACGATGTTCCTCATCGATGATGACCAAACCAAGATTCTTGAAGACCACGTCCTTCTGAATCAGTTTGTGTGTGCCGATGGCGATATCGACGGTGCCATTCGCCAGCCCTTTAATCGCTTCCGTTGTCTCTTTTGCCGAACGAAACCGGGAGAACTCAGTGAGCTTCACCGGCCACTCGGCAAAACGATCAGAGAAGTTGTGGAAATGCTGTTCCGCCAACAGCGTGGTGGGCACCAAAATCGCAACTTGTTTGCCCGCGTTTACGGCGAGGAACGCGGCGCGGAGCGCGACTTCGGTTTTACCAAAGCCCACATCGCCGCAGATCAGCCGATCCATCGGCCTGCCGGAGGTCATGTCGGCAGTCACGGCCTGTATCGCCGCGGTTTGGTCGGCTGTTTCTTCAAACGGGAACCCGGCCGCAAACGCATCCACTTCATTGGCCTTCATTGGGAACGCAAACCCCTGGCGTGCGGCACGACGTGCATAGAGATTGAGCAACTCCGCGGCGGTGTCGCGAATTTGTTCAGCGGCTTTGCGTCGCGCTTTTTCCCACTGGCCGGAGCCCAGACGATGCAGCGGCGCCGAATCGGGATTCGCACCGGTGTAACGTGAAATCACCGAGAGCTGTGAGACCGGCACAAACAACTTGTCTTCACCATCGTAGTGAAGCTCGAGGAATTCCATGGCGCCTTCACCAAGGTCCATCGACACCAACCCCATGTAGCGGCCAATGCCGTGCAACTCGTGGACCACCGGATCGCCCAACTTCACCTCGGCGAGATCACGCAACATGCCTTCGGCATTGGTGCGGGATTTTTCGCGCCGCCGTGACTGTTTCACCTCGCTGGCGTAAAGCTCGTTTTCCGTCACGAGGGCCAGCTTGTCATCGACGGCGATAAAGCCGCGTTGCAGGGGCGCGACGGTGACCAACACACTTGGCAAAGTCGAATCAGGACGGGCATTTTCAGCCAAAATTGCCTGAAAGTCCCCGCCAGTGCTGGTGTTTAGTTTGTGGTCATTGAAGGACGTTAGGATGGTTTCGCGTCGGCCGAGACTCTCGGCGGCGACCACAACCTGGCCATCGAAGGTTGCAACGAGCTGTTTGAGGCGCGCGAGTGGGTCGGCGGCCTTGCGATCGACGTCAACGGCCGGCAGTGACAAGATCGGTTGCGTGATCTGTGCAGCGGTAAGTTTCTCGAAACGCCCTACGCCGCGAAACAACTCCTCAACCGGCAGAAACACTTCAGCTGGCGGCAGCAATGGATGGTCACGGTCACCACGCATCAAGTCGTAGCGTGATTTCACGTCGCGCCAGAATGCGTCAGCAATCGGCTCGACTTCGCCATGCAGGAACACGCGCGCAGTTGGCGGCAAATAATCAAACACCGTGGCGGTGGTGACAAAGAACAGCGGCAGGAAATACTCGATGCCGTTGGGTGCCATGCCCGCCGAGACATCTTTGTACATACGCGACTTCGATGGGTCGCCTTCAAAGCGGTCGCGGAACTGCTCGCGAAACTGATGTTGCCCCTGTTTATCGAGCGGAAATTCACGCGCCGGCAACAGACGAATTTCGTTGACGGGATAAATGCTGCGCTGGGTGTCAACGTCAAACGTATGAATCGCCTCAATCTCATCACCGAACAGGTCAATGCGGTAGGGCACGGTGGAGCCCATCGGGAAAAGATCAACGAGGCCGCCACGAATGGCGTGCTCCCCCGGTGCCATTACCTGTTTGACGGACGTGTAGCCGCCGAAGCTCAGGTCGTTGCGGAACACCTCAAGATCAAGCGGTGTTTTTATTCGCAAAAAGAAAGCGCGACCCGCCAGATACTCGCGTGGTGCCAGGCGTGTCATGGCGGTGGTGACAGGCACGATGCCAACATCGAAATCACCCCGCGACAATCGATAGAGTGTCGAGATACGCTCTGACACCAAGTCTGGATGGGGTGAAAAATGATCGTATGGCAGAGTCTCCCAATCGGGTAGGCGGCAAACCCGGAGTGTGGGATCGAACCAGGCAATCTCGGTGGCGAGTCGTTCAGCATCCGCCGCGTCTGCGGCAAGAATCATCACC
>JBIIYQ010000251.1:0-2654 GCA_044346745.1 Usitatibacteraceae bacterium | reverse complement strand
TTCATAATAGTCCTTGTATTTCATCGAGCACCTGATTATTGAGTTTGCACAAAGGTGAAGTTACACGTGCTGATTCGTCACGACGTTTTTTTGATGCGGGCGCGGGCATTTTGCAAACGCAGCGGTTCTAGGCCTTGCAAACCATTGAGGTGCCGGTCGATTTCGACCAATTCAACACGCCTGACCGCCGAAAACCAGCCATCGGCGAAATTCATAAATCGTTCGGTAGGCGCGATATTCTTGATCAGCGAAATCGCCACGTTGGCATCGTTGGCGGCACCGAGCATATCCTGCAGCCGTCCAAGGATCTTGACCTGTTGTTTGATGCGTTTGTGGTCAAACAGGCTGGCAAAATGGTCAATGGTATATCGTAGTCTTTTGGCATCAATGCGTACCCGATGTAGCTTATCGGGTGACAATTGCGTCATTGCCGCTGCATCACGAAGCAGGTGATGGCGGCGGCGGCGAATTTCAGCGGCGGCAAAAGCGGCAATGCTGAGAAGATGCGTGTCGCCTGAACGCTTGGTGTCATGATTGATGCGTAGCTCGTCTGCCATTGGCGCCGCATTGGGCAACAGGGTGAATGCCCCCGCTATGCCGGCCCAGCGTCCCAGCGCGAGGTGCAACCGTGCGCAGCGCCCAGATTGCAGCGCCACACGCGCTGCGGCACGCGCGGCCGCCTGGCTTTTTCTTGCCCTACGCATGACCGCGCCCGCGGTATCGGCATCGGCGTAACCGTCAATGAGTAACGGCAGTGTGGTGGCCACCAGCACATCCCAGTCACGTGCCTGACCCAGCACAGCGGTCAACCATTGCAGCTCGCCCACGATGAACCCCGCGTCGGCTGGGCGGAACATATGAATGGCGGAGCGCAAACGCCGCAGTGCCACGCGCATTTGGTGGATGTACTCATGATCATCGCTTGTAAGTGCTCCGTCGACATTTGAGGCAAAGTGAGCAAGGCAAGCCGCAACGATCACTTGCATCGCCTGATCCAAGCGCCGTTTGCGTTTGAGCTTGACCGGGACCGCATATGCCGGAGCCAAGAGACACGAGTGCAACAGCTGATAACCACGGTTGGCTTTACTCACGTTATCCGGTCGCAAGACAACATGTTCTAGCAAAGTCTCGGCGGCATCAAACACAGCGACTGGACTTCCCTCAACCAGCTCGATCTCGACTTCCGAAATCGCCAATGACTCGTCGCCACATCGAACACTGCCCTGATCGAGCGCGATCTCGACCTGCTGACCGGGCGAAAGCTCAATCAGCCACGTCGTACGAGCGAAGATGGTTGTGAAGACAGGCTCAAGGGTCAGATGCATTTCACCGCTTTCGGCGAGCCTCGCCAGCGGCGTCTCGCGCAGCAGCGAGAGATCAAGCTGCGGGCCCGGAAGCACCTGTTCCCATTCGCCGCGTGCGGATAGTGCGCCGCTTGCCGAGCCGGCTGTCTTGAGTGTCTGTGACCACCGTGCCCCTGACCTGCGCAAGCGCAACGCCATTCCGCTCTGTCGTAGGGTCTGTGTGGGGGTGTCAAAATAAACATTGAATACCTTGCGCCGCGTAGGGCCGCTGATGCATTTTTCACGCAGCAACGCCGAGTGGCGCAGCGCGCTCACGTCACCTGGCGCAATCACCAGTTTTAGTTCAATTTCATAATCGGCGTCGTTTTTCATGTTCAGTAGCGGCATTTGTGAGATAGACCGGATTGATCCGGTCGAATGATGCCGTGTAATCAGGTGGTAGGTGTGTCTACATCCAATGCAAAAAATTCGCGGATTCTGGCAAGAATGTCCGCACATCTTTTTTCAGGTTCAGGCTGGTCCACCAGTGCTTTCTGCTGCGCCAATACAATTTCCCGGTCGACCAGCGAGTGCGCCCTCGGCGACCAACGTGGGCTCATGATCGCGAATACGCGCCGAGAGTCGGTCGAATTCGGCTGCGTCTTCGCTTTCCATCACCCGTTGCAGGATCGGGTCGGTATACCACGAGCCAAACAAGATGCCGATCTTGCCTTTTGGCGATAGTGCCTGCCAGAACCGCCACATCTCTGGCTGCGCACGCTCAGCGTCAGTGGAGGCACCAATGGCGTGGGTGTGAATGTGCCGCAGGTCCATCCATTCATTTAGCAGGTTGACGGTTTCGCCCTCACCCGCGCCTTCAACGCCTTTGACTAGGATAGTCACAGGAAATTTTCTGCACTCCAGCAACTTATACTGCGCATCGCTTAACGCCGCGCGCCGCTTCGGCTCCTCGCGGACCAACTCCGACTTCTTGATCTTGCGGCCGGTCTCGGCGGATTCAAACATAGGTTCGCTCCTACAGAAAGGACGGACTGGCGCGGCTTGTCTCTACTTTCAGTCTGACGCCGATACTGCGCTGGCGATTTGACGTATATCAGTTAATCGTCATTTAGCGATCCGACCCGTTAGCTCGAGTAGTGTCAAAATGTGATGGCAACCGATCCAGGCTGCTGCGGGATACCATCCTAAGTTCGTTCACTGAACCGTCATGCCACTTGCGCTTGATTCACAATCGTTGCTCTCCGTCTGTGTCGCCGTCGGCATAGGCCTATTGATCGGTGCGGAGCGTGAACGTCGCAAAGGTAGCGGACCGAATCGTAGCGCCGCCGGTATTCGCACGTTTGCCGTCGT
>JBIIYQ010000111.1:0-9235 GCA_044346745.1 Usitatibacteraceae bacterium | reverse complement strand
CGCGTCGTGTGACTTTGCGGTGTTTCTCGAAGCCGTTCACGGTATCAAAGCTGATCTGTTTCATGCTGATGGCGATGGTTGTTTACAATGCTCATTCGAGAGAATGACTTGATCAGAGGTTCCCTAGGATCAAGACCACTTTGCGCGTGGCAACGTTGAGTTCAAACAACGCGTGCGGGTTACTTGCACGTCTTTCCACTTTTGCATCGTGCATAAACACAATGCGTTTTCCGTCGGGGCTGATGTCAAGCATCTCCGCATTCAAATCTGCGCGCGGCAATTCGTAACTCGTGCCTTCGAACAAGTCGACCGTCTTGCCAGACTCGATGTTTACGCACAAAAGATGGACGGCGCGATCCATCGGCAGATTGTGGTCCCAATAGCGATAGTAGCCTTCGCTGGTGACGTAGCCGGATTCTTTTCGTTCCGCGAACGCCCGAACCTGTTTATTCTGCGCGTCGAGCCCCTTTAAATTTGGCCACACCCAGGCTAAACAAATGATGTGTTTGCCATCCGGCATCCACTTAAATGCTTCAGCGCCGGCAGCGATATCGCTTACACGTGTCGCCTCTCCACCGTCTGGCGCAATCACATAGAGCTGCGGGTTTGAATCGACTTTTCCAGCGGACTCACGTTTAGCAATAAAGGCGACATGATCACCGCGAGGTGACCACGCCGCCTGCCGGTCCCGATCGCCACAGGTGGTTAATTGACGCGGCGCGCCGCCGAGCGTTGAGAGCAGCCACAATTGACTCGACGTTTTATTGCTCGCGCGGTCATAACAAGTTCGCGAACAAACCACTTGGCTGCCGTCCGGCGAGAGTGCAGGGTTGGCGAGTCGCTCAATCTCCCAAAGTGAATCAACGGTGAGTGGTTTGGCGTTTGGCTTGGGCATGAGAAAGTGATGATGAAGTTTGAGCTTTTATTAGAACCGAAACTTACGCAACGTGGACGGACGCATCAGTGGTGAAGCTTACGGCAGAATAGACGCTGGATTTCCAAGGAGAACGCCGTGTTGATCAAACGCTTCACTACGACCCGCCAAATGTTGTTTGCCACAATGTTTTGTTGCGCCACGTTTGCACTTGCCGCAACGCCGGCACGGCTCATCGTCCTGAACAAGAACGAAGCGACCGCGGCGATTGTTGATCCCGTCTCACTAAAGGTGTTGGCACGAGTGCCGACCGGGGAAGGCCCCCACGAAGCGGCGGTTTCGGCCGATGGCAAGTTGGTCGTGGTAGCAAACTATGGCGCACAAAAACCGGGCAATTCGCTTTCCATCATTGATATTGATGGCGCTCGCGAAGTCCGTCGTCACGATCTTGGTGCACTGACAAGACCGCACGGCATTCAGTTGCACAACGGCAAGGTGTATTTCACCTCCGAGTTGACCCGCACCGTCGCGCGTTACGACATCGCCACCGACAAGATTGACTGGTTGATGGGAACCGGCTCCTCCCTCGGTCATATGTTGGTCATTTCACCTGATGGCAAATGGTTATACACAAGCAACATCGGCTCAGACAACGTCAGCGCGATACGGCTCGATGGTCCGCCAATCCCGAGCGCGATCAAACAAATTGCCGTTAATGGCCGCCCTGAGGCGATCGATGTTTCCCCGGACGGTACTGAACTATGGGTCGGCCACATCTCCGACGGCACAATCGCAGTGATTGGTACCGCAACACATACTGTCAAAGAATCGTTCAAGGTCGGTGTGGGCCTCAACCGTCTGAAGCTCAGCCTGGATGGCAAACGTGTGGTGGTATCTGATCCACGCGGCGGTGAATCGGGCGAGATCATCGTGGTGGACGTCGCGACACGCAAGATCGTTCAGCGTATTGGCACGCCGGGTGTGCCGTTGGGAATTCAATTCACCCCGGACGGCAAACGCGCATTCTTCTCACGCAATCAAGCCAAACGTGTCGAAGTGCTCGACATGGAAAAACTTGCCATCACGGCTTCTATCGAGACCGGTGATGGCCCCGATGGACTGGCTTGGCGACACGCCACAGCGGACGGCAAGTAATCCTCTCACGTTGCCGTAGTCGGGGCTGCTATACTTCGCGCCCCCGGCACACCCGCACCCATCGATGTCAAAAGCTTCCGCACCCTATTGTGCAATTGATTTTGGCACCTCCAATTCAGCCGTTGCGGTGCCGCATGGCGATAGCCACATACAGTTAGTTCCCGTCGAGGGTTCGGCGGTGGCGATGCCAAACGCGGTTTTTTACAGCGCTGAAGATGGCTCACGCCTTTTTGGTCGCGCGGCCGTCCAAGCGTATGTCGATGGCTACGAGGGTCGACTCATGCGGTCGATCAAGAGCATCCTTGGCTCGGATCTGATGGATCGCACCACGGAAGTCGGGCTCGGTGTAAGTGTGAAGTACATCGATGTGGTGATCGCGTATTTGCGCGAACTAAAACACCAGGCGGAACAACACGTGGGCGCCGAAATTGCGCAGGTCGTGATCGGTCGGCCGGTATTTTTTGTTGATGGCGACAATGCGCGCGACAAACTCGCCCAACAGACCTTGGCAAGCGCAGCGCAGGCGGTCGGGTTCAGTGATGTTACTTTTCAATATGAGCCGATCGCGGCCGCGCTGGATTTTGAGCAGACGATCGACAAAGAGACGCTGGTGCTCGTTGCAGATATCGGTGGCGGCACATCGGACTTTTCTGTCGTCCGTGTTGGCCCCCTGCAGCGCACACAGACCGAACGCGCGTCAGACATTCTTGCCAACCACGGCGTTCACGTAGCCGGAACAGATTTTGATCGCGAAGTGAATGTGGCGGCCATCATGCCGAAACTCGGTCTTGGTTCGGCAACGCGTGCAAAGTTAGGCAACGCGACGAGCGGTCCGTCGCGCGTGCCGAGTGCGACCTATTTCGATCTTGCCACCTGGCACCTCATCAACACCGTCTACACCCCCAACCGCCTCATCGAATTGCGGCAGATGGTGAGTATGTTCGCCGACAGCGCTCTGCATCGACGGCTAATGACCGTCGTTGAAAAACGTCTCGGTCACGAGCTAGCCGCAAAAGCGGAAGCGGCGAAAATTGACGTCGCCCAAACTGGAATTGCTGAGATCGATTTGGCGGCGGTCGAAGAAAACTTGTCTGCCCACTTTGATGCAGACCAACAACGCGCTGCCCTCGCCGCTGAAATGACAAAAATTGTCGCGGCAGCCAGCGAGACATTACGTCTTGCCGGCTTGCGACCCGAGGCAATCGGCGCGCTCTATTTCACCGGCGGCTCTACTGGCTTTGGCGCCCTCACCGACGCGATTGCCGCGGTTGTCCCGGCGGCTAGTCGTGTCACAGGTGATCGGTTTTCAAGTGTCGTGAGTGGCCTCGGCATTCACGCAAGCCGTCACTTCGCCGCATAAAGACGCGCAAGTCACCAACGCTACAACCCTCCGTTGCGCTCGTGACGAAAGTCTTCGTTACTTGGTGGTGACCTGCACCAACCACTGTCCAGACGGGCAACGGGATGCTTTTTTCGGCGCTTCACTTACCGAGCTTTGCGCTAGACGGCTGGTGACGGTATTGTCCCGACAAGCTTCAGCGGCAGCAGGCGCCCAATTGCACACGAGGTCATTGCCTGCGGTGTAGAGGCGTTCTTTATGACAATACTTTGTCGCAGCGGCGTCTGCTTTTGGTGTGGTGTTGGGATTCGCAAAGGCCGAACCGAAGGTGACGGCTGCCGCTAGCGTGGTTGCGATAACAAGTGATTTCATTGAGGTCTCCAAATAAATTCCTGCCGTGAATTGAATCCGCCCCCACACTCAGGGCGGCGTATATCGTGCAACGGTACGAAGACTATCCGGAGAGATTTTTTGTTTCGACCGTTATGCGATAGAACAACAAATTACGGGTTCGAGCTGCATTTGTTCCAGCGAACTTGTCCATCGGCCAACAAATATCCTCGAAGCTCGGTAAAATCTCTCCTCGGTCGGCAGTAAACCAAGGCGTTGCCGCGCAGACTTTGCGAGCTAAACCTGCCATTCAATCTCAGGACACCCTCTTTTTGTGCCCTGCTGCAAGTCGGCGACCCCAGCACCTCGTGTGGCACACAGGAGATGAAATGCGTCCTTCCCAAACCCCCGTCCCACTGCGTGTGGCTGACGTATCGCTGTTTTGTAAAGCGTTGCGCCACCAACTCGTTGAGAAATCAACGACTGCGCTCCCCAGCTATCTCGCGATGTTGAATGTCATCGCGAAGAGCGCAGGTTACCGAAACTTCCAATCACTGCGCGCCGATGCGGATTCGGCGATTCCTCACAAACGTGCGGAGCCGATTACCTTGCCCCGCGGTTCCGACTTACCAAAGCCGGTGTTACGCGCGTTAAGCCACTTCGACACGCACGGTCGTATGACGCGCTTTCCGTTGCAGCTATCAATACGCGAGTTGGCGATGCTGGCGTTATGGTGCCGGCTACCGGCAAAACGCGACTTATCCGAAGGCGAAGTCAACGACTACATCGCACAATTTCATACCTTTTCCGACAACGCAACACTGCGTCGGGAGTTGGTGAACATGAAGTTGTTATGGCGCACGAAAGATGGTCGTGTCTACCGCAAGGAAGTGCCCGAAGCTTCGGCCGACGGTCAGTTGTTTATCAAGACATTGATGAAGCTGACGCGTCGCGCCACAACCACCCCCGCGTAGGCTTGCTCCAAGCGATCTGCGTCCCGGCGCTGCACATCAACGTCGGGACGAATTTCAATCAGCAATGCGCTATCGCCGGTAACGATTATCGGGGTATCGGTCACGATTGTTTGGCACCCCGTCGCCATCGCGATCCCAACGACGGTGGTTCAGGTACCAACCTCCGCCACGCTGTTCCCAATGATGTGGGTGATAAGCATAACCACGCCGCTCTCGCACCCACGCGCCGGGTACCCGCACGTGACGGTGATGGCCCCAGTTCCAATAACCGTTAACCCAAACGTATCCACGCCGCGGTGGCGGTAAAGCTTCATAAGGTATTGGCGGCGGCGCGATCTGAATTGAAATCTCTCCGCTGCTACGTGCCTCACTAAGGTTAGGCACAGCCACTGCGCCTACAACGATGGTGGCAAACATCCCCGAAAGTGCGACTCTTGATATCGACATACCGTATCTCCTCATTAGCGCACCACAGGTTGTTGGTGCCAGACATGGTTGAAGTTCAACCAATCATGAGGAGTTAACGTCTTAATCAGAAGTCGGCTTACCGCTGTCTATGACTTTTTTTGTAACTGGCTTATGTTTCGCCTGAGAAATTTGGGTATCTGAAATCTCGTGTGAAATTTTGCGCTCACCAAACTTGTGGAACGCAGGCGAAGTTGGCACAATCGGCCACAAGCCGCAGTTCGCGAAGGCTCTCTGATTTCACATATCGATCGACAGAATCAAATGCAAAACAAGTTGACTCTGACCCAAGGGGTAGCGGCATTTTCGCCGGTCCTGAGTCCTGCCGTCACTGGCCGGTTGACTATGCGTTAGGCGTCTGCAATGCGACTCCCGTTCTCTGTTCAAGTATTTGTGATCGCAAAGCATGGCTCGACTTGGTCTGTGCTTCTCCTGCAACGCAATCCTCGTCCAGAACTTTCGCTCCCAGATTTCTGGCAAGGCGTTTCCGGTGCCCTCGAGCCCGGCGAATCCTTTGAAGCGGCTGCTATCCGTGAAGTATGGGAAGAAACGTCAATCCGTCTGCAATCGGTCAACTCGGCATGTTTCGAACACGTTTACCCAATCAAGGCAGAGTGGCGCAATAGCTATGGGCCGGAGCCTACGCACGTCCAAGAGAAGGTTTTCTATGGGGTCATTCCCGAAATGCGGATACCCAAGCTCTCGGACGAGCACAAGGCGTTCGGCTGGTGTGTTCAGTCAGAGGCGCTTTCGTTACTCACTTTCGCCAACAATGCGCAGTGCGTTCAAGCGGTGTTTAAGGCGCTCAGCGAGCGAGCCGCCTAACCATTTGTTCCCGCCGCCGCAAAGTAGTCATTCCCTGCCGTCAATTCCGCGCGAAATTCCCGACGGCCAAGAGTCTCGCAACCAGAACATTAAAAACTACGCCTGCTTTGCTCCATACCAACCACGCTGCTCTGCTTCGTTTAGCTGCGCTTCCAAGTAAGACCACAAGGCAGGGCAGCCTTCCTGAATAGGCGGGCCGATTCGGGCAACCACACGTGCGTGTGTAATACCGTTTTCACGCCAGCTCTGTCCCTCATTGGCCAAATTCAGCAGTACTGGCATCGCCCGGTCGGCGGCGTGTGCAAAACGCGCCTCGGGTGTTTCAGCATCTTCGAATTCCTGCCAGAGCGACATAAATTTATCGCGGTGGTCATCGGGCAACAGGCCAAAAATACGTTCGACCGCCACGCGTTCAGCCAACTTTCGTTCGGCCTGTCCTTCGGTTACGTAGACCATCGTGTCGCCGGTATCGATCTCTCCGATGTCGTGCACCAACAGCATGGCGATGACACGATCGATGTTTACCGGTGTTTCGGCGTAATGCGCGAGTGAGGAGGCAAACATCGCGATTTGCCAGCTATGCTCAGCAGAGTTCTCGTATCGATCTTGGCCGAGCGGTCTCGTCTTTCGCGTAACCGCCTTCAACTTATCAAGCTCCAATACAAAATCAACAATCTGCTGCATCACAAAACCTTTCATAAACCGTCTAAACAACCGTTTGACCCAAACATTCTAGTCGGGCGGCTGCCAGGCACTATTTGTGACGTGTTTTGAAGGGCTAACCGCAAGAAATGACGCGTTTTTCCGCGCCAATTCAAACCTTGCAAAACACCCCCCTTGCCGATAATCAGAGTCACCATCTCGGCAGGAGGCTCCCTTGAATCTACAAGCACATCATCGCAATAAACAGCAGCGCACATCCACCGCGTTGCTCGAACAAGCCCAGCGCTATGCGGCGGCCGGGAAGATTCTCGAGGCTGAGCAACACTTCACGCGTGCTGTTGAAGCCGACCGACAGTCTTCGCAAGCACTAACGGAGGCGGGCAATTTTTACTTCAAACAGCGCCGGCCCGAACAGGCAGTTCAGTATCTATCCCGAATTACGCTCATCGACCCCGCCAACGCCGTTGCATGGCGCAATCTTGGTGTGGGTTATTCATCGGTCGGTGACCATGGACAAGCGGTTTCTGCATTCCAACATGCAACCCGCCTAAAGCCTGACTACTCGGTTGCGCATCACGCGCTCGCACTGTCATTGGTTGCCCTCGGGCGGGTACTTGATGCAATCCCTTCATTTCAAAGAACCATTAGCCTGAACCCGCAAGACCACGGTGCCTTCTATAACTTTGCAAATGCGCTGGTATCGATCGGCGAACTGACGGCGGCCGAATCCGCTTTTCTTGTTGCACTGTCACTAAACCCGGAATTCACCAGCGCACATTGCAATCTCGGTAAGTTGTACTACAGCATCAATGAGTGTGAGATGGCACAGCAACACCTAGCGCGTGCGGTTGCATTGTCGCCAAACTCGGCGATCGCTCACAAGAACCTTGGCGCAGTGCTTCAGCAACAAGGTCGATTAAGCGAAGCCCTCGCTGCATACCAAACCGCGTGTCGACTACAGCCAGACTTTGTCGAGGCGATCGGCAACACCGGCTCGGTACAACTGGCTCTGGGTGATGTCAGCGCAGCTACCGCGAGCTATCGGGATGCGCTACGACTTAAGCCTGACCATGCTGCGGTGTTCAGTGATTATTTGTTTTGCCTACAGAACGATCACAACATTTCAAATGAAGATTTGTTTTTTGAGCACCGTAAGTTCGCTGCGGAAATCGAAGCACCGCGCCGCGCCCTTTGGCCAAAACATCACAATTCTCCGCAGGCTGATCGTCGACTAAAGATTGGTTATGTTTCCGGCGACCTGCGCAACCACGCCGTTGCTTTTTTTCTTGAACCAATCTTAGCGTTCCACGACCGATACAACTTTGCGGTGTACATCTACAGCAATCACGGCCAAGTGGATGACATGACCAAACGTCTAGCGACCTACGTCGACGCGTGGACACCATGCCTCCATCTCAGTGACGATCAACTATTTCAACAAATACAGGCAGATGGCATCGACATTCTTGTTGATCTTTCAAGTCACACGGCTTACAACCGCCTGCCTGTGTTCGCGCGCAAACCGGCACCCATCCAAGTGACCTATATTGGTTATGCTGGGACAACCGGGCTGGATGCGATGGACTATCGCATTACCGATGAATGGCTGGATCCAGTAGGCGTGACAGATCAATGGCACTCGGAGAGGCTGGTGCGAATACCGCACGGCAACGCTGCATTTCAAGTCGCGGCATGTGCACCAGATGTTGGCCAACTACCCGCATTGTCGGGACATGGAATTACCTTGGCGTGCTTGAACAACCCGCGCAAAATCCGCCCGCCGGTTGTGGCGTTGTGGTCCAGAATACTCACCGCAAGATCGGACACTCGGCTCTTGTTAGGAAGCGTTTCCGATAACGCCGTAAAGTTGAACTTGCTCGACTGGTTTGCCGAGAACGGCATTGATCCTGCGCGCATCTCATTTCAGCCCTGGATGTCGCTAAACGACTACCTAGCGCTTCACCAAGAAATTGACATGGCGCTTGATCCGTTTCCCTACAACGGCGGCACAACGAGTTTCCACTCGCTTTCGATGGGCGTCCCCTTCGTCGCACTTTCAGGGAATCGCACGGTTTCTCGTTGTGGTGCCGCCATTCTCGCAGCCGTCGGACTCAATGACTGGACTACTGACAGCGAAGACGCCTACGTGAAGAAGGCATTAACGGCAATGGAAGATCTTCCGGCACTCAACTCCTTGCGCCAGACTCTGCGCGGTCGCTTGAATTCCGGCGATGACAGCCGGTCGAAGCGGGTTGCGTATGAGCTCGATACGGCCTACCGCGCAATGTGGCAGCACTGGTGCGAACAACGTGCGGGACGCTATTGATTCGGCCAAGTGAAGTTTGAACTATTCATGCTGCGTACTTTACGCGCGGGTCTTGGAAATAGCGTTTGACGCGTTCCGGCGACTGCTCAAGATTTGTCATGTGCTCAGTAGCCACTATCTTGAGTTTGGCCTTCGTACGAGCTGGCACCTTCGCGCCGATCACGTGCTTGAGATCGGCATTCAGGCGTTCCTCGGGATTGAGTTCCGGGCTATAGCTGGGCAGATAAAACAATTCGATCTCATCGGCACGCGCGGCTACCCACGCCCTGACCAACTTGCTTTGA
>JBIIYQ010000030.1:0-28993 GCA_044346745.1 Usitatibacteraceae bacterium | reverse complement strand
GTTGCATCTCGACCACTCCTTGCACGAAATCCTTCGCGTACTAAATCTGAACATGTTTGAAACAACACCCATTAAGGCCCTGCTCGTGCCCGCGCTCGACGACACAAAAACCCCGACCGAGCCGATCTAGGGTGATTTGTTCAAAACGTTGGGACACTAGTGATCCGCACTTGAATGCCGCAGATGCGGACTAAGACGGCGACGCCAATCGTTGCCGCCGTGCTTCAAACAAACAAACGCCGGAGGCGACCGACACGTTCAGGCTTTCCACCGAGCCCAACATGGGGATGGATACGATCTGGTCACAGGTGTCACGCGTGAGGCGACGCAGGCCCTCACCTTCCGCGCCAAGCACCCACGCCAGCGGGCCGGCCAGTTTGGATTCGTATAGGGTACTTTCGCCGCCCTCATCCGCGCCGATCACCCAGATGTTCCGATCCTTGAGCTCGCGCAGCGTTCGCGCAAGATTGGTCACCACAATGTAGGGCATGTTCTCGCCCGCCCCGCTTGCGACTTTCATGACGGTTGCATTCAAACCGACCGATCGATCTTTCGGCGCGATCACAGCGTGTGCACCGGCCGCATCTGCGACGCGCAAACACGCACCGAGATTGTGTGGGTCGGTCACGCCGTCCAACACCAATAGCAGCGGAGGTCCTTCAACCGTTTCGAGCACGTCATCCACAAACTGCGGCAACTGAAACGGGCGCGCCATCGCAACTACGCCCTGATGCCGCGCATTGCCGGTCATGCCATCGAGGCGTTTGTTGTCCACCGCCAACACCCGGACATTTTTGTCTTTAGCGATTGCGAGCAAACGATCGAGCCGCGCATCACTTCGCTCTTCGCGCGTGGCGCTGATGAACAACTCTTCCACCGTATCGGCACGTGCCTTCAGACGAGATGCCACCGCGTGGAAGCCAAACAGTACTTGGGGCTTCATGATTTTTTATTCTTCTTTGACGTCGCGAAGGTTTGTTTTGATCCGCCCGTTTTTCCTTTGGCCCCCTTTGCACCTTTGGACGCGGGCTTTGTTTGCCGCGCAGCAGATTTAGCGGAGGACGCAGCGGTGTCCGGCTTCGGCAATTTTTTCGGCGATAGTTTGCCGTAACGACTCGGCTGTGTACCGCCATCCAATCCAGCGAGCGGTGTGGTGGGCGGGTTCGCGCTGGAAACCGTCATCACCACTTTTTTGCTTGAGCCCGCCGCTGGAGCAGGAGGAGACTTTGGCGCGGGTGACTGAGATGAGATCGGCGCGTTCAGATTTGCTCGCCCGGCCTGCAACACTGGCGCGACCTTGGGCGAGGCAGGGGCCGCACCCGGTTTGTACTCAGGCGCTTCCATCGCCGCGATTTCAGCACGTGAACGAATACGCTCTGCCGCTAGAGTGAAATCAATCTTCGATGTTTCAATATCGACGCGAACAACCTTGATGTTGACGCGGTCGGCCAGCTGGTATTTCTTGCGTGTACGTTCACCGACAATCTGATGCCGGTCTTTGTCGTACTTGAAATAGTCCTGGCCGAGATCCGAGATGTGCACGAGGCCTTCAACATACACATCGTCGAGCGCAACAAAAATACCAAAACTTGTGACCGATGAAATCGTGCCGGCAAAGGTCTCGCCGAGACGGTCCTTCATGTAGTAGCACTTAAGCCACGCCACCACGTCACGCGTGGCGTCGTCGGCGCGTCGCTCGGTCATCGAGCACTGCTGCCCCAGCGCATCCCATGACTCTTTCGGGTCATAGACGTCGTTGTGCAAAATCGCTTTGATCGCACGATGTGTCAACAAATCCGGATAACGGCGGATCGGCGAGGTGAAGTGCGTGTAGGCTTCGTAGGACAAACCAAAATGTCCGACATTCTCCGGCGAATACACCGCTTGGCGTAACGAACGCAGCAAAACAGTATTGAGCAAGGATTCATCCGGGCGACCTTTGATCTTCACAATCAACGCTGCGTAATCTGAAGGGCTCGGGTCTTTGCCACCGCCCAGCGAGAGCCCGAAGTCTTTCAGCATGCCGCGCACTTGCGCGAGCTTTTCTTCGTTCGGCCCTTCGTGTACGCGATACAACGCCGGATGTTCGTGTTCGAGCAGGAAGTTTGCCGTGGAGACGTTTGCCGCCAACATACATTCTTCGATCAGCCGGTGCGCATCGTTGCGCTTCGATGGCACTATTTCGGAAATCTTGCCATCTTCGGTGAAGCGCATTTCCGTTTCCGACGATTCAAAGTCAATCGCGCCACGCTTGTGACGCGCAGCCAGCAGCACTTGAAATACCTCGTCTAAGTGGCGAATGTGCGGCAGCAACTTCTCTTCGATGCCGTGATCTTTCTCGTTTTCGTAGAGATACTTCGCGACCTTGGTATAGGTCAGGCGTTGCTGAGAATGAAAAACCGCCTCATAAAAGTCGTAACGCTTCACTTCGCCTTGCGCCGAAATCTGCATCTCACACACCAGCGCCAGACGATCAACGTGTGGGTTCAGCGAACACATTTCGTTGGACAGCGCCTCGGGCAACATCGGAATCACGCGACGCGGGAAGTACACCGAGTTGCCGCGCAGCCGCGATTCACGATCAAGCGCGTCACCCTGCTTAACGTAATGCGAGACGTCGGCAATCGCGACGTATAACTTGAAGCCTTTACCTTGGCGCTCAGCGTAAACCGCGTCGTCAAAGTCCTTCGCAGTTTCACCGTCGATGGTCACAAACGGCAGCGCACGAAGATCCTGCCGGCCTTCACATTCCTTTGCCGTGACTTTTTTCGGCAGCTTCTTTTCCAGCGCCAAAATTTCGTCCGACCATTCGTACGGAAGATCGTGTTTGCGCAACGCAATCTCGATTTCCATGCCGGGGTCGGCGTAGTTACCCAAGACTTCAATAACACGTGCAACCGGCTCAGAATTCTTCGATGGCTGTGCCACCAGTTCGACCATTACCACCTGGCCCGGTGCGGCTTTCATGTCATGACCGGGTTCAACCAAAATATCTTGGCTGATGCGTTTGTTCTCAGCAACAACAAACAACACACCGTGTTCTTCAAACAGCCGGCCGACAACACGCGTGTTCTTGTGTTCGAGGATCTCGATGATCGACGCTTCACGACGTCCACGGCGATCAACGCCGATTTCGCGCACCAGCACACGATCACCGTCGAGTACCTTCTGCATTTGTTTCGGGCCCAAGAACAAGTCTTCCGACTTATCGTCCGGCACCAAGAAACCAAAACCGTCTGGATGTCCTTGCACTCGCCCGGCGATTAGATCCATTTTTGCCGACAGGCCAATGGCTCCGCGGCGGTTCTTCATCACCTGCCCGTCGCGCTCCATGGCGTTTAGACGGCGGGTAAAACCAGCGACTTCCGCTTCGTGAATTTCTAACGCGGCGGCGATTTCGTCTTCCATCATCGGCACACCGGCTTGGGTGAGCACGTCCATGATTAATTCACGTGATGGAATCGGGTTTTCGTACTTCTCGGCTTCGCGAGAGGCGTGCGGATCGGTTGATCGTTTAGAAGCTGCACCGGAGACTGGTGCCGAGGGTGAAAACGCGACCTCCTCGGCGGAAGGCTTTTTGGTTCGTGCGGGTTGTTTCGCAATCACCGCGTGGGCGTTGCGCTTTTGCTGAGCTTTGGTTGTTTTTGGCTTTGAGGTGGACAATTGATGGGCTTTTGGCTATTATTCGCCCTCATTTTACGCGGATAGTCCCTGTAACACTTGGGTATTTCTGGTGTGGAAAGAATGTTGTTCCGGTGAACGAGCCATACCTGATACGTTCACGAGTAATTGTGCAAGATGAGGCCCAGGTGGCGGAATTGGTAGACGCACTAGGTTCAGGTCCTAGCGGTGGCAACACTGTGGGGGTTCGAGTCCCTTCCTGGGCACCAAAATGAAATGAAGCCGCGAAAGCGGCTTTTTTCATTTTGGCGACCAGGAGCGAATGCCCTGCGGCATTCGCGGAAGGGACTCGAAAGCTGACGGCGATGCTACGAGCAACGCGAGGAGCCGCCGCAGCGGGGTCGCGGAACGTGACCGAGTCCCAACACCAATGCGAGCAAAGCGAGCGTTGCTAGGCACCATCACCGCACCGTCTCGTATGCTTCGCCTAGCACCACACCCTCCCCCCGCTCCACCGACTTCCTTAGCAATCGATAGACGTCAATATCAAACTCCTGCTGAGGGGCCTCTCGGACCATCTCAAGTTCGTCCTCGGTGCGCGCGCTGCCAACTAAACACCAACGATCAAACACGTGCACTTGCGCCAATCCTGTCTCAACATTGACTTCTCGAAACGCCACCCGTCTGGCAAACGGCCAGTGCGGAAAACGTTTATCTGCGAGCGCTTCGACGAGACGCAGGTTGTGCTGCATGAGACTTTCTTCGCCCACACAGTGCCCGCGACAGCGGTGAAGCTGCCGACCAAAACAGGCGGCGCTGATCGGCTTCGCGGCAATCACATGCCAGCATAACTCGTAGTCTGTGGCCAGTTGATTGAGCGCGGTCTTCGCCTGTGTCTTCGCTGAAAACGGCCCGTACAAGCCATTAGGCGCACTGGGGCCAGACCAGTCAATCTGGGCGAGCGGGATGTACTCCGGCATCGAATGCAGAGCCTCAAGACGGATGAAGACACCCTCTTGATTGCGTCGCAAGCGATGGTTGCGCAGCGGCATACGCGTCTTGATCAGCGCAATCTCTCGCAGCAACGCGCCAAGCTCGCCCGCGGTTTGTTCCACTTCGATACGAGTGATTTCAGTCGAGAGTCGCAGGTCGTTGGCGCTGCGGTAGTCCGACAAAAAGTGTGAACGCACACGGTCGCGCAGGTTAATGCTTTTGCCGACATAAATCGGCAGATTGTTCACGCCGTAGAACACATAGACGCCCGGGCCTTCGGGAAGGTTATCTAGCGCACCCGGCGAGAGTTGCGGCGGCAGGCTCGGCATCTTCAGCAGCGCCTTAATCGCCTCGTTGACCACCGGCGTTGAATGTTGACGCGTGGCGACCTCAATAAATTGCCACGCCGCGCGCGCATCACCCATCGCGCGGTGGCGACCATCCATCGACAGCTGGTGTCGTTCACGGAGTTGATCGAGTCCGTGCCGACTGTATTCGGGATAAAGCCGACGCGACAGGCGCACCGTACACAGCACGTCGGCGGTGAAACTCTCACCGAGTCGGCGAAACTCGTTCTTGATGAAACCGTAGTCGAAACGCGCGTTGTGGGCAACAAACACCGCCCCTTCTAGCCGACTGCGAACTTCATCGACGACCTCTGCAAAGGTCGGCGCATCGCGCACCATGGCATTGGTGATACCGGTGAGCGCTTGGATCTCGGCGGGGATTGAGCACTCAGGATCAACCAGTGTGGACCACTCTTCAATCACCGCGCCATCGACCACAGTGATGATGCCGACCTCGGTGATGCGGTCAGCGGTTGCAGTCATGCCGGTGGTTTCAAGGTCGATGACGGCGAACCGAGTCGGCTGCGGACTAGAGGCGGGATGGGTTGTGTTCACCCATGGATGATACTGTATTCAAATACAGCCTACATCCGCCCGGATATTCTCCTTAAAAGCAGAAAATCCAATATCAGCGGGCACTTTCAGGATTTTTTGCCTGAAAATGTCCGCCAATAGGCGAGTTTTTCAGTCAAACGGATGATGCAACACGATCGTCTCGTTACGATCTGGCCCCGTAGACACGAGCGCGACACGTGTGCCGACCAGTTCTTCCAATCGGCGCAGATAGGTTTGTGCATTCTTCGGAAGCTTGTCGAAGGACTGAACGCCGAGCGTGCTTTCCGACCAGCCCGGATGCGTTTCGTAGATCGGCGTACAGGCTGAAATGGATTCCGCGCCGTAGGGCAGGATATCAATCACCTTGCCGTCCACTTGGTAGCCGGTGCAGACCTTCAACTCTTCCAGGCCATCGAGCACGTCGAGTTTGGTGATACACAGCCCGGAGAGGCCGTTGATCTGCGCGGCACGTTTCAGCGCCGCAGCGTCAAACCAACCACAGCGACGCGGACGACCGGTGACCGAACCGTATTCGAATCCTCGATCGCGTAAACGTTGGCCGATGTCGTTTTCCAACTCGGTCGGGAATGGGCCTGAGCCAACTCGTGTGGCGTAGGCTTTGGTGATACCGAGTACGTAATGCAGCGCGTTTGGACCAACCCCCGCGCCCGCGGAGGCCTGACCCGCAAGACAGTTGGAGGAGGTCACAAACGGATAGGTGCCGTGGTCAACGTCGAGCAACGCAGCCTGCGCGCCTTCAAACATCAATTGTTTGCCCGAGGCCATCACTTGATGCAACTCCGCTGAGACGTCGGCGATCATCGGCTTTAGGCGTTCAGCCATCGCCAGCGTTGGCTCAAACACCGACTCCACACTAACCGGCGCGGCATTCAGGTACTTGGTCAAAACAAAGTTGTGATAGTCGAGCACCTCAATGAGTTTGTCCTTAAAGCGCTGCGGGAACATGAGATCCGTCACACGAATCGCACGACGCGCCACCTTGTCTTCGTAACACGGGCCGATACCGCGTCCGGTGGTGCCGACCTTGGCGTCACCTTTCTGAATTTCGCGCGCCTGATCGAGTGCCACGTGATATGGCAAGATCAATGGGCAAGCCTCGGAGATACGCAGGCGTTCAACCACATTGAGCCCGGCCGCGGTCAGCTCGTCGATCTCTTTGAGCAACGCTTCCGGCGAAAGCACCACGCCGTTGCCGATGTAACACGTCACATGCGGATGCAACATGCCGGATGGAATCAGGCGCAGGATGGTCTTTTTGCCGTTGACCACCAGCGTGTGCCCGGCGTTGTGACCGCCTTGAAAGCGCACCACACCCGCCACTTTTTCAGTGAGCCAATCAACGATCTTGCCCTTGCCCTCGTCGCCCCATTGAGTACCAACCACCACCACGTTCTTACGCATTACAGTCCTTTTGCCTTGATTTGCCACTGTCCATCCGTGTATTCCATGAGGTGCGTGATCAACACGCTGTCAAACGCTTCACCGCTGCCAAGTGCTCCAACCACGGTGTAACCCTGCTTTCTGAATGCCGCCATTGCTTCGCGGGCACCCCGATCAGGCGAAGCCGGTGCCAATACGATCTTGTTTGCCGGCTCAACATCATCGACTAGACGCAATAGCGACTTTAGGTCCATCGAGAATCCAGTCGCCGGTCGCGCGCGTCCAAATACCAAGCCGATATCGTCATAACGGCCTCCGCGCGCGATGGCCTCCGAAGCGCCGTCGGTGAATGCCGCAAACGCGATGCCACTTTCGTAATTGAATCCACCGAGTTCGCCAAGATCGATTGAGACGGCCAGACCTTGCGCAGAAAAGTGCGCGGCAACACGTGAGAGTTGCGCAAGCGCAATCTCGATCCCCGGAAGCGCCGGCAACTCTTGACGGGCTCGTTCGATGACACGTTCCGCATCCTGACCGTACAGACTCGGCAAACGTGAGATGGCGCGCCGCATCGCGATTTCCGTCGGCGCGAGGGTCTGGGTCGGGGTTGAGGTTTTGCTCGCAAATTCGGCGAGGGTTGCGCTGTCTTTGCCACTCACGGCAGCGAACAACATTTCACGTTCTTGCGGCGCTACGGCGGCGGCATCCGCCAGGCTACGAAAGATGCTCGGTTGGCCGGTGTCGAGACGTACGGCTCGTATCCCCACAGCCGACAAGGTATCAAGCATCAGCTGCTGGATTTCGATATCCGCGTCGAGCCCGGCGTGACCATAAAGCTCAGCGCCCACTTGGAACGGCTGACGGGACTTACCCAACCCGCTTGGCAAGGTGTGTAGCACGCTGCCTGCATAACAAAGCCGCGTCACACCGCCACGATTCAGCACATGTGCATCGATACGCGCCACTTGTGGCGTCGTATCAGCACGCAGCCCCATCATGCGGCCAGACAACTGATCGACGAGCTTAAACGTCGCCAGATCCATGTCGTGGCCAACACCGGAAAGCAGTGACTCAACGTATTCGAGCAATGGCGGGATGACTAGGTCGTAGCCGTGCGCTGCAAACGTATCGAGCGCGATACGCCGCATCCGCTCAAGCTTGGCGGCATCCGCCGGCAGTACGTCTTCGATATTCTCAGGAAGGACCCAGGTTGCCATGGCAATAATTCAGTCCAGCTCAATTTGCGAAAGAAACCAGCGACAACAATACCAAGCCCGCGACAATGGCGAGCATGCCCACGAACCGCAGTTGGCCGCTCGAAAGGGCGATGGCCTGGCGCATGGTGTTCTTCCATACATCAGGCGCGACAAAGGGCATGATGCCTTCAAAAATCAGCATCAGCGCCCCACCAGCCAACAACACATCCCAGAATCCCATTTTCGTCCGCCAAATCCGTTATTTGCAGGCAACAAAAACGGCGCGCTCTTTTCAGAACGCGCCGTTGGTGAATTATACGCACTTCGGGCTGGTGTTGCTGCAATGCTTGAGCGCCGTCTTTCGCCCCTTTTGCAACCCCAAATGAGGCAGAAACTTACTTGCCGCGGCCCGGGTTACGCATGTATTTGAAGAAGTCCGAGCTTGGATCGAGCACCATCACATCAGACTTGTTACGGAAACTCTCTTTATAGGCCTCCATGCTGCGATAGAACGAATAAAACTCGGCGTTACGGCCAAATGCCTGTGCATAAACACGGGCGGCTTGGGCATCACCCTCACCCTTGGTCTTTTGTGCTTCACGATAGGCTTCGGCCAAGATAATCGTCCGCTGGCGTTCTGCGTCGGCTTTGATCTTGTCCGCTTCACCAGCACCGGTAGCGCGAAGCTCGTTCGCCACCCGTTTGCGTTCTGACTCCATACGCTTATACACGTCGGCCGAAATTTCCGGCACGAGGTCAACACGCTTCAGACGCACGTCGAGCACTTCGATACCAATGCTGCGCGCGTCCTTATCGGCTTTCAAGCGCAAGTTTTCCATGATCTTGTCGCGTTCACCGGAAATCACCTCTGCGAGTGTGCGCTGGCTGAATTCGTCGCGCAAATCGTTATTCACCGATTGGGCGAGACGCACCTCTGCTGCGGTAATGTCACCCCGCGTCGAAACAAAGAACTGCTTGACGTCGATGATGCGGTACTTTACGAACGAGTCAACCAACACGTTGTTCTTTTCGCTAGTCTGGATGCGTTCGGCGTCTTTCGTATCCAACGTCTGGATACGGGTGTCATAGATACGGATATTTTCGATCAATGGCACCTTGAAGTAAAGACCCGGCTGCGTGTGCAACGCGACAACTTCACCGAGGCGGAAACGGATCGCCGCCTGACGCTGGTCAACCGTAAATGCGGTCATTACCATCGTGATGAGCACCCCCACCACAATCATGAGAATGAGAGGAAGATTTTTTTTCATATTCGTGCTCCTCGCTTAACGGCCGTCGCGCGAACGCAAATCGCGTCGTGCAGCAACAGGGTCGGGTGCGGCAGTTGCAGGGGGATCTGACAAGGTCACTGACTTAGCGACAGGGTCGGCGCTCTGGCTCGACGCACTCGGACCGGACATTTGCATGATCTTGTCGAGCGGCAGATACAACAGATTCTGTCCACCTTTTTGATCGACCAATACCTTGCTGGTATTTTGCATCACCTGCTGGATGGTTTCGAGATACATCCGCTCCCGCGTCACCTGCGGTGCTTTTTCATACTCGGACACCACAGCCGAGAAGCGAGACGCATCACCTTGCGCATTGGCAACGACCCGTTGTTTGTGTCCGTTCGCTTCCTCGATCAAACGAGCGGCGAGACCTCGCGCTTTTGGCAGGATATCGTTGGCGTATGCCTCGCCTTCATTTTTCAGGCGCTCTTTATCCTGCTTTGCACGAACCGCATCATCAAAGCTGCCCTGCACTTGCTCAGGCGGCTGGGCATTCTGCAAGTTCACAGTGGAAATCAAAATACCCGTCGTGTAACGATCGAGAATTTTTTGCATCAGCACTTTCGCGCTCGATGCAATCTCGCCACGACCTTCATAGAGCACGTAATCCATCTTGCTACGACCAACGATTTCGCGCATTGCCGTTTCCGCGACTTGGCGTACGGCTTCGTCCGGTCCGCGGTTGTTAAACAAATATTCTTCAGGGCTTTTTAGCGTGTACTGCACAGCGAACTGCACATCAACGATGTTCTGGTCTTGCGTCAGCATCAAGGCTTCTTCCTTGACCTTGGTCTTTTGGCTATTGCGATGCCCGACTTCAATGGCCCGGACTTGGCTGATATTCACCACCTCGTGGGTCTCAATCGGATACGGCCAGTGCCAACGGGGCCCCGGTGTCGTTGTCTGCGAATACTTGCCCAGTCGCAATTCCACACCTCGGCTGCCCTCTTCGACGATGTAGAAGCCCGTTGCGAGCCAAACCGCAAGCGCAAGACTTGCGGCCAGCGCAAAGCCACCACCCAGCGCCGCGCCGGATGGCGCACCACCACCCGATCCGCCGCTGTTGTTGCCGTTGTTACCGGCGGGATTCTGGCCGAATAGTCCAGCCAACTTCTGGTTTAGCTTCTTGATGATTTGGTCAAGGTCTGGCGGGCCGTCATTACCGCCGCCTCCACCGCCGCCACTCCCGCGTTTACCCCACTGCGGATCGTTGAGCGACATCTCGCTGACCTGCGCACCATGTAGAGAGACACCACTTCGGCGCAGACGCCAGACCACTAAAGCGTGCCGCAGCCGATAGAACGGATAACTGATTAATGCGATGGCCACAGACAAAACTTCGATCACCATCGATCGCATATTCGACCGCATACAATGACTCCGGGGTTAATTCAATGAAAGTGAGGGGAGACGGCGGATTGATCCAACTTTGCCACCGCAGAATTTGTTGTTTGTGTGTCATTGCCAGTCAAAGGTTCCGTCGACGTCCAATCGGTCAGAAACTCTTCAGGCGTTGCATTGGCCTCCGGAATCATAGCCACCGATGCAAACTCCGCCAGCGCATCACGGAGCAAATCAAAGCCGGCACCAGTCACAGCGCTGACTCGAACTTCGCAAATTTTACCATTCTCGTCCCTGAGAACCGAGGGCATGGCGCTCGTTTCCAGTCGATCGATTTTGTTAAGAACGCGTATTTGCGGAATGTCGCCCGCGCCAATCTCCGCTAATACACTTTCAACGTCGGCAATCTGCTGTTCGCGGGCGGGGTTGGAGGCATCGATGACATGCAGCAATACATCGGCCTCCAAAGCCTCCGTCAGAGTTGCATGGAAGGCGGCGACCAGACCGTGCGGCAATTCGCGGATGAAACCGACCGTGTCCGAAAGCGCCACATTGTATGAAGGTGCAAGAAAAATCCGCCGCGTGGTGGTGTCGAGCGTGGCAAACAACTGGTCGGCGACGTAGGTCTCCGCCCTTGTGAGACGGTTGAACAAGGTCGATTTTCCGGCGTTGGTGTAACCCACGATAGACACGGTGAAGGCACCAGCGCGCCGCCTACCAGCCCGCTGTGTGGCGCGTTGCCGCTCGAGCTTGGCGAGTCGGTCCTTGAGTTTCTTGATGCGCTCGCCGACCAAGCGTCGGTCGATTTCAAGCTGTGTTTCGCCAGGCCCACCGCGTACGCCGATACCTCCGCGCTGACGCTCCAAGTGCGTCCAACCCTTAACCAAACGTGTCAATAGGTGCTGCATTTGTGCGAGTTCGACCTGTAACTTACCCTCAGCCGATCGTGCACGTTGCGCAAAAATCTCAAGAATCAGGTCCGTGCGATCCATCACGCGCACTTTGTCGGCACCGAGGATGGCTTCCAGATTCCGAATCTGGATCGGAGACAGCTGATGGTCAACAACCACCAGCGTTGCACAAGTCTCATCGACGAGTTGTTTTAACTCTTCAACCTTCCCGCTACCGGCAAAGGTTGCGGCATCTGGCTTTTGCCGCTTGCCCGTCAAGTAACCAACCATGTCCGCACCCGCAGTACTGATCAGTTCGCGCACTTCGGCGAGTCGGGTATCGGTCTGGCCGTCGCCAAAATCGAGCCATAGAGCCAATGCGGCAGGACGACGCTGAGTGATTACAGGAAAAGGAGGTTTCAAATGAAGATACCGATGCAGCAAGTGTCCGATGCTGATCAACCATTAGGGGGGCAACTGGGCGATGCCAGACGAATGCATCTGCACTGTGCCAAGCGAACCGCCACACGACGGCGTTGCGTCAGCGTGTTCCGTCCGATTCGCAAGCCGTCCAGTAGTGATTGCGACTAGTTGTCCCCTGCCGGTGGATCGAATGGGATCGAAACAGCACGAGCGGGAACAACTGTTGAGATGGCGTGTTTATAGACCATCTGTGTGACAGTATTCTTGAGAAGCACGACATATTGGTCAAAGGACTCAATATGTCCTTGGAGCTTGATGCCGTTCACCAGATAAATCGAAACCGGAACGTGTTCCTTGCGCAAAACATTCAGGAACGGGTCTTGTAGCAGTTGCCCTTTTGCACTCATGTTCTTGTTCTCCAGCGAGGGTTATGGCGGAATCGCCCCATCCAACAATACAACCAAGCCAAGTGACGGGGACAAAAAACGACTCGCACCGATTATGTACTTTAACCAAAAAACGCGCATCGTACCCAGCTAGGCGGTAACTACCGTCTTCTAGAGACAGTTGCCGTACGTTTTTGTTCCGTCGATTGGTTTGGAGAGGTGCCGACCCATCAGCGGAGTTACGGCACCGCTACCTTACGACTTGAAATGTTGGGACGGCACCGTCAGTTGTTAGGATCTGAGGCCGGGGCTAACCATATTTGCGTTTCATTCGAATGCGGCCACGTCGCCGTTTGTCTTCTTGGCCCTTAGTCAGTGGCGCAGGCTTGCGGTCGCGGAATGGATTTGCGCCAGCTTTCAGTTCAACGCGTAATGGCGTACCCCGCAACTTAAAGGTCTCCATAAAGCGCCCTTCGAGATAGCGGATATAACTCTCGTGAACGTTGTCCAGCCCACTGCCGTGCACGATGACCAACGGCGGATTGTGACCACCTTGATGGGCATAACGCATTTTCGGGCGATGCGCCCCACTCATCGGCGGCTGATGGGCGGCAACAGCAGCAATCAACGCACGGGTAAGTTTCGGTGTCGAAAGTTTTGCCATGGCTGCCGCAAAGGCAGCATCCACCGACTGGAACAAGGGCGTCAGCCCCATGCCGTCCTTCGCTGAAATCGTGTGCATGTGCGCAAAACTGAGGAAATGCAGCTTGCGGTCAAAGTCGGATTTGACGCGTTCACGAGTGTACTCATCGAGGTTGTCCCATTTGTTGATCCCAACCACTAGGGCACGTCCCGACTCGAGGATGAACCCTGCGATATGAGCGTCTTGTTCCGATACTTCCTGCCGTGCGTCTAGCACCAAAATCACCACATGACAATCGGCAATCGCTTGTAAAGTCTTGATTACAGAGAATTTTTCTATCGCCTCGAACACCTTGCCGCGGCGTCGAATACCGGCCGTATCGATCAGCGTGTAATCCTTGCCGTGTCTATGCAGGGGCACAAAAATCGAATCTCGGGTCGTACCCGGCTCATCAAACGCAATCACTCGTTCTTCGCCGAGCAACTTATTCACCAGCGTTGATTTGCCAACGTTAGGTCGGCCGATGATCGCGATTTTTGGATGTTTGGGGTCGACTTCCTCGGCCTCGTCTTCCGGAAAATGCGCAAGCATGTCCTCGATCAGTTGGCGGACACCCTCACCATGTGCGGCCGAAATGGCGACTGGTGCGCCCAGTCCAAGTTCATGAAACTCCGCCGTAACAATCTGCTCATCCATGCCTTCGGCTTTGTTCACTGCAACAATGACGGGGACGGGCTGCCCGGCACCGGGACCGGTGCCGCGTCGCATCGTCTGGCGCAGCCGCTCGGCGATGATCTTGTCCTGTGGCGTTAACCCCTGCCGCCCATCAACCACAAACAGCAGAGCATCTGCTTCCGCGACCGCCTGTAGCGTCTGTTTAGCCATCTCATGCAATATGCCGTCGGTAACCTTGGGCTCGAATCCGCCGGTATCAACGACTAGGAACGGTTTCGACGCGCCGCGCCCGTGTCCATAATGGCGATCTCGAGTCAGGCCCGGCAAATCGGCAACCAACGCGTCCCGCGACTTGGTGAGACGGTTAAACAACATGGATTTGCCGACGTTTGGCCGTCCGACGATGACAATTGTGGGCTTCATAAATAAGTGACTCTCGGCAGCGAACCGCACAGCGGGCGGGGCGTCCAACTGCCTAGCGACGCGCTACTCTCGTGTCCAAACCCTTGGCAAAGATGCATTCATCTACTTGCGACGGCAGAAAACGGTGCCGTCGGGACCGTGATGCAGCGGGTTGCGCCAACATGTCAACGGACGGCAAGCGCAAACACCCCGCCGCGCTCGGTTTGCACAATGGCGCGATCTCCATTCGCAACCAGCGACATGACACGACTACCGTCAGTTGCAACACGACCAACAAGTTCCCCTGAATCCGGCGCAATCGCATGCACAAACCCGACCCGATCACCAACCAAAATACGCCCCTTGATGATGATCGGCGTGCCTAAATCGCGCTTGACCAGCTTGTCCTGCTTCCAAACGGTCGTGCCGGACGTCTTGTCCAACGCGTTTACATTGCCGTCAGTATCGGCGACGTAAAGATTCTTGCCGTCTACCGCCACACCGTCTGAACTCGATATATCGCGAGTCCAAAGAGCGTTGCCGTTCAGCGTTTCCACGCACCCAGTGCGTCCCTGGTAGACCGACGCACAAACGCGCGTGTCGTCGTGCACCGGTGCGCCGGAGACATCGGCAACTCGCTCCAGCTCGGTTGAACCGCGGGGCAACGAGATCGTTGCTTCCCATACCGGGCGGCCGCTTTCCAATTCCACAGCAACGACCTTACCGGCCGGGAAACCTGCGTAGATGACACCACGATTAATAGTCAAGCTCGCCCCGCTACGCAGCGTCAGGGGCGGTGTGGCTCGCGTAAATACCCATCGCCGTTTCCCGTCAGCACGGTTAAGCGCAAACATACGTCCGTCCGCCGTCCGAACAACAATCGTTGATTGTGAAACAACCGGCGCAGCCAAAATCTCACCATCTAACGGCGTCTTCCAGAGTGATCGACCGGCGGCATCAAAGGCAAGCACCTGACCGCGTGTGTCGGCAACGACCACAATATTCTCGGCTGCACCAACGCCGCCCGTCAGTTTTGCCTTGGTATCGATGCGAGTAACACTTTTGCCGCCTTGCTCTTCAATCGCATTGATAGTGCCATCGTGTGCGGCGGTGAAAATGACCTTATCGCTGACCGCCGGCGAAAACATGAATAACTTGGGACTACCCGCACTGGCCGTCCACTGGACCGAAACAACCGAGTCGCGAATCTCGGCCAACGGCGGCAGCTTTTTGTCACCACCAGCCCAACTGGGCAACCAACCCATTGAGGGCGGCGATGGCAACCAACTTGTCATTGATGCGCAACCGCCCAGGCCCAACGTCAACACCAATACGGCGGCTTTGCTAGGCAGACCATTTGTAAAGCGCGCCATCAGATTACCCTTCACTTCTTGGCTCCTGCATCCGCCTTGGCATCTGCCTTCGAATCAGTCGGCTTTTCTGTCGCACCACCTACTGCATCAAGTTTTGCCTGAGAAATCGGCTTGAGCGGGCTACGTGACTCGGCCTTATCCACCGCCATTTGGTAAGCCGCGCGAGCTTCGTCGGTACGCCCCTGCGCAGCAAGAATGTCACCCTTAACGTCCGCCGCAAGCGACGAAAATGCATCGCTCTTGATCGCGCCTAGCACCTTCAACGCGTCGTCGTATTTCTTTTCATCGAGCAGCACGGCTGCTAGGCGTACCCGCGCTATCGCCTGATGCGTAGCTTGGCCTTTATCTACGACCCACTGGAGGTGAACCTTAGCTTCAGTCAGCGCATTTGCGTCGAAAGCCGCCTTCGCCGCCATCAGTTGTGCGTCGGTTGCGTAAAAGGTGCGGGGATACTTTTCCGCGAGTGCAGTAGCGGCGGAAGACAGTTTCCTCCAGTCTTTGGTCGCAGCAGACTCCTGCGCGACTTTCTGCACACTTCCGAACAACGTTTCTGCCTCAACAACCTGCTTCTTTTGGTAATACTTCCAACCTTGTGACCCGGCGATGCCAAGCAAAAAGACCATGGTGGTTGCGTAAACCAGATTACCCCACCGCGCCCACCATTCCTTGAGTGCATCAATTCGTTGCTGCTCTTCTGCGTCGTATACGGACATTTTGTTACTACCTTCGTAAGTTACTGTTTAACTTGATAAGTCATGCAAGCTGCTGCCATGCGGCCAAGCAGCATCAATGCAGACGAGCTTCTGCGACGTGACGAATCGCTTCTGGTATCGTGATGGTTGTCTGCTCACCACCACGCATGGGTTTTAAGGTGACTTTCTGTTGCGCGACTTCAGCTGAACCCAAGATGATAGCAAAGCGTGCGCCGCTGGCATCCGCCTTCTTCATCTGCGACTTGAAGCTGCCGACGGTTTCTTCAGCTCCGCCGTGCAAGGCCACCTTTAACCCGGCATCACGAAACGCTTCACCAATGATCCACGCGTCACCGCGTTCGGAGGCACCGTAAACCAAGTAGGCGTCCAACGGCGTCGCCCACTGCCGCCCCGACTTGGCGGCATTTTCTTCGATAAGCATCATTACGCGCTCGACGCCGAGCCCAAAACCACAGGCAGGCGAGGGCTTGCCGCCCAATTGCTCGATCAAACCGTCATATCGCCCACCCCCCGCGATGGTAAGCTCCCAATCGTCCGCCTTGGCAATCCACTCAAAGACCGTTCGGTTGTAATAATCAAAGCCACGTACCAAGCGGGGATCAACTGTGTATTCGACATTGGCGGCATCGAGTAAGGACTTGAGGCCCTCAAAGTGACGCCGTTCAGCCTCCCCCAAGAAGTCTGCCAAGCGCGGGGCTTCGTTCACCAGTGCCTGCATGGCCGGATTTTTGGTGTCCAAGGTACGCAGTGGGTTGGTATACAGCCGCCGCGTTGCATCGGCATCGAGCTGGTCTTTGTGTGATTCGAAATACTTCACCAGCGCCTCTCTGTGCGCCGCCCTTGCCGGTGCATCACCGATAGAGTTAATCGCCAGCCGAACGCTCTTAAAGCCCAACCTATCCCAGAGCCTTTTCAGCAGCACGATTTGTTCTGCATCAACATCCGGCCCGGCAAAACCCATCGCCTCGACGTCAAACTGGTGAAACTGGCGGTAGCGTCCCTTCTGTGGACGCTCGTGCCGAAACATCGGCCCCCACGTCCACACCCGCTTTGGACCTTCATAAAGCAGGTTGTGTTCAATCGCGGCACGGACCAAGCCTGCGGTTGCTTCCGGACGCAGCGTCAGTTTGTCGCCGTTCATGCCGTCTTCAAAGGAATACATTTCCTTTTCGACAATATCAGTCACCTCACCGATTGAACGCAAGAAAAGTGCGGTTGGCTCAACCACCGGGGTACGCATCAGCCGGTAGCCGTACTGCTCGAAGACGTCGCGCACAGCATCTTCAAAGTACTGCCAACGAGCTGAATCGTGAGGCAGCAAGTCATTCATGCCGCGGATGGCTTGCAGGGTCTTCATTTGGGTTGAGGCAAAAATGGTGTGAATGGATACAAAAAATCACCCGCAGAACAGCATAGGTGGCGGCGACAATCGGATCGCTACCGTACCCCATCGGCAAAAAAAAGTGACTTTTTTGTCGCTGGCAGACGACGTGGGAGTTCGATGACGCGGCGAGCCGGCTGCTGCGGTCGGCAGCGCCAAAAGGCGATTCCGGCATCGAACCAATGACAAAGTGAATTGCAAACCGGTGATTTTACAGGGCTTTTGTCTCTATTTCGAGTCTGTAGATAATCAGTTTCGAATACTCGAAATTCGTTATAAGTCGTCACGTCAGCCATCACGTGCCGTCATCCGTTAGCGATTGCTCGTCCTATATTTTTCGCTGTCCATCGGATCAAACTACAGCCCATCCAAACCATCATCCATAGCAGCTGAATCGTCCTACAATCGCTCATTGCATGAAAAAATCATTTCGCGGAGAAACAATATGAACAATATGACGGGTTTAGCCCCAGCGGTGAAACAACACAGCACCTTCCTCGGTCACGAACGCTTGGGCCAGTCGATTTGCCATGCCGCTATTGGGTTCGCGCTTGTTGCGACCGTTTTGGGTTCGGTGATTGCGGACGCGGCGACAAAAGTCGCCGGTGAACCCGCGAGGGCGTCAGTACAAAAATCTGCCGCACTAGAGCGTTCTTTTGTCAGCGATTTTGATGCCGCAGCACCAACGGTAAACTTTTTTGCCGTCGATGCCGATCGCATAGAGCAGGCGAAAGTGGCCAACATCGGTAGGTTCGCCAAGGCGCTACAAATCGGCATCACCCAGCTTGCCGCAGACGAATCATTCGATGCCTCCAACATGTTTCTGCGTTGGACGCAGAGTCCGGCTTCAGGTTATGTGGCGCATCTAAAAGTACGCTCCCCCGGTGCATTGGCAACACGCGTGGCAATTCAGGTGACGAATCTGCCAGCGGGTAGCGAGATTCGTTTCGCCGGTTCGGACGCACCATCAAACGTGATCCACGCGGCGAGTCTGAATGAAGTGCTCTCGTCAGTCGATGCAAGCGGTCGGTATTGGACACCGATGACCGATGGCGATACACAACTCATCGAAGTGTTTGCCCCCAGCACACCCAATGGTGCCGGGGTTGCGGTGGCGGCGGTCTCACATATCTTCGCGTCTGTCTCCAACGGCTTCAAGGCGGCAACGCAAGCAAAGGGCGCGTCGGCCGCTTGTAACGTGGACGCAATTTGTGCTCCACAGACCACCGGGTTCATCAACGCCAAAAACGCTGTTGCGCATATGCAGTTTGTGGCAAATTGTGGATTGGGTGGTACGCTAGCAACTTGTCTCTGTACCGGTACGTTACTCAACGACACCGTCACGGCAACGCAGATTCCTTATTTCTACAGCGCTAATCACTGCATAAGTAAGCAATCAGAAGCGACCACTCTCGAAACCTATTGGAACTACGACAACCCAGTCTGCAGAGGCAGCGATGTTTTGCCCAGCCAGTCGAACCGAATTTCAGGGCCGATTGGCGCAGATCTACTGTACGCCGATCTGAATTCAGACGTTCTTCTGCTCCGACTACGTGGCACACCGCCAACAACCGCCTTCTTCAGCGGGTGGGATGCGGCAACCATTAATCCATCTGCGCCAGTCACAGTTATTCACCATCCGGCTGGTGACCCGAAGAAGGTAACGCTTGGCCAAACAACAACGCCCAGCCCTTTCACGCTCCTCTCGGGCCTAGGCAATTCAAGCTATGTCACGGCAACTTACACGAGCGGTGTCACCGAAGGTGGCAGTTCTGGTAGCGGCATCTTCAGTATCACCAGCGGTAGTTACTTTCTGCGCGGTGGCCTTTTCGGCGGCCCATCTTCCTGCGCAACAGCAAACGACCCAGCCAACCCGTCGAATCGTGATTACTACTCTCGTTTTGACCTAGCCTATCCAGCATTAAAACAGTGGCTCGACCCAACACCGACCTCGCCTCTGCCTGCGATCCCATCGGATATTTTCGGCGAACGTCGCAGCACGCTGACCTGGGTGAACACCAACGGCGCCGTCACTTTCTGGCGCAATAACGGCACGGCATTTGCCGATACCGGTGTCACCTACGGCCCCTATCCGGGTTGGACACTAATCGCCAGCGACGGCGACTACGATGGTGACGGCAAATCTGATCTCCTCTGGCAGCGCACCGATGGGGCGATCACCATTTGGCTCATGAATGGCACCGCCATCAAATCACAGTCCCAGGTCGGTCCCTACGCAGGCTGGAGCTTTTTTAGCGGCAATAGTGACTTCAACGGCGACGGCAAAACTGACCTGATCTGGCAACGCACTGATGGAGCGATCAGTCTGTGGACCATGAATGGCGGCACGCTGGTTCAGGAACGCACCCACGGCCCATTCACCGGATGGCGGCTGCTCTCGGGCAACAACGACTTCGACGGTGACGGGAAGAGTGATCTTCTGTGGAGACGAGATACTGGTGCCGTTAGCCTATGGCTGATGGAAGGTGTCAACGTTAAACAAGTCTCACCGGAGTACGGCCCGTATCCCGGATGGACAGTCATCTCTGGCAGCAGCGACTACAATGGTGATGGCAAGACGGATCTGACTTGGGAGAAGAGTGACAACGCGGTCAGCGTATGGCTCATGGATGGTGCGACTTCTACCCAGCAGTCCAACCAGTTCGGGCCATTCACAGGCTGGCGTGTTGTGCCCGGCAAGCGCGACTTTGATGGCGACGGCAAGTCTGACCTGTTGTGGCAACGTACTGATGGCGCGGCCAGCGTCTGGCTGATGAATGGTGTGGCATCACCACCCAACGCCAGCATCTCGGCGGCATTGCTACCCGGCGGCGGCAGTTGGCAGTTGTTATCCACGCGCAACGAGTTCAACGGTGACGGCAAAACGGACTTGGTATGGCAAACACCGGCGGGGCAGGTCGCGGTAGGCTTGGCTAATGGTGTGGTGCCACCTGCACCGGCCTTATTTGGTCCCTATAGCGGCTGGTCGGTTTTCCGCGGAACTACACCTCCTTAGGGCAACGCAAGAAAGTCAAAGCGAGGGCTGGGCTTTCGCGCGTTTTCTCCTCAAAGCCCATGCCCTGTATAGGGTAATTATTCCTAGCTAACCCGACTGAGTCAGTTGCCTTTTACCCCGACCACATTACCCATCGAGCGAACCGGTTCATCAGCCTTGTCTTGCACCGTCGATTTGATCAGTCTATCCGTGGACGTGCGCGCGATCCGGCTGCCGGTGACCATCTCGCCGCTTTCTTTTGCAGTAGCGGTAGCCGCGCCCTTGGTCGTGACAGCCTCAGTCGATGCGCAGCCTGCCAGTGCGGCAGCCGCAATCACTAGGGAAGTAAGTGAAAGTCGATACATGTTGGTCTCCTCAATAAATGGCGCGCCACCAAAACTCATGGTGGCACTGGAAAGATGCTGGCAGAACCTCAAGCAACCTGTTTGATCGGGATTTCTTTGCGGCGCTGCTGTGACTTGAGTGCCGCACCCGGTGCGTAGGTGGTCGCAACGTAGTTATCGACCAACGCTTGAAACTCTTCGGCAATGTGGTCACCCTTGAGCGTGACCGCTTTTTCACCATCGATGTACACCGGTGCGACCGGGCGCTCACCCGAACCCGGCAACGAGATACCGATGTTGGCAAGTTTCGATTCGCCCGGACCATTGACCACACAGCCCATTACCGCAACGTGCATGTCTTCCACACCGGGATACTTCGTTTTCCAAACCGGCATTTGGTTACGCAGGTATGACTGAATACTCTCCGCCAGCTCTTGGAAATACGTACTGGTGGTACGCCCGCAACCGGGGCACGCCGCAACCATCGGCGTAAACGAGCGAAGCCCCATGGTTTGCAGAATCTCCTGTGCGACGATTACCTCTTTGGTGCGATCACCGCCGGGCTCTGGCGTGAGCGAAATACGAATCGTGTCACCAATCCCTTCTTGCAGCAGCACCGACAATGCTGCGGTCGATGCCACGATGCCTTTCGACCCCATACCAGCCTCGGTTAGGCCCAGATGCAGCGGATAGTCGCAGCGTTTGGCGAGATCGCGATACACCGCAATCAAATCCTGTACCGAACTCACCTTGCACGACAAACAAATCATGTCTCCACCAAGACCCAGCTCTTCCGCTTTTGCAGCACTATCCAGCGCGGAGAAAATCAGCGCTTCGCGCATCACCTCATCCGACTCTTTGGGTACCCGCAACTTGCCGTTCTCGTCCATCATTCGGCCGATAAGTTCAGGGTCTAGCGATCCCCAGTTCACACCAATACGAACGGGTTTGCTGTACTTGATTGCGGTTTGGATCATCGCGGCGAATTGATCATCACGTTTTGCACCATGTCCAACATTACCTGGATTGATACGCAACTTCGCCAGCGCTTCGGCACAGGCCGGAACCTCGGTCAACAACTTATGGCCGTTGAAATGGAAGTCGCCCACCAGCGGAACATTCGCCCCTATCTGATCCAACTGCGCCCGAATCTGTGGCACCGCACGGGCGGCTTCCATGGTGTTGACAGTAATCCGCACCACCTCCGACCCGGCTCGTGCCAGCGCCGCGACTTGCGCGACAGTGGCCACCACATCCTCGGTATCGGTATTGGTCATCGACTGCACCATGATGGGTGCGTCACCCCCAACCAAGACGTGCCCAACCTTGACCTGACGGGATTTGCGGCGCGCAATCTGATTAAACATACGATTAAAGCCTAGCAGTGGATCAACATTACAATATCAGACAGCGGTTACTTCACCGTCAGCCGCGCGACTGTCGACTTAGTATGGGGTGCCAAATCGAACTCTCGACCGTTATAGGCCATGCGCGTGGCCTGTGCGTTGCCAACAACAATGGAAAACGGGCCACGCCCGGCCACTTCATCAGCTTCACCCGCCGCATACCGGCGTGAGATAACAATGCGACCGCCACCGTCAACGACTTCCACCCAAGACTCAGCGGAGAACGTAAAGCCGATTACACCGGTCTCGCCAGCCCGTTTCTTCTTTGCGTCTTTCTCGTTCGCCGCCGCTGGCGGCACTGGAGACTTTTCTAAATTCAATTGCGTCGGGCTCAGGGCGGCCATACCTGGTGCTGCCAGCGGTTGCACGGGGGTTGAATTTAGGGATGGTGGTACTGGTGTTGTCCCGGTCGCTTCGACGGGAACCGTATTGGTATCTCGGCCAGCATTCGTTACGTTGCGACTCCTCACACTGGCCACTGTCGCACCCACAACCGGAGTCGGGTCTTGTCCGGCATTCAAATCGACTGAACTACCAGCGGCCGCCGTAGCGGGCGGCAGCGTCGGCTGGACCACCACCTCTTTTTCCACTGGCCTTCCACCGTCGGCGAGATGCGGCCTGACAAACTGCCACCAGTACCAAACCACGGCAGCGAGGCACGCGATCAGCAGCACAGCAATCACTGCTCTCGATTTCGGCGTCGCAAGGGCCTCACCACTGGCCTGAAACGCGACCGGTGCCGCAAGCGTAGATGGCACCAAAACAGGCGTCGCCGCCACGGCATGTGCATTAGTATGCGTGCGTTCCAGTACCCGTAAAGCAGTCTCGACATCAACGCCCACCGCCTTCGCATAGTTGCGCACAAAGCCGCGCAAGAATGTGCCGGATGGAATCACCGAGTAGTCGCCACGCTCGAGGGCATCAATTTGTTTGACACTCATTCGCAAGCGATTGGCCACATCGGCAACGGAAAGTCCCGCGAGCACGCGACCCGCACCCAGTAACTCACCAACGGATTGCGGGTCGTTCAGCTCTGCTTCCGGGTTGGTCAAGACAAACCCGCCGACAGCTTGGTCGCGCGGCGCAGCTTGTTTGGTCGAGTTGAGGTCACTTTGCATCATTTATTGCGGCAGCCCCGAGATAGCGTCGCGTGTCTGGACTGAATCAGGGAAACGGCGACGTAGCTGCGAGAGGTAACCCGCTTCGGCGTTGCGGTCACCAGTGGCGCGGGAGATCCGCACACCGAGTAACAACGCATTGGCATCTGGATCGCGCACTGACTTCGTGTAGCGCGAGAAAATCACGTCGGCCTCTATGGTGCGGCCCTGTGCAAAGGACAAATTAGCGAGCTCATAAAGTGCGGCAGCAAATTCTGGCGCACGCTGCAACGAAGCGCGTAAATTGACCTCAGCGGCCTTCACGTCGCCGGCCTTGCGTGCGCACACACCAGCATTGTACAACGCGAGGTGCGGGGTGGGGTACAACGGATTGCGGATTGCCTGCTCGAAGTATGGCAACGAACGTTGCGCGTTTTGCCGCTGGCAGATGAACCAGCCGTAGTTGTTGAGTGTGAGAGAGTCATTCGGTGCCAGACGGATGGCTTGTTCAAACGAAGCCTGCGCTTTACTGTCCTCACCTAGTTCCATAGAGATCAAGGCCAGCATGTTGTGGGCCGGGGCGTAGCTCGATTGTGCGGCGATCGACTGCTTGGCCGCCTCCAATGCGACCGACATCAACCCCAGACGGTAGTATTCGGCGGCACGCTCGGTATGGATTTCCGCGCGCTGAAGAGCATCAGTTTTGCCGGCCATGTCTGCCTGTTTTTGTTCGGTCGTCGTTGTGGTACTGCATGCCGCCTGCAATACCAACCATAGGATAAAGACCAGCACGGATCCAGAACGATTCATAAGGTGCCGCCTTGAGCGATCAATCCAACGTTAAACAGTCAAACCCGCGTTCACGATGGGGATGGTGCGGGGTGGGTGAATGCTGCCAAGCTTATTTTGCTGCGTTCGCTGTGATTTGTCGACCACCCGACCGGCGAGTTGGCCACAGGCGGCATCAATATCATCACCCCTTGTTTTCCGCACTGTGACAATCAACCCAGCCCCCTGCAAAATATTGCGAAAACGATGAATCGCATTGTTGCTCGAGCGCGCATATGGCGCGTCCGGGAAGGGATTCCAAGGAATTAAGTTGAATTTGCATTCAATGCCCACCACGAGTTTCACCAATTCGTAGGCATGCTGCACGGAGTCATTCACGCCGTCGAGCATCACATATTCAAAGGTTACAAAATCACGCGGTGCTGCTTGCAAATAATCTTTGATGGTGGCGAGCAATTCCGCGAGTGGATACTTTTGGTTGATCGGTACCAGCACGTCACGCAGCGCATCGTTCGGTGCGTGCAGCGATACCGCCAACGCCACCGGGCAGCGCTCTTTCAGACGTTTCAAATTCGGCACCACGCCAGAAGTCGAAAGTGTGACACGACGACGCGACAGCCCGTAGGCATGGTCGTCGAGCATGATGTCCATCGCGTTGGTGACGTTGTCAAAATTGGCGAGCGGTTCGCCCATACCCATCATGACCACATTCGAGACGATGCGTTCGCCCTTAGGGTCGCGGCCCATCGCTTTGTTCGCCCACCACAACTGGCCGATGATGTCCGCCGTCGTGAGGTTGCGGTTAAAGCCCTGTTTGCCGGTCGAGCAAAACGTGCAATCCAGCGCACAACCGACTTGCGACGATACACAGAGCGTGCCGCGGTCCGCCTCTGGGATAAACACCACTTCAATGCCGTTACCCGTACCCACATCCAGCAACCACTTGCGGGTACCGTCTTTGGATGCCTGCTCTGTCATCAACGTCGGCGCTTGAATCACCGCAACCTGCGGTAATTTTTCTCGCAGCGACTTGGCAAGATCCGTCATCGCGTCGAAGTTATCGACACCACCGTTATGAATCCAACGAAATACCTGTTTAGCCCGGAATGGCTTCTCCCCCATTTCGGCGAAAAAAACCGTCATCTCCGGCAATGTCATGCCAAGGAGATTGGGCTTATCGCCGATGGCGGATTGGGGGACAGCCATAAATCAACAGGTCTGTGCCACCTTAGCGGGACAACACATCCATGCCGGGGAAAAAGAAGCCGATCTCGTGTTTTGCGGTGTCAGGACCATCAGAGCCGTGAACAGCGTTTGCATCGATCGAATCAGCGAAGTCCGCACGGATGGTGCCGGCCGCAGCTTTCTTTGGATCGGTTGCGCCCATCAGGTCGCGATTCTTGACAATCGCGTTGTCACCCTCAAGCACTTGAATCATCACTGGGCCGGAGATCATGAACGACACGAGGTCTTTGAAAAAAGGACGCTCACGGTGAACGCCATAAAACTCTTCGGCCGTTTTCAGCGAGAGCTGTGTCATACGCGCGGCGACGATCTTCAATCCGGCGCCTTCAAAACGCGAATAGATTTGACCGATCACGTTTTTCGCGACTGCGTCAGGCTTGATAATGGAAATTGTACGTTCGACCGCCATTTGAAACTCCGTAAAGAAATAGACTTAAGTTGATGATTTTGTGAAGAAAAAAACCACATCACGCAACTTGAAAGTATACCACGGAGGCGCTTCGCTGTCGTCACCGATGCTTAGGACAAAGCTGGAGGTGAGGTCTACACGCCGGAGAGTTGCGACGGGTTTGTTTACTACGCGGTCGAAATCACGCGCTCGATCAACTCGGCCCGTCCGTGCGCCTCGAGCCGTGAAAACAGCTGTTTGATGTGATAAGCCACCGTATTCACGCTCAAACTCATTTGTGCGGCGATTTCTTGATTACTCATGCCGCGAGCCAGCAACATCGCCACTTCTTGCTGCTGGGGCGGCAAATCAATCGCCTGTAGTGATCGGGCAAATCGCAAAATCATCGGCTCCTGGCGGGTAATTCGGACCGCGATCGGGACTGCGGAGGCATCACGATCCTGCGGCGGATCACCCAGATAGTAGGCGCGCAGCTGGATTCGCCCCCACTGGCTCGGCAGCGTAGTTTGTGGCACCTCGCCACGAACCAATCGGCCAATGACGTCAAGCATTACGCCACGCACGGCAACGTTGTCGATACCGCCGAAGCCAGGCGCAAACGTCCCTCCGGCGGCTTGCACGACCAGACGTTTACCTTGTTCGGATGCGTGTTGAATGTTCCCCAGCGTATCAACCAACAACACCGCGTCGTCTTGCGAATCAAGATACTCCGCGACAGACTCCGCCTCCACCAACGGTGCAGCAATTGCGTGGTTGATGTAATGCATGATCGACGACAACGCCTCCTGATCACGCTCACTGAATGACACATCCGCTTTACCCCGATAGAGGCTCAGCTGCCCAAGCGCCTCACTTTGATCACGCACGATTCCATACAGAACATGGTGTGCATCGAGATCTTGAAGTATCTCGTTGTAATACGCACTCTCGCGAAATGCCGCGTCCGTCTCCGATACAGCTACCGTTTTGCCGGTTGCGACGCGCGCCAAAAACGACTTGCGGAAATCGTATTTACCACCTGAATAAAAATGGTCAAAGTAGAGCCGCATTTTGGGTGCGGTCAGCATGCGCTCTGCGACCAAGTTCTGCATATGGCCGCTGGAGTCCACCCAAAAAAAACCTGCCGAATCCGCCGGAACGAGCTCACGCACCAAAGGCAAAAGGCGGGGCATCAGCGTCTCACTCGGGAGCCCTAAGCAGCATAAATGCCGGATATGCGCGCGTAGGTTGGTTTGTTTCATTGTCCGCGCCTCACAATCAGCGCTTGATATCGAGCAACCTGACGGTCCCGACAGGTTTGGAGAAGCCGCGCATCACAATCTCGCCCAATGACTCGGCGCTAAACCAATCCTCAATTGCGCCGAAGGCGCGCTGCGAGATCAGTATTTCGCCCGCCGAGGCATGTGCGCACAACCGCGCCGCCAGATTTGTCACCGGGCCAATCGCGGCGTAATCGATGCGATGGTCAAACCCAATCGCGCCCACTGTGGCAAAGCCATGCGCGATGCCGATACCCAAGCCGAGATCAAACCCGCGCTTGGCCCACCGCAGGCGTAACTCCTCAGCGGCTGCGCACATCTGGATTGCCATCTGCGCGGCACGTCTGGTCGGCTCGGCGACCGGCACCGGATCGTTGAAGAACACCATCATGCCATCGCCGGTAAATCGTTCCAGCGTGCCTTGGTGCCGCATCACCAATTGCCCCATCGCTTGGTGGAACTCACTTAACGCCTGCATGACAACTTCAGGCTCACCGGTATCGGCGAAGGCGGTAAACCCGCGCAGGTCGAGAAACACCACGGTGATCTCGCGCCGATGCGACGTCAGCGGGTTGTCCGCGCCGCCGGCCACAATCAGATCGACCAGTTGCGGAGAGAAAAATCGCTTTAGGCTCGAGAGGCGTTCACTTTTCTCCACTTCTTCGGCAACGCGCAATTCGAGAGATTGTGCCAGCGCGGCGAGTTCGGTGCGTTGTGCGATGACGGTGTCGTAGAGGCGCTTGATCCGGATCAGTGAACGCACCCGAGCGAGCAGTTCCTGATGGTTGATCGGCTTCGAAAGAAAATCGTCTGCGCCGGCCTCAAGCCCCCTCACCCTGTCCACTTTGGAATCCAGCGAGGTTGCCATCACAATGGGCAGCATCGCGTAGGCACCGTCTGCGCGGATGCGACGACAGGTCTCAAACCCGTCGATGCCCGGCATCACCACATCGAGCACAATCAGATCGATGGCCTCGCTTGCCAATGAGCGAAGGGCGGCTTCGCCGCCCGCGGCGACGTGCGTGGTGTGACCGTGGAATCCAAGCACATCACTGATCAGCCGCGCATTGGCCGGGGTGTCATCAACAACCAGAACACTGCCGGCTTGATCGGCTTCACCCGCCGTCGCCGCACCAACAACCAGCGTTGCACTTGAATCAGGGGAATTTTTCAGGTGGCCCATATACAGCTTATTTTATGCGGCCTTCTCGGCTCGCACGATTCAATCTACACGGGCGGAAGACGTTTGGAGCATGCCCCGATCTTCAGGCCGGGGCGGGTGGCACCTGCGGCTGCCCTCCAACATTCGGAATTACAGGGATGAGGTCACTGACCTTTTGCAAGAAGGCGCGCAAGTTGATCGGTTTTGGCTCAAATCCATCGAAGCCAGCGTCGTGAATTTTCTTTCGATCATTGCCCATCACTGAGGCGGTCACCGCGAGCACTCGCGTTGCCCGAAGACTCGCGTCGCGCCGGATCTCACGTAACGCATCGAGCCCAGACATACCCGGCAGGTGAATATCCATCAACACCAACGCCGGGTGGTCGCGGCGCACAATCTCCAAACCATCCTCTGCATTCGCCGCCTCGGCGATTTGGTAGCCCTGGTGCGACAACACATCGGACATTAACCGCCGACTCTTTTCGTCGTCCTCAACAATCAAGATCAAGATGGGCTCCATTTATGTGCGGGTTTCAATTTATCGATCTTGCGCTCACTGTTGGTCTCGCCGGGGCTTGGTCGCAACCACATCACCAAAACGGCAACCCCTTTATCCACGGTTGTTTTCAGACCAAAATGCCTGAAATGCACCGTG
>JBIIYQ010000250.1:0-2712 GCA_044346745.1 Usitatibacteraceae bacterium | reverse complement strand
CGCCGCATATCTCGAAAAACTTACAGCCGGGCGAAACCCGCTGCGGCGAGGCTACCTTGATATCAACTAGCGACGCCGTCTCAAATTGCTTCTTCTTGCGTGCCGGACGGTATGACACCGTCTCAAATGGCAGCGCGCCCTCAACAAAAACAACCTTGCCGTCGACGTGAGCAACGCCACGGCCTTCGTGATCCAGCGACTCGATGGTCGCCACAGGGGCGACCTGCGGAGGTGGTATTACCGGCAATTTCGCTCGTGCTGCGTTTGTTGCGGGGGATTCTGGGCTATCGGACATTCAAAAGCTTTGCGTTCGAGGATTGTGCCAAGAGAGATGGATGCGAATTCAACTTCAGGCACCTACTGCCGGACCAACAGGCGCTGCAACCCCAGCCACTGCTGCCGCCAGAATGTATCACCATAGTCGCGTCCGTCGGCTTGATCACGTACACCTGTCGCCGGAAAGGTGCGTTCAAAATTGGCCGTACCAAACAGCACGTCCCAAACCGGGAATAGCACCGCGAAGTTGCAGCCCTGCGTCCGCCCTTCGTGCCCAAGGCCGACCGCGTGATGTACACGGTGAAACCTCGGGCTGACCAGAAGTCGCTCACCGATATTGCCGAAATGGACTCGCAAATTGGCGTGCGAAAGACTCTCGATCATGCGCGATGCCACCACGAGTGTAATGAACTGGCCAGGTGGCACACCAATCAACAACGCCACCATGACGTGGGCGCTGTCGATCAGTAGATCGTCCAGCAGGTGATTGCGATCGTCAGACCAAAAGCTCATCTCGCGTTGTGAATGATGCAACGAATGTAATGACCACCACCAGTTGTATCGGTGCTGCCATCGATGCAACCAGTACGCGACAAAGTCGAGAACGACCAAATAGATTAGGAACGATACAAGCGGTGCACCCGCCAGCCATGGCACCAAATCTTCCAAATTCGGCGGGATGATGTCGTGCATACGTAACGCCCCGTCGAGCGTGTCGACCAGCGGCATCAACATAAAAAACAACAGCAGCGGCACAAAACCCAAGCGATGCAACATCGTGTACAGCGCGTCGGTTTTCTTCCAGTCGGTGTGCGGCTGGTCTTCTACTGGTCGCCACTTCTCCAGCGCGCCAAGCACAATCGCGAGGAAGGTGATTTCGATTGCGCCGATAAGGAAGAATTGGGTGGCGTTAAACGCACGCTCTGCCTCACCGCCGAGTTCAAGCGCATAGAGCACCGGCAGCACGCCGGACTCAAAGACGTGCTGATGTAGCTCCGCAAATAGCTCTTGTATCCAGTTAATCACTAACGCCTCGCTGTCTGGTACTCAGTCTTATCGGTCTTGTCGGTAATTCGCGCAAAACAGAACCCCTTCGCCTTCAGGCCGGTGATCAGGTCGTCCATCCTCGGATACAGCGCGTCTTTGCGCGACCAGATGCCCAGGTGCCACAACAGGATGTCACCATCCCGAATGTTCTTTAGTTGATTCTTGATGAGTATGTCACTTGGATATTTTTCGCTCGGCAGTTCGTCGCCGGAAAAACCCGCTGGCGACCATGCGACGTGTTTGTAACCACAAGCTTCCGCAAACTTGATTGTATTTGGGGTGAGCTTGCCGCCCGGAGCGCGCCAAATCGGATCCAACGCCCTGCCCGTCATCGTTCTAAATGCGTCGTCACTTTTTCGCAGCTCTCGGCAGACTTGCTCCGCACTTAGCTCTTCACCAGTGTTTGCGCCCCATGGAACATAACGCACCTTGTCTGCGCCAACATCGCCACGAAAATACCAATGCCGCCACGTGTGTGAACCAAACGCGTGGCCTTCGTCCGCGCGAGCTTTCCAAAACTTCGTCCACGATGGGTCAAGTGACGTATCCCCTCGCTGCGTCTTTTCGTTGGCGAGAAAGAATGTCGCCTTTACATTGTGTTTCTTTAGAATCGCCGCCATCTCCTCAGCGGGCGCCATATGGCCGGTATCGATGGTCAGGTAGACGGTTGCCTTGCAGCCGGGTGCGGGCGGCATCGGAACCGATGCACTCGCGCTGCCGACTAGGGAGGCGGCAGAAACGAGTGCAAGTGCTGCACTACTTCCGCGCAGCATGGCCCATGAAGTAAATGCCATGCGGCGAATTGCCGACTGGAATTTGCTTCGCGATTTGTTTGGTCGCCATGTCGATGATTGTCACCTTCTTCGCCCAACGCGAGGTCACCCAGAGTTCTTTGCCGTCAGCGGTGAGTTCCATACAGTCCGGGCCACCGGGTACCTTGATGGTATCGACCACTTCGAGCGTCTGCTGATCGATGATGTTCACGGTGTTCTCAACACGATTGCTCACCAGAATACGCCGCCCATCTCCCATCGCAATGAAGTTGTGTGCGCCCCTGCCCGTCTTGATTTTCTTAACCGTCTTCTGCGTACGCCAATCAACGACTTCAACATAATCCGAGCCAGTCATGCCGATTAGCGCGTACTTATCATCCGGGGTCACCCACACGCCTGCCGGCATCGGCCCCACCGGCATTGTCCATTTGACCGCTTGGGTGGCGAGATCGACCGCCGCGAGTTGGTTCGAATCCTGCAACGTAATAAATGCGAGTTTGCTGTCAGACGTAAACGCCACATGTGATGGCGCTTTGGGTGTGGCGAGACGTTTGACTAACTTGAAGTCACCATCGTAGATGTCTGTGCGGTTCAACCGGAGTGACACCGACACGAA
>JBIIYQ010000110.1:0-9267 GCA_044346745.1 Usitatibacteraceae bacterium | reverse complement strand
ACACGTCTGCCGCTGCCGCTACTCGGCGGAGATTGCGATTCCCGACCACCGCGCGAGCGCAATGTGGCCGCACAAACCCGCAGCGGCACCGCGCCGCTCACTGAAGAAGAACGCCGCGAGCGCAGTGAACAACGTCGCGTCCGTGAAGCTAAGGAATCAGCCCGTACCCGTCGTGCGCCCTACGCCAGCTTTAGTGAAGTCACACGCCAGATAACTCCGGCATATCCGCAATTTGACTTCAGCAAGCCGTACGAAGCACCGAGCAAAGATACGCAGCTTGAATCTGCGGTGGTCGCGGGTGCCTCACCGCCCTCAATCCGTCCACAAAGACGTTCGGTAGGCGCACTTCTTGGTCGCAAGAAAAGCGACAAGCCGTAGACGATCCTCAACTGCCTCACAACCACACCGGAGTCGTTGTCCTCGAACAAAACACGCTTAACGCGCGTTCCAACATTGCTGTGGTGCCGAGCAATTAGTAGCAAACTCTGCAACTTCCCGGCTGGGCTGAAGATGCTTTTGTCAAAGCGGTAGCGCGATACGCATCTTTGCGTAATGATGCATACATCCGCACACCGAAAAAGTCTTATGCACCCAATCAAACGCTTCGCTCCGACGCTCACCGTGGTCATTGGTCTCCTCGCGCTGCTTTACTACGGCCCTATCCCGCAACCCGCAGCCTACCACGCGTTTGCCGATACCCGCAGCCTTTTATTCCTGCCAAACGCTCTTGATGTTTTATCCAACGTCGGCTTTCTGCTCCTCGGTGCATGGGGGTTATGGTCCCTCAATTCAGTCCCCGACACTCTGTGTTCCAGCATCGCTCGTTCCGCCTATTTTGCTTTTATGGTGGCACTGATACTGACAGCGTTTGGATCTGGCTACTACCACTTGGCCCCCGACAATGCGCGTCTTGTTTGGGATCGTTTGCCTATTGCCCTTGCATGCGGCGCGTTGCTTGTTGGCGGTTACGCCGAAACCCACCGGCAGCCCCACAAGTTGGCGCTGCCCGTGATGCTGCTAGTCGCCGTTGTCAGCGTGATTTGGTGGGCCGTTAGCGCGCGCCTCGGTGTTGGCGATCTGCGCCCCTATCTTGCGTTGCAAGCCGCACCGCTGATCCTGATTCCACTTTGGCAGTGGGCGAGTGACAAACCAACGAAGGACCGCGCGGCATTCGGTTACGCCGTCTTGCTTTACGTATTTGCCAAACTCGCTGAACTCAACGATGCCCAGCTCCATGCGCTGCTCGGCTGGGTCAGCGGGCACACCCTGAAACACATTCTAGCCAGCGTCGCGGCGCTGGTATTGACGGCGGAGATGCTGCGCAAGCTGCGTCTGCCGGCGCATTAGGAGGACGACATGATTGGCTACATTATCTTGGTAGGTGCAGCCTGTATGGCGCTTGAACGAGTTCGGCCTGGGTGGGTGTTGCCGAAGGTGTCAACCTGGCCGTGGCGGGTCGTTGCTGCCAATTTGGTGCAACTCGCCGTGGTACTGCTGGCGGGTCTCACTTGGGAGCGCTGGCTACAAGCCCAATCGCTATTCGCCGTTTCCGAGGCACTGCCGCCGATTGCTGCGGGTGCGCTGGCCTACTTCTTCGCGACGTTTGTTTTCTACTGGTGGCATCGCTGGCGCCACGAATCAGATGCCCTGTGGCGGATTTTTCATCAAATCCACCACAGCCCGCAGCGCATCGAACTCATCACCTCGTTCTACAAACACCCGCTGGAAATGATCGTCAACTCACTCATTGGCAGTGTGCTGATCTTCACCGTTCTAGGCCTCTCGTTGGAAGCGAGCGTGGTGTACACCGCCTGTACCGCGCTGGGCGAGTTTTTCTACCACACCAGTGTCACCACGCCACGCTGGTTCGGGTACATCTTCCAACGTCCGGAGATGCATCGTATTCACCATCAATACGGGCACCACAAAAACAACTACGGCGATATCGTCTGGTGGGATATGCTATTCGGCACCTACGAAAACCCGCGCGAATTTTCTGCCACGTGCGGCTTTGATCCGGTGAACGAAGAACGGTTGGCGGAAATGCTGCGGTTTGTGGATGTGCACCAAAAGCCCCCGCCTTCCGTCTAGCCGACTTTCAATACCAGCTTGCCGAAGTTTTCACCTTTGAAAAGCTTCATCAGCACCTCGGGGAATCGATCGATACCTTCCTCGACGTGTTCCTTTGACTTCATCTTGCCTTCCTTGAGCCATGCACCCATCGCAAGAGCACCTTCCTTGTAACGCGGTGCGTAGTCAAAAACAACGATCCCTTCCATCCGGGCACGATTCACCAACAACGAAAGATAGTTGGACGGCCCCTTGATCGGCGTGGTGTTGTTGTACTGCGAGATGGCACCACAGATCACTATGCGTGCTCGTAGGTTGATGCGGGTCAGAACGGTATCGAGAATTTCACCGCCGACGTTGTCAAAGTAGACGTCAATCCCGTCCGGGCACTCGCGTTTCAGTCCGATCCTGACATCTTCGCTTTTGTAATCGATGCAGGCATCAAAACCGAGCTCCTCGACCGCAATACGGCATTTCTCCGCACCGCCGGCAATACCAACCACGCGGCAACCCTTAATCTTGGCCACCTGCCCAACCGTGGCACCGACAGCACCTGCGGCGCCCGACACGACAACGGTCTCGCCCGCCTTTGGTTGCCCAGATTCAAGTAGACCAAAGTACGCAGTCATTCCCGGCATACCCAGTACATTCAGATAAGTCGTAAGCGGCGCTAGTGCGAGATCCACCTTGACCCATCCCTTGCCATCAGTCACGCAGTAGGTTTGGACGTTCGCCATGCCAGAGACAAATTCACCGGCCGCGAACTTGGCATTCTTGGATTCAACCACTTGCCCGATGCCGCCCGCCCGCATCACGTCGCCCAATCCCACTGGTTCGATATAGGACTTTCCCTCGTTCATCCAGCCGCGCATGGCCGGGTCCAGCGATAGAAATAAATTCTTGATGAGTAGCTGCCCGTCGACAAGCGCAGGGAGTGGTTCATCCGCAAACGCGAAGTCGCTTTGTTTGGGTTCGCCAACAGGGCGCGCGATCAAGCGAACAGTGTGATTTGTGGTCATGGTGTTTCTCCGGGAACAGCACAGCGCGCATCTATCGAATGTGTGATGCGGAGCCTAAAAAAAAGCCGGCGTGCGACGAGGCGCACAACCGGCTTCATTGACGGCAGGTCGACTACTTCAGGTGTGCTGCGACAAGTTTGGTCATCTCAAACATGGAGACAACTTTCTTACCACCAAACACTGCCTTCAGTTTTTCGTCAGCATTGATCATGCGGCGATTAACGGCGTCCTGGAGTTTGTTCTTTTTGATGTAGTCCCAAAGCTTCTTGGTAACTTCAGTGCGTGGGATTGCAGTGGCACCCACAACGGCAGCCAGAACACCCGACGGGGTCATTGGCTTCATGAACGCTGCGTTTGGCTTGCGCTTAGCAGCAGGCTTTTTAGCTGCTGGCTTTTTTGCGGCTGGCTTCTTTGCTGCTGGCTTCTTAGCAGCTGGTTTCTTTGCTGCTGGTTTCTTTGCGGCTGGCTTCTTTGCTGCTGGCTTCTTAGCAGCTGGTTTCTTTGCTGCTGGTTTTTTTGCTGCTGGTTTTTTTGCGGCCATGTACTTCCTCCAGTGTGTTGTCAAGGGTGTCCCTGAAAATGCAGCGGTCGGATGTTGCACAATGTCCGTCAAAAGCAATTGAACGTTTTCATAGTGCAAATGCGTACCACGGCGCAAATATAACGCATTCTTTTGTGTCGTGTGCAAGTGGTTGCAGAGATTCTTGTTTTGTTTGCAACCTGTATTTCATAGAGGAAAATCGTGGCGAGGGATAGGCAACCCGTCGAACACGGTTGAACAGCGTACGTTTCCAATCCGCAAAATTCTATCCTCCCCCATTCATGCTGCAAAATGCAGGCTCTGATTTCGCGCGGTAACCGCGATGATGAATTACTGTTTCCCCTATGAAAAGACGCAGAAATTCACCTTTGAAAGTGCTGCGATGATTCTTCAAAACATTGTCAGCCAGCTGGAAAATCACCCAACTATTGACGAGGTGGAGGCCATGCATCTGCAAGATACGATGGATTTTGTCAGCCGTAATTCAGACCATTTCTGGCGCAGAACAAACCATAGCGGACACATCACCGCCTCCGCATTTGTCGTGAATAAGGAACACTCGCATGCCTTGATGCTGCACCACGCCAAGCTCAACAAATGGCTCCAGCCGGGAGGACACATCGACGACAGCGACCTAAATCCTGCTGCCGCTGCCCGCCGCGAGACGGAGGAAGAGACCGGCGCGACCATCCTTAGCGGCGATTCGTCGATGCTTTTCGACGTTGACGTTCACCCGATTCCGGAAAGACACAAATTTGGCACGCTGGAGCCCGCGCACCTACACTACGACCTGCGCTTCCTGTTGGTGGCCGCATCCGCAGAGATCACAATTTCGGACGAGTCGTTTGGCTTTCGCTGGGTTCCATTGGCGGCGCTTGCGGTTGGCAAGGTAGAGTGCGGCATCGCACGTATGGCTAGAAAACTCTTGAATCGCTGAGAAGACAATGGAACTCGCAGACATCCGTAAAGACTACCGACTCGCCTCGCTCAATGAGTCAGAGGTCGACTCGTCGCCGTTCAACCAATTTGAAAAATGGTTTAACGAAGCACTCGCCGCCAAGGTTCTTGAACCTAATGCGATGACCCTAGCTACCATCAATGCCGAGCATCGGCCATCGGCGCGTATCGTTTTGCTTAAGGACTTCGACGATCGTGCGGCCTCGTTTTTTACCAACTATGCGAGTCGGAAGGGCGACGATCTTGCCGCCAACCCGCATGCCGCCTTGGTGTTCTTCTGGCCGGAACTGGAGCGGCAGGTACGATTGGAGGGCATTGTCGAGCGGGTTGCCGCCGACGAATCAGACGCCTATTACGCCGTCCGCCCCCTCGGCAGCCGTATCGGCGCGTGGGCGTCCCCGCAAAGCCGAGTGATCGACTCGCGGGAAACGCTGGAAAAACGCGTCGCGGAATTTACCGAACAGTACGGTGATGCGCCGGTGCGCCCGCCGTTCTGGGGCGGATATCGGTTGGTTCCGTCACTGTTTGAATTCTGGCAGGGTCGCGCCAGCCGACTGCACGACCGTATCCAATACCGCCGCCACATCAACACCACCACATCTCAACGGGTAGAACCCGCCGGCGATTGGGTTATTGAACGCTTGGCCCCCTGAGCTGAGTAGTACGTCGGCAGCTGTCGGAGATACGCGGGAATATTGGGATTGGTGACCAGTGTTTTGAAGAATTGCGGGTCGGCATTTGTGGTCAACGGACTGAGTCGAGTGGTTTCAAAAGGCAGCTGAAACCGACAGGCCAACAAGCGTTTTGCATCTGTTGCGCTGGGCACTTCGCTCGGCTTCCCGGCACCGCAAACCAGAAAATCTTTGCTGAACTGCTCGACGGAAATGCGCTTCGCGACATCGGCCGGGCGCAGCATCAGCGCCTGCTGCAGTTTGTCGGCCGCTTCTTGCAAACTCATGTTCGGCAGACTTGTCGAGGGGCAATTGGGTGCCAGCACCTTCACACGCGGCGCGACTCGTCGGGAGGCGCGTGGTCCGACGTCCGCCACGACCTCAAGTGCAGTGGCGACACGAAACCTTCCCATCAACGTTTGGTCACCATAAAGCGCATCACCGCGGATCATGACGAGGCGGATGTTCTCCTCTGTCGCCAACACCAGATTACGATACGGATCCTGCACCGCATCATCCACGACCACCAAATCGGCGAGGTAACCCGGCGCAATGCTACCAAGCCTACCCTGCCAACCCATCGCCTCCGCCGGATTAACGGTGACCATTTCAACTAGTTCGCGATCTGAGAGTGCGCCGCCAAGCTGATGAATATTGACGAGGTCCGCCACCTTTAGCTCACCGAGGATGGATTTTGATCCCGACGGTGTCCAATCCGGCGCCAATGAAAGCTTCACACCAGCCGCGTGCGCAGCCGCAATGTCGACCGTCTGACCGTACAGAAGAAAATTGGAGAGCGGAGACCAAACCAGTTTTGCACCGGCATTGGCCAGCTCCTTGAACTGCGGCCTGGTCAGTCCAACACCATGGATAGCTACGAGCTCGGGACCCAGCAGCCCACTGCGCTTTAAGGCTTCAAACTCATTCGCCATCCGTGGCCCAACCCCCTCGGCGAGATGTATCACTAACATGCCGCTGTTGCGCTCTTCGCGCATCCGCTGCCATTCCGCCGCGTCGCGACCGATGTCAACGCGAGAAAATGCGAGGCGGTTCGCGACGGGACTAGTTTCGATGTTTCTGACCAGACACTCTTCTTTTGCATACGCGAGATTGGCACGCGCCCCCTGTAAGGATGTTGTGCCACCGACCAACGCCTTGTATTCACCGTAACGGCCAACCTCGAGGCCGAGGTCAAGGTAATGCGGAGCCGTCAGCAAGGCGTTAAGGTGGGTAATGCGCCGCGCATAGTCGTCGTCATAAAAGCGCCATTCGTAACGATCCTTGTACTTGCGCTTGATCGGCAGCAGCGGATAGATCGCGTACTCAGGATGGTTGTGTAGATCAATCAATCCAGGGTAGATCACGCCCTTGACGTGCACAATCGGTACCGTGCGGAACACCTCTAGTTGCGATGCATTTCCAAGGCCCGACTGGGACAGTTCCGCAACGGCGTTTTCTAGCGCATCACGATCCGGCGCTGCTGCAACGATGACACCGTCGTGCACCCACAACATACCGTCCGGCCATACATTGCGGGCCGCATCCATGGTGACGATCTTGCCGGCAAGTACCACACTTCGAAGGTCGCTCGAGGCGGATGCGGGAACCGCGCCCACCGCTGCCCCGCCCATTTGGCCGAACATGCAACAGGCGACCAAGGAGGGCAGCAGTAGCCGTTTCAAGCTGTGTCTCACGATAGCCGATAGATTATTGAATTGCATTTGCGCTCCATACTCACAATGTGAACTGTAGATATTCTCACAGCGCACGACTTTGCAATAATGAGAACGACAACACTATTCTCTTTCTTCCGCTGATTATCGCCCGCCATCCCCGGTACCGTAATTGCGCAATGATGATATCCAACACGCCATCAACAGACCTGTTTGGTTTTCCGCAAGACGGCCCGGCCGACAAACCACGTAAATCCGTCGGCGCAAGTACTGCAAGCAGCGGTCCGAGCGGGCGCCCTACCGCTTCTCCGCCTACGGTGGCGGCGTCCACCGTCGCCTCGAGATTAGCACCCAACGTACGGCTGGGAACATCGTCATGGTCTTTCCCAGGCTGGGCGGGATTGGTTTACGGCGGCAACTACACCGAAAGCCGACTCGCTAAAGATGGGCTAGCCGCATATGCAGCTCACCCACTGCTGCGTACGGTCAGCATTGATCGCACGTTTTATGCGCCGCTTGCAGAGCACGAATTCGCAAAACATGCCGAACAGGTTCCGGCCGACTTTCGTTTTGTCGTCAAAGCGCCGATGGCGATCACATCGAGTTATGTTGGTAGTGACACCGGGGAATTCTCTGACAGCCCCTACTTTCTGAATGTTGAATACGCAATCGAAGAGTTTATCGCGCCCTGTTCCGCAGGACTTGGGGCAATGACCGGCCCCTTGGTTTTTCAGTTTCCGCCGCAAGGTAGACGAGTGACGGGTAATCCGGATCCATTTATTAATCAGCTGTATCGATTTCTCAATCAACTACCACCCGGCCTGCCATACGCCGTCGAAGTACGAGACCGCAAGTTACTCACCACACGCTTTTTTAAATGCCTAACCACCACCGCGACGCGTTTCTGCGTGGCAAGCCACGCCAAGATGCCCACGCCCGCTGAGCAAATTCAACTGATGTCGGACAACATGCCCGCCGGCGACTTCATCTGCCGCTGGTCGTTACACGCCGGGTTTCGGTATGAGGACGCCAAGGCGCGGTACTTTCCCTTTGACCGACTAGTCGATGAAGATCTGGAGAGTCGTGCCGCGCTTGCCATCGCGGTCACAACAGCGGCGCGCGCCGGTTACGCTAGCTTTGTCACCATCAACAACAAAGCGGAAGGTTGCGCGCCTCTGTCAGTGGAAAAGCTAGCTGTGGCTATTGCCGACGCGATGCAGCCAACCCCAGCAGCGAGGGCCTGAAACAAGTGAGCCTGCTGCGTAAACTGACCGACTGGGTGAAGAAACCCATGCCGGTCATCGACGAGGCCCTGTGGCGGGAGGCAACAGCCGGATATGCGTTTATGCGCGGCCTTACGGCGGAAGAAAATCGCCGATTACGGCTAGTCGCTTCAGACTTCCTCGCGCAAAAATCAATCATTGGCACGGCGGAGCAGCCGGTGACAGCCAAGATGCGCGTGGAAATTGCCGCCCAGGCCTCCATCCTCGTGCTCGAACTCGGCAGCGCCTATTTCCACGGGTGGTCTGACATCATCGTCTACCCTGGGCAGTTTCGACCAGAACGAGAAGTGGTGGATGAAATTGGCTTGGTGCATACCACACGCGCCACGCTCGCAGGTGAGGCGTGGCTGGGCGGGCCGGTCATTTTGTCGTACGAGGACGTCGCGCGTGTTGGTTCGGCAGACGCCATTGCCGGTTATAACGTTGTTATCCACGAGTTTGCACACAAACTCGATATGTTGAACGGCGATGCGAATGGCTTTCCGCCGCTGCACAAAACCATGTCCAACAAACAATGGCAGCAGGTGTTTCAGGCCGCCTACGCGGATTTTTGCGAACGGACCGATGCGGCCGACGCGACCAAGCAGCACGACGGCGGCGCGGCGCTCTCGATGCTGCCGATGGATCCCTACGCAGGTGAAAGTCCGGCTGAGTTTTTTGCCGTCGTCTCGGAAGCTTTTTTTGAGCTACCGCAGGAAATCAAACGGGCATATCCTGAGGTCTATTCACAACTCACACTGTTTTTCCGGCAGGACCCGGCGGCTAGGCAAAATGGATACTTCTAATGACTCCGTCGTCCCAGCTTAGTTTGGTAACTGCGCAGGGACCCAGCCCTTCGCAACTCATTGAAAGTACGATGGACTGGATTCCTGCCCGGCGCAACCCTGGTGGTTGTTCGCTGCAATGACGGCAATTTCGAGGTTTTTATTGATCCGGCAGTTAAATATGGCAAATAAAAATTTAGGCGGCGTATTTGACTTGCGGATCTTGGAAGTACGACTTGATACGTTCGGGTTCACGCTGGCGTTCGCTTAACCAGTAACCAGCAGTGTT
>JBIIYQ010000249.1:0-2731 GCA_044346745.1 Usitatibacteraceae bacterium | reverse complement strand
GTGAGGTCACCCTTTACGTCCGCCATGAAGACGGGAACACCGGCGTTCGAGAACTGTTCTGCCAGTACCTGCAGAGTGACCGTTTTTCCGGTCCCCGTGGCGCCAGCGATTAGGCCATGACGATTCGCCATATTCGGCAGAATGGCCAGTGGCGTCTGGGATTTGTCGCTCGATTTGGCGATCAGCATGGGTTCCGACATGGTGCGCTTTCAAGACCTCTGGCTTGGGCTGCGGTGTGAGTGAATGTTAACATTGCGTATTGGAATTTGCGCGATATCGCAGCGGAGATTCAGGCGGACATTCAGGCAGGCGTTTAGCGCAAAGGCGACGAAGCGAAGCAAGCGCAAGGCGTGGCAAGCCGAGGGCGAGGAAGCTACCTGATTCGCGTAGTGACGAGCCCGAGGTGCGGCCGCAACACCGCGATTGCAAGCGACTCGCAGTAGGAATTGAGAGGAAACGAACGATATGGCTGGACATAGTAAATGGGCAAACATCCAACACCGCAAAGGCCGCCAAGACGCCAAACGCGGCAAGATCTTCACCCGACTGATTAAGGAAATCACCGTTGCCGCCCGCCTTGGCGGGGGCGATCCGGGCACCAACCCGCGCCTGCGTCTGGCGACGGATAAGGCGTACGAAAACAACATGCCAAAAGACACCGTTGAGCGCGCCGTCAAACGCGGTTCCGGTGATCTTGAGGGGGTGAATTACGAAGAAATTCGTTATGAAGGTTACGGGATCGGCGGCGCGGCGATCATTGTTGACTGCATGACCGATAACCGTGTGCGGACCGTGGCCGAGGTGCGGCACGCATTCTCCAAATACGGTGGTAACTTCGGCACCGAGGGTTCAGTTGCATTTCTGTTTAAACACTGCGGCACGATGTTGTTTGCGCCCGGAAGCAACGAGGAAAAGTTGATGGAAGCCGCGTTGGAAGCGAGGGCGGAGGATGTCGTCACCAACAGCGATGGATCTTTTGAAGTCATCACAGGCCCGTATGAGTTCTCCAATGTGAAGGCGGCGCTGGAGAAAGCCGGATTCAAGGCGGAGTTCGGCGAAGTGACGATGAAAGCCCAAAACGAAACTGAACTTGCGGGGGACGACGCCGTCAAGATGCAGAAGTTGATAGACGCCATCGAGGCGCTGGATGACGTGCAGGAAGTCTATACATCCGCCGCACTCGACCTGCCTGAATAGCCCAGAGATCTCGCGTGTCTGTGCTCATTACTACCACCCCGAACGTCGAAGGTAAACGTATCGTTAAGTATCTGGGCATTGTCACCGGTGAGGCGAGTGCCGAAGTTGCATTGATGTCGACCGCGTCGTCGGATAAGCCCGCGCCCGGCTTTGCCGACGCGTATCACAAGGCCATCCCCAGCGTACGCGACAACGCGCTGCGCGGTGCCATGCAAGGCGCTGAGCATGTCGGGGCGAATGCGATCATTGGCACGACGGTGAATTACGTCATCCACGGATCAGGCAAGGGCATGGTGATGGTAAGTGTGACCGGCACCGCCGTCGTGTACGAGGATCTTTGAATCCCAATATGCGCATACTCGGCCTAGACCCCGGCCTTAGGGTGACTGGATATGGCGTGATCGAAAAGAGCGGCAGCGGACTCTGCTATGTCACGAGTGGATGCATCAACTCGCCGGATGGTGAGTTGCCGGATCGGCTGAAGAATATTTTGAATTCGGTGCAGGAAGTTATCCGACTCTACGCACCCGTCGAAGTCGCGGTCGAGAAAGTGTTCGTCAACGTCAACCCGCAGTCCACGCTACTGCTTGGCCAAGCCCGAGGCGCGGCGATTTGTGGTGCGGTGTTGAACGACTTGCCCATCTCGGAGTACACGGCGTTGCAGGTCAAGCAAGCGGTGGTGGGTAACGGTCATGCACAAAAGGAGCAGGTGCAGGAGATGGTAAAACGACTGCTAAAGCTACCGGCGAACCCTAGTGCCGATGCGGCGGACGCGCTGGCTTGCGCGATTTGCCACGCGCACGGCGGTTTGGTCGGTGCAATGAGTACTAGGGGTTATCGTGTCAAGGGCGGGAGGTTGGTGAAATGATCGGACGAATCTCGGGAACGCTGCTGGAGAAAAACCCGCCTCAAGTGCAGGTTGATGCCAACGGCGTTGGTTACGACATAGACGTACCGATGTCGACCTTCTATAACCTGCCCCGCATCGGCGAAAAGGTGGTGCTGTTTACCCACCTCGTGGTGCGCGAGGACGCGCATTTGTTATTCGGTTTTGGCAGCGAGTCGGAGCGTGCCGCATTTCGCACGCTCATCAAGGTGAGTGGGGTCGGGCCAAAGGTTGCGCTGGCGCTCCTGTCAGGTTTGAGTGTGAACGATCTGGCGGCGGCGGTTGCGCTACAGGAAACCGGTCGGCTGACCAACATTCCGGGTATCGGCAAAAAAACTGCCGAGCGGCTGTTGCTCGAACTCAAGGACACATTTAAGGTCGATCCACGGGCGGCGATTGGCGGTGGCGTCAGTAGCGTAGAAGCGCCGTCAACCAACGGGGATGTGCTAAATGCCTTGTTGGGGCTGGGATACAGTGAGAAAGAGGCTTTGTTGGCAGTCAAAGTGTTGCCCGTCGATGTGAGCGTGTCTGACGGTATTCGTCTGGCGTTGAAGTCGCTTTCGAAGGGTTAGAAAAACACCAGCATTGACGGGCGTTTTCAGCGCTTTTCGCTTGAATATGCCCGCCAATAGGCGAGTTTCATTTTTT
>JBIIYQ010000258.1:0-2741 GCA_044346745.1 Usitatibacteraceae bacterium | reverse complement strand
GGTGCCACCAGTAGTACATACACCCGCTGTTGTGCTGGTGAAGGTGACGGGGTTCCCGGAAGCACCTCCCGTCGCACTGACTGAGAACGTGCCGCTAGGCGAGTACGTCACCGGTCCGGGGTTGGCAGCGAAGGTGATGGTCTGTGATAGCGATGACACCGTGAGCACAAATGCGTTCGATGCCGCCGAGACGTTGTAATTGGTATCCGCCGCTCGCGTTGCCGTGATGTTGCAGGTACCGGCACCCACCGCCGTCACCACCAAACCACTCACCGTACACACTGCCGTGTCGCTGCTCAACAAAGTGAACGCACCAGTGCCATTGCCGCCATACCCCTGAAGCGTGAGCGTTTGGCCAACCGTGAGCGCCGCCGTCGCGTCGCCAAAGGCCACCTCCACGGGCAGGCTGCTGTTTGTGGTGGCGTTGTTGCCGAGTTGGCCTGCATCATTGCGGCCCCAGCACTTGAGCGCCCCGGCGCTGGTGAGCGCACAGGTGTGCCCTTGTCCCGCCGCAATTGCCGTCACACCTGTCAGCCCCAAGACCTCCACCGGCGTGGTACTAAAGTTGGACGTGCCGTTGCCGAGCTGGCCACTGAAGTTGGCACCCCAGCACTTGACCGCCCCGCCGCTGATAACCGCACAACTATGCCCCTCACCCGTTGCAATCGCCGTCACCCCACTCAACCCTGTGACGTCTACTGGTGTGGTCGTCGGGCCGGTTCCGGTCGTCGTGCCGTTGCCAAGTTGGCCGACACTATTGCCGCCCCAGCACTTAACCTCCCCGGCGCTGGTAAGCGCACAGGTGTGTGCATCACCTGCTGAAATCGCCGTCGGCGTTGCAGTCACCCCGTCCAGCCCCGAAACGGTCTGTGCGCTCGAACTACTAGTTGTGCCTGTGAAGTATCCAAGTTGCCCTGCGTTGTCCCAGCCCCAGCACTTGGCCGCCCCGGAGTACAGCGCACAACTATGGTTCGTACCCAGCGAAATCGATGGCACACCGGAAGCCAAGCCACCGACTTGCACCGGGGCTAAGCGTTGCGTCGTAGTGGCATCTCCAAGCTGGCCGAAACCATTATAGCCCCAGCACTTGACCGCCCCGCCGCTGGTCAGCGCACACGTGTGGTATCGCCCCGTCGCAATTGCCGTGACCCCGGTCAGCCCTGAGACCTCCACCGGCGTGGTGCTACTGTTAAAGTTACCGGTACCGAGCCGGCCGGCGAAGTTGTCACCCCAACACTTGGCCGTCCCGCCGCTTGTGACCGCACAGGTGTGTTCCCTGCCCGCCGCGATCGCCGTCAGCTCCGTCAGCCCCGAAACACCCACCGGAATAGTGCTTCCCGCGGTGGTGCCGTTGCCAAGCTTGCCGTTGGTGTTCGCGCCCCAGCACTTACCCGAACCGCCGGTGGTGACCGCACAGGTGTGGGTCTCGCCCGCCGAAATCCAGTTCGCTGTGGTGGGAGCAACCAATGCTGTCGCCGCTTGGCTCCCTTTAACGATGATGACGTCTCTTGTGACTTGTGCTGCAGCGGCAAAGGCGACATTACCAGCTTGGTTGGCGGCAATGGTGCAGGTGCCGACGGTTACCCCTGTCACGGTTGAGCCGTAGGTACCGCTGACCGTACACACACTTGGCGTGTTGCTGCTGAAGATGACTGGATTACCGGAATCACCACCGGTGGCAGTGACCGTGCCGGTACCGCCGACGGCGACGGTCGGTGCAGTACCAACAGTGATGGTTTGAATGAACTGGCAAAAGGTCTGACCGACTGACGTAGTGGTGGTGCCGCTTGCACATGTCGTTTGTGCAGTCGCGCCTGCGCTTGCGACAAAACTGCCGATGGCCGCAGGCGTACACGTTGCTGAACCTGTACTTGCGCTGAATGAGCCTGCGGCGCAGGGTGTGGCCGCGGTGTTGCCGGTGCCGCTTGCAAAACTACCAGCAGGTGCTGGGGTACAAGTTGCGGAACCGGCACTGGCACTGAACGAACCTGCGGCACAAAGTGTGGCCCCGGTGTTACCGGTGCCAGTGGCAAAGCTGCCTGCGGGTGCTGGGGTACAAGATGCTGAACCGGCACTCGCGCTGAATGAGCCTGCGGCACAAGGTGTTGCCGCGGTGTTACTCGTGCCACTAGCGAAGCTGCCGGCGGGTGCGGTTGTACATGTTGCTGAACCCGCACTCGCACTAAATGAGCCTGCGGGACACGGCGTTGCCCCTGTGTTGCCGGTGCCAGTGGCAAAACTACCAGCCGCTGCGGTTGTACAAGTTGCTGAACCCGCACTCGCACTAAATGAGCCTGCGGGACACGGCGTTGCCCCGGTGTTACCGGTGCCAGTGGCAAAGCTGCCTGCGGGTGCTGGGGTACAAGATGCTGAACCGGCATCGGCGCTGAACGAGCCTGCAGCACAAGGTGTGGCCCCGGTGTTACCGGTGCCGCTTGCAAAACTACCAGCAGGTGCTGGGGTACAAGATGCTGAACCGGCACTCGCGCTGAACGAACCTGCAGCACAAGGTGTTGCCCCGGTGTTACCGGTGCCAGTGGCAAAGCTGCCTGCGGGTGCTGGGGTACAAGATGCTGAACCGGCATCGGCGCTGAATGAGCCTGCAGCACAAGGTGTTGCCGCTGTGTTACTCGTGCCACTAGCGAAGCTGCCTGCGGGTGCTGGGGTACAAGATGCTGAACCGGCATCGGCGCTGAATGAGCCTGCGGCACAAGGTGTTGCCCCTGTGTTGCCGGTGCCAC
>JBIIYQ010000248.1:0-2742 GCA_044346745.1 Usitatibacteraceae bacterium | reverse complement strand
GCGGCCCGTATTCGGCGTTATACGGCGGCAACGCCATGGCGGGTGTCATACATGTCATCACCCGCAAACCATCCGCCCCCGAGTTTGTTGGCCGTGTTGAACAAGGGCTAGGCGCGGTGAGTGCAAGCGGCGCAACCATTCGCGCCGGCAATCGTGGCGCCAACGGCTTGGGTTGGTCGGCGCTGCTGGGTTATCGTACAAGTGATGCGTGGCCCGACAGCGATTACGTCGTCAAGACGCCCACCACCGGTAGCGGCGCTTCGGTCAGCGGTGCCCGACTGACCACAACGCCGGATGGTCGGCCGGCGTTATGGATCGGCAACAAGGGAGCGCGACCTTGGGATCAACGAAACGCAGGATTACAGTTCTTCGGCCGCGCCGGGCCGGACGATGACTGGTTGGCGGCGTTGTCGTACGCTGCCTACAACGTTGGTTATCGTTCCCCCGAGACCTTCTTGACGTCCGCGACCAGCAGTCCGCTACTCAGTGGCAGCGTCAGCGCGGCGCCATTGTTGGCAGGACGGTTGCAAATCGCCGCAACCGACTTTGCTGCCTTCACGCCATCATCCGAACGCGATACACGCGCATCGCTGCGTTGGGAGCGGCGCCTGTCAAATGGCGGCGTATTTGTGGCACACGCGGGCTTTCTTGATCACCGGTTTGATTTTGCGCAGCCTGGTTCCTCGGCCTCATTTGACGCCGGGCCAGGCACATGGACACAACAGGGCGACACTCGCAGCGACATTGACGCGCATTGGCGATTGCCGGTGGGAAACTCCGTCTGGGTGACATTGGGCGCCAATGCCAACCACCAAACTATGGACCGGCATGACGACGCGACTACGTCTTGGCGCAACATCAACACGCGGTTGAACCAGCTAAACCGCGGGCAAGGCACCATCAATACCGCCGCCGTTTTTGCTCAGACAGAAATGACTTGGAACAACCGCCTAACTCTCTACGCGGGTTTACGAATAGATCATTTCACCACCTCGGGTAGCGTCATCCAAGCAACGACACCCGCCTTTCAAAGCGACTTTCCGACACGAACGTTGCGCCAAGCCAGCCCAAAGCTGGCACTGGTATTTGAGGCAAGCCCGACGCTCACCCTACGCAGCAGTATTGGTAGCGGCTTTCGCGCACCGACGTTGCTCGACCTCTATTCGCGAACCGTTTCTCCAACCAACATCGCTGGCGTATTCAGCGTCAACGAAGCGTCGCCACAACTAGGGGCCGAGACAGTCCGCGCCGCCGAATTAGGGTTCGACTGGCGGCCAAGTCCGCGCCGCAAATTCAGCATGAGCGTTTTTTCGCAATCGTTGGACAACTTAATTTATCGCAGCCGTTTGTCGGCAACGCTGACACAGTCCGTCAATGCCGGCCGGGGTCGGGTTGAGGGAGCAGAGTTTGAGTACCGTCAATCGCTAGGTGGCGGGGTTTCGCTGTTTACCAACGCCACACGTTTGCTGCAGGTGCGCATCACCGACAACGCCGCCGTACCGACCAGCGTCGGCAAAACGCTCCCCGATGTACCCACGGTGCAGTTCAATGCCGGCATCGATGGCGCAAACGGCGCGTGGAAAGGCTCGTTGATTGTCCGGCACGTCGGGCATGTTTTCGGCTCTGGCGACGATAACAATCTGAATACCGTACAAGGCGTTTATGGCTCCTACGATGCACGTACGACGCTGCATGCACGTCTTGTTTATCAACTCAGCCGCAGCCTAAGTATTGGGATTGCGGTCGATAACCTCGCCAACAAGCAGTACTTTGACTTTTCCAAGCAGCCGGGCCGGAATGCGGTTGTCGAACTAATTTTCTCACTTCCCTAGTCATTACCAGAATGAATTAAAGGTTCCAGGGGCGAATTAATTTGTCATGGGCCGCTTCCCTGAGCCAGTCGCACCATGGTTCGACCAAACGAATGTCGGCTTTCGGGCATTCGCCATGTCGGCTTTGGGTCAGGAGTGAAGGTTCACAGCACAGGTAATCTTTTCGCCGCTGCGGCCCCATTAAGCGTACAGTCGTAAGGCTTGTGAGAATCCTCTTGCTCGCTCCATTAGGAGAATGGCGATGGCCGAGAAGAGCAAGAGTGGCGATGCCGCTCGTCCCAAAACACTTGGGACTCCCTTTAGCGATATGGAAACCGCGACAAAGGTGCGCTGGGTATTGAAACTCGCAGTCTGCGAAATCTCATTCGGATTCATCTTTCCGAATGTAATGAGTGACTAGTCGCTGAGCGGGACCGGGCATACAAAACGCGAAACTCACTGATTGACGGGCGTCTTCACGGCTTTTTGCCTGAAACTGCCCGTCCTGCTTAGACTTTACAGTTGGAACGGGTAAACCGAACCCAACTTGAGGATCGAGGTCAGTTCGTCTAGCGCAACCCGAACCTCGGTGATCAATGCCGGATCGGTGAGATCCGCATCGGCCATACGATCACGATAGTGTTTCTCTACCCATGTCGTCAGTCGCGCATACAAGGTGTCGTTCAACACGACGTTGGGGTTCACGGCGTTCGCTTCCGCCGCATTGAGTTCAACACGAAGCCGCAAACACGCGGGGCCGCCGCCGTTCATCATGCTCTCGCGCAAATCAAACACCAGCGTTTCGTTCAACACGGGATGCGAAGCGACTAATCCTTGCAGATAAGTCCAGACACGCGGATTTGTGCGACATTCATCGGGAACCACAATCGCCATCTTGCCGTCAGGTTTCGATAACAGCTGGCTGTTAAAC
>JBIIYQ010000247.1:0-2757 GCA_044346745.1 Usitatibacteraceae bacterium | reverse complement strand
CCGATGACCGCTTGCGCTTCCTTCGACAAGAACGAGCTGTACAAAGGGTGTTTGGGCATGAGCTCGGCCACAAACGATTTTTTGCCAATTCCCGTCAGATAGTCGGCCTCGGCAAAATCCATCGAAAAGAAGTGGCGCCCCAAAGACTCCCAAAACGGCGAACGACCGTTCTCGTCAGAGACACCGCGTAACTCCGCGATCACCTTTGGTGAAAAACGCTCGCGAAACTGCGCCATAAACATGAGCCGTGACTTCGACAGCAGCGCACCATTTCGTCCCACACGGTACTCTGGTGCCAAGAAGAGAGAACAAAGTTCTGAGGCACCGGTGTGATCATTAGACAAGAACAGTGTCGGCGTGCGGGTAAAGATCCCGAGCTCACGCGAAGCATGCACCACTGTGCCAACGCGATATGAGTACCAAGGCTCACGCAGGCCCACCGCACCGGCAATCGCACAAATGCCGACAATTTTGTTCTGGGTGGTGTCTTCCATCACAAACACCCACTGCTCATCCGCTTTCTCCGCGGTACCGCCGAAGGTTGCAATGGATGCCTCAATACGACCACGCAACAATCCTTCATTGTTGGGCAGCGTCGTCAGGCCAACACCAGTGTCGCGTACAAGGGCCAGCAGCGGCGCGAGGTCATTTGCACGAATCGGGCGAACAACTACCATGTCACCCCCGTCAGATGGTGGTTGACGGTATCGAGCGGCACCACGCGCACAGCATCGCCGTCGTCGACATCAATCAGCAGCGCGACTTCACGCGAAACACCAATATGATCACTGCCATTGCCAACTACGACCGGTGCAATCGTCGAACGGAATCCTTCCGATTTGGTGTTGGCGACAATCGACATCACCGCCTTGCCGGCCTCGATTGTCTCGGCGAGGTTTGGCATGCTCGTGGAAACAGTCATCCGACGCTGCAGGCGTACCGTGCGCAAAGTTTCCACGCGCGCTTCGACGGTTGGGCCACCGTCAAAAATATCCACGTAGGTGTCGGCCTCAAAGCCCTCGTCCATCAAAATGGAAAACGGCAACTCGCCGTCCGGATGCAATTGGCCGATGGCCAGTTTGGCTGCGGCTGGCAGCAGCGGAACATAGATCGGATACTGCGGCATCAACTCGGCGATAAAGGTTTTGCTGCGGCCACCTGAGAGCTGCTCGGCTTGCGGGTAGTCCATGTTAAAAAACCGGCGACCCACCGCATCCCAAAACGGCGAACGGCCTTCGGCATCACACACACCAGGGTTCTCGGCAGCCAGTTTGTCGGCAAATCTTTGGCGCTGTTCGGCCACGTACAACAGCCGCGCGCGCGACAACAAATCGGGCAAGTCGCTATCGACAAAGGTGGGGTCGATGTAAAACGAAGTCAATAACGACAAGCCCGTCAGATCATGACAAAGGTGTAACGCGTGAATCTTGTTGCTGACCTTCAGCTCTTGTGATGCATGGACGATGATTTCGTTGCGATAGGAATAGAACCGATCATGAAAACCGGCCGCCGCCGCAATCCCGCTGGTACCGACAATCTCACCCGTGGTGGCATTCTCAAGCACAAAAAAGTATGCCTCTTCACCGGGCAGATCAACTTCGCTGGCAAACGAGTAACGCGAATTTGTGATCTTGTCCGTGAGCCGATCTCGATCGGGCGGCAACGAGGTAATGCCGATCGCGCTCTTAGCCGCAATCGATTCAATTTGCGGCAGATCAGTGAGCTCAGCTGGACGAAGAACAAACATGTGCGCTAGGCTGCTTTGGCAACGCTGCTTGACGCAGCTTGTTGTTTATCGGCTTCAACTGCAGCAACAAACTTCGCCAGCGCTGCATCAAATCGTGTCATACCCTCGGCGATATCGGCGGGCGTGATCAGCAACGATGGCGCCAAACGCATTACGCTTGGACCGGCGATCAACAACAGCAGCCCTTCAACTTCCGCCGCCTTGACGATGTCCTTGCCGCGCCCTTCAAACGCCGGTTGCAACTCGCAGCCGATCAGCAAACCATCGCCACGGATGTCTTTGAACACATTGTGTTTGGCATTGAGTTTCTTGAGGCCGTCGACAAACAACTGATGCCGTTCCGTAACACCACGCAAGGTCTCTGGTGCGGCAACAATATCGAGCACCGCTCCGGCCACTGCACAGGCCAGCGGGTTGCCGCCGTAGGTGCTGCCATGTGAGCCCACACCAAAACTCTTGGCGATCTTCTCGGTGGTCAGCATCGCACCGACCGGGAAACCACCGCCGAGGCCTTTTGCGGAGGACAAAATATCCGGCGTCACGCCGTATTGCATGTAGGCAAACAACGCACCCGTACGTCCCGCGCCGCTTTGCACCTCGTCAAATATCAGCAACGCATTGTGTTTGTCGCAAAGCTCACGCAAACGCTGCAGAAACTCGCGCTTGGCTGGTGTCACCCCGCCTTCACCTTGGATTGGCTCAACGATGACGGCACAGGTTTTGTCGGAGATCGCCGCTTCGGCAGAGGCGATGTCGTTGTAGGGTAAGTGACGAATGCCTTGTGGCAGCGGACCGAAGCCCTGTGTGTACTTCGGCTGACCGCCGACGCTGACCGTAAACAAGGTACGGCCGTGAAAGCTATTTTCAAACGAAACAATTTCAAATTTATCCGTCGCACACTGGCAACCGTTGAGGGTGCAGCCGACACACTTCGTTTTGGAATTGTTCGGGAAATGATCACTCGCGTATTTGCGCGCGAGTTTTAGCGCCGCCTCGTTGGCTTCTGCACC
>JBIIYQ010000029.1:0-29841 GCA_044346745.1 Usitatibacteraceae bacterium | reverse complement strand
TGATGGAGGCCACGCTGTCGAGGTAGGCCTTTAGCGCTCCTCTATCCTTGAGTAGCTCGGCATACTTGACTTGTGATGAACGACCGCCATCCAACACCACAACGTGTTTCTTTAGCAGTGTGGTGAAACTGGCATTTGAGTGGTCATAAGATTGCGCCGAGGCAGGTGAACCCGCCGTAAGTATCAGCAGCAGTCCCAACATTGTCAGAAGTTTGTTCATCGGTGCCTTTATCCCGTTTGATCTGTACACCGGTTGAACAGTTCGTCAACGTCTTCAACGGGCACTCAACGCGAAGCGAACGGCTTCTTTCCACTTGGTGCTGTCTGCGAGTGTAGCGCCAGAAAGCGTATCTGCGGAGGAAAACGTGTGTGCCCAGATTGGTTTTGGAAACGCAGCGTCGTTTTGAAAACGCGGGATGACGTGCCAATGCAAGTGTGGCGTCATGTTGCCAAGACTGGCGATGTTCATTTTGTCGGGATCTAGCGACGATCTGAGCGCTGTTTCCACTCGGTAGACGGCGTCCATGAAGCGATTTCGATCATCGTGCGTGAGATCTGTGATTTCTTTGGTGTGTGCGTTCCAAATCACACGGCAGAAGCCGCGATAAGCGGCCTCCGCGCCGGTGACGGCGACAACGCGAAGTTTTGCATCGCGGAATAACAATTCGCCGCCTTCGCTGTCGCAGAGCTCACACACGGGTGTCAGGCCAAACTTCGGCGCACGCGTCGCGGGCAATCGCACAACGGCATTTGATTGTTTGCATCAAGGAATTGTCCGTCCAACAAAGTGCGACCAACCAGAGAACGGGCCGAAGGCGGTGGGTACGGGCGGAATGACGCCGTTGGCCAGCCCGATTGCAACAACGCCCGCAGCAGACTGCCAAACTAAATCAGTCTTACCATCCCCGTTGAAGTCGCTATAAGCGCTGAGTAGCGACCAGCCTGCACCATTCGGTAGGAACGGTGACGAAATGCGCGTGGATGCGGGCATCTGTGCGCCGTTCATGAGCCAAACACTCGCCGCACCGTCGGTTCGCTGCCATAAGAGATCACTTTTCTGGTCGCCATCGAAATCGCGCTTGCCCGGAACAATCTTCCAGCCCCCGAAAGGCCCAATTTGATTGGACTGCGTGGTCACGTTGGCACCATTCATTAGCCAGACGCTCACCGCACCATCGGATTTCTCCCACAGCAGATCCGACTTTCCGTCACCGTCGAAGTCGCCGCTGCCCGACAATAACGTCCAAGTAGGATAGGGGCCATACTCTGGCGACACGGTTTGAACATTTGCCCCATTCATCAGCCACAGGCTGCCGGCACCCGTGTCCTTGCGCCAGAGTAAGTCGCTTTTCTTGTTGCCATCAAAGTCATTGGTCGCGGACAGCAACGTCCAGCCCGGGAAAGGGCCGTGCGTTCGTTCGCTGCTTTGCGCGCCGCCGTTCATCAGCCAAATGCTTATCGCGCCATCGTTGCGCTTCCAGACAAGGTCGGTCTTGCCATCCCCGTCAAAGTCGCTATTTGCGCTAAAGAACGACCAACTTGGGTACGGACCGAATTGACTTTGGCTCCTTATGGATGTGCCATTCATTAACCATATCGAGATGGCCCCGTCGGTCCGTCGCCAAAGCAAATCGGCTTTACCGTCGCCATCAAAATCCGCCTCCGTACTGATCAGTGTCCAGCCGGGGAACGGGCCAAGCACCACGCCTGAATCTACAAAGGACGATCCATTGTAGCGCCAAAGCGCCACTGCGCCGTTGGTGTTTGCCCAAAGCAGCGTGCTCCTTCCCTCGCCGAGTAGATCGGCTTGCGGGGCGGTGTTGGCGGTTGATGTCGCTAGTGGCAAGACCAGTTTGTCGATCCATGCCGCGTCCAGACCCTCGATCGTATTTTCATCTTTCACGTATGACCATGTGAGGATATGTGGCCCTGCAGTGATCGCGACGCTGACGGAAGCCCAAGGCACGTCGCCTGAGGCTCCAACCAGTCTCGACCCCGAACAATTGCTGCCGATGTTTTGCGCCACGCCGTCAATCAGGAACTGCAAACAGTCGTAGGTTGACTCGCTCGACACCCGTCGGTCGAAAGTCACGTTGCCGGCGACAAAGTTACCCGTGAACGCAATCTGTGCGCGGGCGTTGTCACCGATCGGTGAGCTCTTTAAGCTACAGGTTCCTTCAGAGGCGCTGTCGGTTGCCAGCTGCCATCCGGCAGTCGCTCCCGCAGGAACAGACCAGCCCGCGGTAGTAGGCAACACGCAGTTAGGCGGGAATACGCCTTGTTCGTTGTCTGTAATCGTCACCGTAGCAACCGACGTGCCGAGTGTGGTTCCCACCGGATTGCTGAGCGTTACCGTAAATGTTTCCGCACCCTCTGCGATGGAGTCGTCGATGATCGGAACCGCGATGACTTTGGTCGAGCCTTCACCGGCGGGCCAGCTCAACGTACCTGACGTCGTGGTGTAATCCGCACCCGCTGTCGCCGTACCTGCCGTCGTGGTGTAGCTCACTGACGCCGCCGCTCCGATATTGCCGAAGCGTTGCACGTTGAGACTTGCCGAGCCTGCACCTTCAGAAACGGTGTAATTCGTTGGTTGAAACGAGATTACACCAGTCTCGGGGACCGCTGAAACTTTAAACATCCCGCGCCCATGGGTGACCGCAACGAGGGTGAAATTGTCGTACCAGAACAGTTCGCGAACGCGAACGCTGTTGGGGCCATCGTTGGTCGATGTCCAAGTCGCGCCGCTGTTCTCGGATGTATACACGCCGTTGGCGGCGCCGACGTAGAGCCAATCGCGCTGGGTCGGGTGGCGCTTCATGTCGTGAATGGTGACGGCCGGTAGACCCGCTGAAATGCTGCGCCAGCTCGTGCCACCGTTGTCCGTCACCCACAGACGGTCTGCCGAGAAACCGGAATAAGATACCCAGACTCGATCAGGGTTATCCGGGTCAATGGTGATGCGGTTGATTGCCGCCGTGGGCATACCGCTCGCAGCGACATTGACCCATTGCGGGGTTGCCGCCAGACCGTTGTTGGTTTTAAAGATGTGTGTTGGCAGGCCGGCGGTATTGGAGGCGTTATGTCCTACCCAAATCACATTCGAGTTGCCGTTTTGAACTGCGATCGCGTTGATATAACGTGTGCTGTTAGGATTTGTCACCGGCGTCTTGATGGCGCGCCACACTGGCGCGACGACGGTTCTAACGTCGTCACTGACCCACAGTGAGTTCGCACCGACAAACATGCGGTCGCGGGAGTTGGGGTCGAGAATAAATGGTGAGATGAAGTTGGTCTGCTCGGTGGCGCTTGGTCCGCAATAAGTGATGTTGCTTTCATCTTTCTTGCCTTCAGTGATGCCGTTACAAATGTAGCCGGAGCCTGCGCCGCCGTAGCGGCGGATAGAGGCGAAAACATATTCCCCATACGCCGTTGCGTCATTGATGGGGTCTACCGCCGCGAAGCCGCCGTCGCCGCCGCCAATACGCGACCACGTAGTGCCGGTGTCAAAGCGTAGGTCGCCGTTGTCCTGTGTGCCACCGATAATCTTGCCACCGGCCGCGAGTGAGCCAGCGCCGCCGTAGAACTGCGTGATACCCAACTCGTTGTTTAGGTTCTGCCACGTCGAGGTACCGTTGGCGCTTGCGGCGAAGATGTTGGTACTGCGAACCAAGCCGCCGTCGTTGCCGATATAGACCACTGGGTTGGCACCGGAAAAATTCGGCGGTGAAACAATCTGGTGATGGTCTGCGTGGGGCTGCGGCAAGCCCGGACCCGCCGCCTGCCAGGTGCTGATGCGCGTGAAATTTAAACCGCCGTCGATCGAGCGATACAAATCCAGTCCGCCGATGACTATGTTTGCCGCGTTGGTGGGGTCAACCCAAATGGTGTTGTCGTAGTCGCCCTGCTGCGCCATGTGTTTAGGCGATGACAGGAACGTCCACGTCTGGCCACCATCGTCTGATTTGTAGACTTCCCCGCGAGATCCGGATGTTTGGTCGGTGTTATCAACAGAGGCGTAGACCAAGCCAGGCGTTGATTTTGCCCACGCGAATTCAGAGCGGGCCGTGCCGCCGCGGCCACGAAGTGCATTAGTGAAGAACTTGGGTGCGTCGGTCCATGTCACGCCGGCGTCGTTGGACACATAAGCGAATCCCCCGTTGCCGGATGCGATGACGCGGTCGGCCACGTTTGGGTCAAACTGAACGTCAAGTGTCGTACCGGTCTTTACGCGCGTCCATGTTTGGCCCGCATTGGTGGAACGATAAACACCACCACCGTTACCGGCGAGAACGATGTTGGAATCAGTGGGGTGAATACCGATTCGATTTGTTGTTACCCAATCAGCCCCACTCGGATTGATTGCGGTATCGGTGGAAGTCGATGGTAGTAGATTCCACGTTGTGCCCCCGTCGGTACTTTTAAACACACCCACACCTGCAAAGCCGGCAAAACTTTCGCCTGTGCCGGCGTAGATGACGTCCGGGTTAATGGGGTCAATCGCCATTGCGCCGATAGCGAGATTGCCACTGAAATCGGCGACAGGACGAATGGTTTGTCCCGCGTTAGTTGTGAGCCAGATGCCGCCCGTGGCTGCGCCAATGAAGAAGCGGTTGCTATTGCGGGGGTCGAACACAATGGCGCGGATTCGACCGCCGACGTTTCCCGGCCCCAAGAACGTCCAATTGTTCTGGCGGATACCGGCGGCTTTTGCGAGACCACTTGCGTTCTCGATTCCCATGGCGCGGCGTTTGGTGTCAGCTAGCAACTTCTGCGTCGAGGTCGGCTGATTGCCGTTGTCATCAGCGTCCCATGTGCGGATGTACTCCTTCGATGGTGCGCGAAGAGCCTTGCGGTTTGGGTCTTTGAGTGTGTTGCGGTGGGCGAGCATGACGTTGTTTCGCTCGTCCCATGTCATGGCGCATACGCCCGCGTTGTTAGTCTTGCCGAACTTGCGCAGCGCGGTGAGCATGATGTCGTTGATGTCGAGCACTCGCGCAACGGCCTGATCGTTACGTGTGTCGATGGTCGCGCACTCGTTCATCGGCGCGGGAATGGCATTAGCTACGGTGCGGATAGTTGTGCTCTGGTGCGCGCAACCAGTCAGTGCTGCAATGGCTATACCGGACGCCAGTTTTGCTGCAAACGTGGGCGTCGGACGCGAGGGCGAAATGAATATAGACATGCTAAGTCCCGAAGTTTGGAAAGCAAGCGTCTATTCTATCGTCGGTTTTGCAGACGTCTAGCCCGATTCGACGAGTTGATATAGCCCCAACAGCGAAAAATTATTAAAGCAGTACGCGCTCGATTCCGCCCTGATTTGCGCGCCCCACAAACTCTGCCATCCAGTTCGGGCCAAGTACGTGCTTGGCAATTTCCACGACAATATAGTCGGCACTGGTGCCGCTATCATTGTCAAATCGCGACAGCCCCTGCAAACAAGATGGACACGAAGTGAGTACTTTCACCGGCCCGCCAAATCCATCCGAGCGCATCTGATCCGCGCCTTTTTTCATCTCTTCTTCCTTGCGGAAGCGAATCTGCGTGGAAATGTCGGGGCGTGTTACGGCTAGCGTGCCGGATTCGCCGCAGCATCTTGCGTTCTCGTCAACTTTGTTCTCACCCAATAAGGCACCGACAACCTTGATCGGCTGATACGTTTTCATCGGGCTGTGGCAGGGGTCGTGATACATGTAACGCACACCGGTGACGGTATCGATCTTCATGCCTTTCTCAAGCAAAAATTCATGGATATCGAGCAATCGGCAGCCGGGAAAGATTTTTTCGAATTCATAATTTTGCAACTGGTCCATGCAGGTACCGCACGACACCACGACCGTCTTGATATCCAAATAATTCAGCGTGTTCGCGACCCGATGGAACAGCACACGATTGTCGGTGACGATCTCCTGGCCTTTGTCGGCATTTCCGGAAGCGGTCTGCGGATAGCCGCAACACAAGTAGCCCGGCGGCAGGACAGTTTGTACCCCAACGTGATACAGCATTGCTTGTGTCGCCAACCCAACTTGGCCGAACAGTCGTTCCGAGCCACAACCGGGAAAGTAAAACACCGCCTCGGTATCGACCGTCGTGCGCGACGCATCACGAATGATGGGCACGACTTTGTTGTCTTCAATATCAAGCAACGCCCGCGCTGTCTTTTTGGGCAGACCACCTGGCATCGGTTTGTTGATGAAGTGTATGACTTGCGCTTTGATGGTGGGCTTCCCCACGGTTGCAGGTGGGCGTTCGGTTTGAATCTGCGGAAGGAAAAATTTACGCGCGATACTGTTCGCCGCCCGTTGCACTTTGTAACCCCAATCAATCATCAGGGTTTTGGTGAGTTTGATGGTGGTCGGATCAGTTGCATTCAGATAGAACATCGACGCAGCAGCACCCGGGTTGAATTTTTTCTTCCCTTCTTTACGCAACAAATTGCGCATGGCCATCGAGACATCACCAAAATCAATATCGACCGGGCAGGGGTTCTCACACTTATGGCAAACCGTGCAGTGATCTGCAACGTCTGAAAACTCGTCGAAGTGGCGCAGGGAGATGCCGCGACGTGTTTGCTCCTCGTACAAGAAGGCTTCGATCAAAAGCGAGGTGCCAAGAATCTTATTGCGCGGGCTGTAAAGCAGATTGGCGCGCGGGACATGGGTCGCACAGACGGGTTTACATTTGCCGCAGCGTAAACAGTCTTTGATCGAGTCGGCGATAGCGCCGATATCGGATTGCTCCATGATCAGCGACTCAGCGCCGAGCAGGCCAAACGACGGCGTGTAGGCGCGTGCCAAGTTGCCACCTGGCATTAGCTTGCCAGCGTTAAAACGCCCTTGGGGGTCGACCTGCGCCTTGTAGTCAAGGAACGGTTTGACTTCATCGTGCGTTAGAAACTCAAACTTCGTGATGCCGATGCCGTGTTCACCTGAAATCACGCCGTTGAGCTTGCGGGCGAATGCCATAATGCGCGCAACCGCTTCGTTGGCCTCTTGCAGCATGCCGTAATCATCAGAGTTAACGGGGATGTTGGTATGAACATTGCCATCACCGGCGTGCATATGCAGAGCGACGAATACACGCGAGTGCAAAACTTCCTTATGGATGGCGTCAAGTCGCTTAAGGACGCTGACAAACATCCGGCCACCAAAAATATCCACCAGCGGCGCGCGAATTTCGGTCTTCCATGACGCGCGCAGGCTGTAGTTTTGCAGAGACTGGAAGATGGTAGTGATGTTCGCCACACTCAGGTCGGCGTCATTGTTTGAACCTTTCATCGGCAGTCTCGACATCGGCGCATCAAGATTGTCGAGGTAGAACTGCCAGCGACCGCGAGTTACTGCAAGCACTTGGTGCGCATCGTCGACACGTGTGCCGACGATTTCGTCGTGGGAGATGTTTTCATCTTCCAACTCCAACGGTAGTCTGCCGGACACAAACTCGGAGAGGCGATCAATCAGGCGAATCTTGTTTTTGAGCGATAACTCAATATTGATACGCTCAATGCCCTCGGAATAGTCACCCAGCCGGTCGAGCGGGATTACCACGTCTTCGTTGATCTTGAAGGCGTTGGTGTGTTTGGCGATCGCGGCCGTCCGTGCGCGATCGAGCCAGAATTTTTTGCGGGCATCCGCGTTCACCGCGATAAAGCCTTCGCCGTGGCGTGCATTGGCGAGCCGGACGACCTGACTTGCAGCTTCCATCAAAGCGTTCTCATCATCCGAAACGATGTCGCCAATGAGCACCATCTTCGGCCGTTGATTGCGTCTCGATTTAGTGGCGTAACCGACCGCCTTCAAATATCTCTCATCGAGATGTTCGAGCCCGGCAAGTACGGCGTGCGGGTGGCCGTCAATAAAATCTTTGATTTCAACGATGGACGGCACCGCTTCTTTGACCTGCCCGAAGAACTCCAAACACACCGTGCGGATATGTTTGGGCATGCGATGCAGAATGAATCGGCCCGACGTGATGATGCCGTCGCAGCCTTCTTTTTGGATCCCCGGTAGCCCTGACAAAAATTTGTCCGTCACGTCTTTGCCAAGACCGGTTTTGCGGAAAGACGGCCCCGGGATGGCGAGTGTCTTTTGTTCTCTGATGTTCTTGCCGGTCTCGTCAAACGTGGTGACACGAAATGTCGCAACGGGGATATCGTGAATCTTGCCCAGATTGTGATCGAGTCGCTCGACTTCCATCCACAACCCATCGGGCGTAACCATGCGCCATGAGGCCAGATTGTCCAACGCCGTGCCCCACAACACGGCTTTTTTGCCACCCGCATTCATGGCGATATTGCCGCCGATACACGAGGCTTCCGCCGATGTTGGATCACAAGCCCAAACCAAGCCTGCGGCTTCGGCGGCTTCCATTGCCCGTTTTGTAACAACACCTGCTTCGCAACGGATGGTGGCGACCGCGTCCGTCACTCCCGGTAGCGCGATGCGCTCAACCGCGCCGAGTGCGTCGAGTTTTTCGGTGTTGATGACCGCTGAGTTTTTGGTTAGCGGAATGGCACCACCGGTGTAGCCGGTGCCGCCGCCGCGCGGGATGATGGTCAGTTTGAGTTCGATCAAGGCACGCACAATCGGCGCGACTTCTTCTTCGCTGTCGGGGTAAACCACCACAAACGGATATTCGACGCGCCAGTCGGTTGCATCGGTCACATGTGACACACGTGCCAGCCCGTCGAAGGCGATGTTGTCGCGACGCGTGACCTTGGCGAGGCGTCGCTCAACTTTTTTGCGCAAATCCCACGTGTCGCGGAATTCCCGTTCGAACTGATCGACGGCAGCGTGAGCACGCTGCAGCAGGCCGATCACTTTATTGGACTTGAGATCGTTGTCATCGTCTGTTGTGCCGTCGCCCACCCTGCCATCGACATCGTGCTGGTCGACTTGGCGGCGTTTTTCGATTTCGCGCAGGCGGTGGCGCATGGCCTCGATCAACATCGCACGCCGCTTGGGGTTATCGAGCAAGTCGTCTTGCAAGTACGGATTGCGTTCCACTACCCAAATGTCGCCTAACACTTCGTACAACATTCTGGCGCTGCGGCCCGTCTTACGCTGGTCACGGAGCTGGTCCAGCGTCTCCCACGCGTCGGGGCCGAGCAGCCGGATGACAATCTCGCGATCCGAGAAAGACGTGTAGTTGTACGGAATCTCACGCAGTCGGGGCGTATGGTGCTCTAACAACGTGCCGTCGTTAGAGGCGGTTGGCGAGCCGGAGGTGGGAGCGCGTGGAACAACAACTGGTACGGGTGCGGCCATAACAACGATTACCTTTGTTGATGCGATATCGCATTCGTGAGTCGATTTTACCGCAGCGCAACATAGGGGCATTGCGTGCCGGCGGAGATGTCACGCGTGCTAACATTTCCGTCCCAAATCTAGAAATTTGGCAAAGCGCAGTGAAACTCAGAAGTCGAGTCTCACTAACCAATGCGCCGCAGTTGTGGCCAGAAGCCATGTAGTATTCTTTGAAGCTCATTGATTGGCGGGCTTCTTCGAGCAAAAGTGTCTGAAACTGCCCGCCAATAGGCGACCTTGCCAAGCTCTGCGTTAGCTCAGTTTGCCAACGACTTACCCAATCCACTTCATTCTTCCTCCCTATACATGAGCACCAACGCCATTCGTATCGCCTCCCGTGAAAGCCCGCTCGCCATGGTGCAAAGTGAATGGGCTGCTGCACAACTCCGTTTGTTTCATCCGGGGATGGAAGTGTCGATCATCGGCATGACGACGCGCGGCGACCAGATTCTCGACAAACCATTGGCCCAGATTGGCGGCAAAGGTCTTTTCATCAAAGAACTCGAAGTTGCAATCGAAGAGGGGCGCGCCGACATCGCCGTGCACTCGATGAAAGATGTGCCGATGGTGATGCCAGCTGGCTTTTCCCTGTTGACGGTCGGATTGCGCGAAGACATTCGTGATGCGTTTGTCTCCAACAAATACACCAGTCTGGACGAACTGCCAGCGGGCGCGATTGTTGGTACGTCGAGCTTGCGCCGCGAAAGCCAGATTCGTCATTTCTATCCGGGCTTGAAAATTGCGCCGCTGCGCGGCAACGTGAATACGCGTTTACGCAAGTTGGATGACGGCGAATTCGACGCGGTGATTCTCGCCGCCGCCGGGTTGAAACGACTTGGCTTCGGCGCACGCATCCGCAATACGCTCGATACAAATCGCTTCATTCCGGCTGTGGCGCAAGGCGCGTTGGGCATCGAATACGCGACTGACCGCGCGGATGTGCCGGCGCTACTTGTACCCTTTACCAACCCTGCCACAAAGGCGATGGTTGACGCTGAGCGCGCGTTTGGCCGGCGTTTATCGGCGAGTTGTGACGTGCCGCTCGGGGCGACTGCGACCGTCGAAGGGGCGCGTCTGTCAATTGCGGGTTTTGTGTCCACACCAGACGGCAGCCGGCGTATTGCCGCCATCGAAACCGGGGCGATGACTGACGCTGACGTAATCGGTACCGCGTTGGCGGAACGTCTGCTTGCGGATGGCGCAGAGGACATACTCGCAAGCTTGCTCGCCCTTGCCGGGCGCACGCTCGCGCCGCCAAGTCGCGCGGCCTAGCGCCTGAACCGCGGCACAGTGTCACTCCAAGGCTTGGCCGTCCTTGTCACTCGACCGCGCGAAAGCGCGGATGCGACCGTGAGGGCACTAAACGCGGCGGGAGCGAGCGCAGTGGCCTTGCCGCTGCTCGAGATCAGTGCAATCGAAGCTGCGGCGTTGCCGTTAAGCTCGCCGCCGGATGCGATCATTTTTGTCAGCAGTCACGCCGCCCAATTTGGCGTACCGGAGCTGTCGCGCCAACGTTTGATTGTCAACGCCGCGGCACCACAGGAAATCTATGCGGTCGGGCGTGCCACCGCCAACCGCTTGGCCGCGCTGGGACTTTCCCGCGTGAAGACACCTATGAGCGGCGAAGATAGTGAGGCATTGCTGGCAGAAGCAATTTTTTCCGCTCCCGTTGGTCGCAACATCTTGATCGTTAAGGGCGCAAGCGAGGGTGGCGGGCGGCAGCTGCTCGACGACACCCTCAGACAGCGCGGTGCCTTCGTCCACAACTTGATTTGTTATCGGCGCGAACTCAAGACGCTGACGTCGGCAGAACGCCGTCAGCTTGCCGACGGCGTGCGTAACGGTGCTGCCGTGCTGATTGGTAGCGTTGAAACACTGGAGAGTCTCGCTAAGAATCTGGCGCTGGAGCACCTTTCCCTAGAGAACGTGGCGCATCTGTTGGTGCCGCACCAGAGGGTGGCCGGAGCGGCAACGGCGGCCGGGGTGCCCCGTGTCTCGGTGGTGTCTCTTGAAGACAACAAACTGGTGGAATCCCTTTCCAATCAACAAGCTTAGGTTGCATCGACTCCGCGCATACGGTTGAATAGCACCATGGACAACGAATACGAAAATTCCCCGACCGCCGCTCCGGCGTCGCAAGCCAAGTTGACGACCTCGCCCATCGTGGCTGCGTCGGCGATTGGTATCGCTGTGTTGGCGCTGTTGCTAGCCATTGTCGGCTGGCTGTCGGCGTCGAATGGACGGGCGGAGTTAACCCAGTTGCTAGGCGGCAGAATCGCCGAAATCGACAAAAGCAACAAGGATGTTGCAAGTCGCAATGAGGCCCTGCTGCGTGACCTGCGAGACGCACAGAATCGTGTGGCGCTGCTAGAAGGCAAGCTGGGTGAGTTTCAAAACCAGCGTGTGGCTATCGAGGAGATGGCGCGTGATTTGGCGCGAGCTCCGGAAGACTGGTTGCTGGCCGAGATTGAACAAACTCTTAACATCGCCAGCCGCGAGTTGACACTCGCGGGGAATATCCGTGCCGCCATTCTGGCGCTACAAACAGCCGAACAGCGACTTTCACGTGCTGAAAAACTCCAAGCGGCTCCGCTGCGGCGCGCCATTACGCAAGACCTCGAACGGCTGAAGGCCATTCCAGCGGTTGACACCCAAGGCATTGTACTCAAGCTGGACAACATATCCGCGTTGGCCTCGTCACTCCCTTTGGCGGTGCCGACGAGCATGCAAGATCTGGACGGCCTGCGGCCGAGTGGCCTGGCAGACGCGCGGGCAGACTTGCCGTGGTGGCGGCAGATTTGGCGCGACTTTGCGCACGAGATGAGTGATTTGATTCGTATTCGCGAAATCGAGCCGAATGAAGCCGCGCTGATTACGCCGCAGCAGGCATTTTTTGTGCGGGAGAATCTGAAGCTACGGCTCCTGTCGGCACGTACATCGCTGCTCGCCCGCGATGAAGTCAACTTCAAGGAGGACTTAAAAACAGCGCGAGAGTTGATTTCCAAGTATTTCGACCAAAAGGCGAAAGTGAACCAGAACGCGGTGGCGAGTTTGAAGCAGCTTGCAGACAACTCGGTATCGATCGCCGCGCCGGACATCGTGCAGAGTTTGAATGCTGTTCGCGCGGCCAGAGCGGCGCGTGAGCGGCCGGGTCGTTAACGGTGGCACGATGGTAAGTAAACCAATTCGCTGGGCAATTTGGATGTTTGCGATGGCCGCACTTGCGGTCGCGTTGGCGCTTGCCGGGCGTTACGGCGCGGGGTACACGGTGTTTGTTGTTCCGCCATGGCGTATCGAAATGTCGATGATGATGTTTTCTCTGCTCGTCATCGCGCTGGGTATGCTGTCCTATTTCGTGGTCAGACTTTCGGTCCGCGCGGCGGGGCTGCCGCAGCAGCTACGCCAACAAAAACGTGACAGGGAAAAGGCGCGTGTCGTCGCCGATTTGCATAACAGCCTGAACGCGCTGTTCAGCGGTCGATTCGACGATGCCGAAAAGTTGGCAAAACGGGCGATGTCGGCCAAAGACGCTGCTGACGATGGTGGTGATGATTTGCGACATCTCGCCGCCGCACTCGCCGCATGGGCGGCACACGAGGGCGGCAATTTGCCGGCGGCGTTGCCTTATCTGGAAAGTATCCAGTCAGCCCGTTCGGCCAACATGCGCGACGCGTCGAAAGCATACATGCTGCTCGCTGAAGGCCGCGCCGCCGAGGCGTTGCCGATTTTGCAGACACTTGCCGCCAATGACCAGACCAATATAGGTGTGCTCAAGATGAAGGTTGAGGCGGAGATTGCGGCGCGGGCTTGGAACGACGTTTTGCAGACACTCGGCCCGTTAAGGCGCACCGGCCTCATGCCGGCCTCCGCTGCGGATGACATCCGGCTCAATGCGGAAGTTGAGTTGATGAAGTCGCGGCCGGCTCAACGGGATGGCTTGCTTGACGCCTGGCGAAAGCTGGATAACATCACACGTTATCAACCGGTACTGGTCGATACGCTTGCCGTGCGACTGATCGCCCTTGGTCTCGGTGATGATGCGGCCGCGGTGCTGGAAGAGACGATCGACCGTCGCGCGGACGAAGAGTGGGACGGAAATTTAGTGGTGCGCTACGCGGAGGCAAAGTCCGATTCGACCATGGCACAAATCGAGCGCGCCGAGGGCTGGTTGTTGCGGCATCCGCGGGACGCCGCGTTGTTGGCGGCGCTGGGAAAACTTTGCATGCGCCAGGCGCTTTGGGGTAAAGCACAGAGCTATCTTGAAGCGAGCGTGGCGTTATCCCCCTCGCTGGATGCTCATATGACACTCGCACGGCTGATGGAACAAGTTGGCAAACCGCAGGACGCGATGCGTCATATCAAGCGCAGTGCGGAGCTTGCCAAGCTTGATCAACGCCGCAAAGCTGAGAGCGCTGCGCAATAGTGGTCGAGGCTGGACAGAAGTCGACAATAGCGGCAAGAGGGCGCGCGTTGGCGCGTTATGAGATTCTTGCCACACCGCCCGAGTCGTTGTTCGACGAGATCGCCCGTCGCGCTGTAGACGTCCTCAACGGCGCGTATGGTGCCATCTCTTTTTTTGACGACGCAGCCGACGTAAATGGTGAATGGTTCAAGTCCGCTGTCGGGCTGCCCAGCACACGTCTCGCGCGGTCGGATTCATTCTTCCTTCCATATGCCGGCGGATCCTTGAAGGCTGACGGCCCGAGTTTGGAGGCGCGTTCGCCCGTTCGGTATTGCATCATCAACGACACACTCTCCGATAAACGCACGCGAGATCACGCGTGGGTCGCTAACGCGCCACACATTTGTTTCTACGCCGGGGTCTTAATACTGTCACGCGAACGGGTCCCCATCGGCGTACTCGCGGTATTTGATGTACACAGCCGTGAAGTTAAAGCGTTCGACCTTGAAGTGTTGGTCAACCTGTCCGACCTCGTTACGGCACGTTTGGAGGCACGCGCGGAGGCCCGCCGCGAATGGCGGGAACGCCACGGACTTGATCATCCTATGGCTTCGCCGACATCCCGGGCCGCACCGGTCGACGCACGAGTCACCAACTTGAGACGCGAGTTTGTGCAACTCGAAGAGTTGTTAGAGGATGAAATTGCGAACCGGCAATCCACCGAAATTCAGTTGCGTGAAGAAAAAGAATTTTCCGAGGCCGTAATTGCAAGCCTGCCTGGTGCGTTTTTTATGTTTGATCAACACGGTCGGATGGTGCGCTGGAACGGGAATTTTCGCCAACACACCGGTCATGCGGAAGAGGATATCAGCGGATTGCGCGCCGTCGATTTCATCGCACAACATGATCGCGCGCTCGTCGCCGACGCGATTCGCCGCATCCTAGATCGTGGAGAAGAGCTGGCGATGGAAGTCGATCTCATGACTCCAGATGGCCGGGAAGCGCCCTATATGTTGACTGGTCGGCGCTTGGAGATTGGTGGTGAGCGTTACTGCATCGGCGTCGGTCGCGACATCAGTGAACGTCGGCGGGCGGAAGGCGAAATTCGTGATGCCAAGGAGCGACTGGATTTGGCGCTCGAAGGTTCCAGCCTAGCATTGTGGGACTGGGATGTTTCGACCAATCAAGTGTTCTTCAGCGATGGCTGGGCGGAAATGTTGGGCATTACAACCGAAGGGACGGCTGGTGCCATATTTCGCAGCGACCAAGTCGTTCGCCTCAATCACGTCGAGGACCAACCACGGTTTGAAGCGGCGATGGCGAACGCGTTGCGCGGAACCAGTGAAGAATTTGCGTGCGACTATCGGGTGCCCGACGCCTCCGGTGACTGGATATGGCTGCGTTCTTCTGGCAAGGTAACCGAACGAGACGTGAATGGCCGGGTTCGTCGGATGACCGGCACCACCGCAAATATCACGGCACGCAAAGCAGCGGAAGAGCGAGTAGAGTTTCTCGCCACCCGCGACCCACTCACCGGCCTGCCAAATCGGATGTTGTTCAATGACCGGCTTGCAATAGGATTGGCCAACGCGGAGCGAAAAAGAACGCGCCTTGCGTTTATGTTTATCGATTTAGATCGCTTCAAGACCATCAACGATTCCCTCGGGCACGATGTTGGAGATGAGTTGCTGAAGCGCGTCGCCTCGCGCCTTTCAGCTTGTGTACGGGCGACTGATACGGTCGCGCGCTTGGGCGGTGATGAATTCGCCATCATCCTTGAAAATCTGCCCACCGATGGACAGGAGGCGCAAAACATCGCCGAGAAGATCATCTCATCGCTCGCGGCGCCGATTCAGGCTGGCGAACATCAACTCAATACATCATGCTCACTCGGCATTGCGGTGTTTCCCGACGATGGCGGCGACGCGCAGACGATCATGAAACACGCGGACGTGGCGATGTACGACGCCAAAGCCAAGGGGCGCAATAACTATCAGTTCTTCTCAGAGGAGATGAATGCAAAGGCGCAGGAGCGGCTCGCCATTGAGAATGTGCTCCGCCTCGCACAACGAAAAGGTGAACTGCTGCTGCACTATCAGCCGCGCGTTGGGTTTGCGACGGGTGAAGTCACCGGCGTGGAAGCTTTGCTGCGATGGAATCATCCCCAACTCGGCTTGGTTGCGCCGGAGCACTTTATGAGTGTGGCCGAAGACTCCGGCCTGATCGTGCCGATCGGTGAGTGGGTTTTCGAAGAAGCCTTTCGACAGGTTGCGGAGTGGCAACAGAAATCAGAACGCAGCCTTGCGGTGGCGGTGAATTTGTCCGGCGCACAGATGTTTGATCCCAAACGTTTGATGGCCGCCATCGAAGGCGCACTCAATAAATCAGGGTTGGACCCCCACGACGTTGAGCTTGAGCTGACCGAGAGTATGTTGTTGAAGAACAGCGACGAGGCCGCAGCGGTGTTGCAGCGCCTTGGGGAATTGGGGGTGGGCATCGCCGTGGATAACTTTGGTACTGGTGTGTCGTCACTTTCGTACTTGCGCCAGTTGCCCATCGACTCAATCAAGGTTGATTCTAGTTTTGTTCGCGACATCGGGACCGACCCGAATGACGAAGCGATCATCCGCGCGATTATCGCTATGACCCACTCGCTGAAGCTCAACGTAGTCGCCGAGGGTGTGGAGCGTGAAGAACAATACCGCGTGTTGCGAGATTTGGAGTGTGACGAGTATCAGGGCTATTATTTTTCCAAGCCGTTGCCGCCTGAGGAGTTTGAGGCTGAGTTTTTATGATGCGCTTAGTGGGACGGTGAGTATCGACTTGTCGCGGCTATGCGGTTAGGATGGCGGGGCTTTTGGGGCATTACGGCCAATAGCGGCGCTACGCGAGTGCTGTCTGATTTCATACATTGACCCATTGAATTCGAGGAAAAACAATGTGACTCCGACGCTCGGAGTTTCCCGATCCTAGAGTTCTTTGCGGATCAATTTGATGACGCAATTGGAAGCTAATGATGCTGAAGGACGACAAATGAATACAATCAAGGCTAAGCCGGGCACGGGACTTCTAGCACTAGTGTTGTCTATGGTCCCGCTGCTCTTGTCTTGCAGGTCAGTCACCACTCCCGGTCAGAGCTCAGTCACCCCAGCCCGTCAGAGCGCCTCCCGCGATGTGCTTCTGCGAGCGCAAACTGAAACATTTGACAGATTGGTCAGTTATTGCAGGTTTTTAGACCCCAAAACTAGCTCGGAGCTCGCAGTCGAATACGAGGCCTATAAGAGAAAACTCGCAGTTGCTTATGCGCCCCTTCTCGCAAAGATGCCGGTCGAAATAACACCCAAGGAAGCGGCCGATCTCAATAGTTTCATTACTGAAACAGGAGATCTCACTCTTGAAGCGATCAAGAAATTCGAGCCAAGCTCGTACTGCCCATGGCTCAGAAAGAAAATGCGTTCCACGACCACCGAAGAGCTGGCTTCCACCGCGCAGGCTCAGTACGATCGCTACACCGAGCTCGCCGAACGCAAGTCGCCACCAACACCCGGTGTCGGAGTCAAATAGTTTTCAGCCTACAGATCATTTGATCTGAGCCAGTAAAGACTGTTCCGCATCCAAACGAAGGACAGCTTTCGGGCAACCGCCATGTCTGCTTCGGGTCAGGTACGGCGGTTCCCGCTGGAAAAAAGCGGTCATTCATTGCGGCTGCAGCGGTCGCACTCCGCGTAGCAAAGCGATTAACGCTCTCGCGCCGCAGGCAAAAACATCTCCAACAGATCGTTTAAGAACAACCGACCTTTCTCCGTTGGTGTGATGTGCAAATGGTCGCGCGTGATCAATCCCTTCTCTTCAGCCGCATCGAGTTCGCGGGAGATTGTGTTGATCGGCAAGACGGTGCGCTCGGTAAAGAGTGCGACAGGGAAACCTGCCGTCAGACGGAGTGCATTGAGCATGAACTCAAATGGCAGTTCGGCGGGGCCAATGGTTGATGTGTCTTGGACGGCATTGCCAAGCATCGCCTTTTCCATAAACGCGTTGGGTTGTTTGTACCGTGCTTCGCGGGTGATTCGATCCGGGAAAGAAATCTTGCCGTGTGCGCCGGCACCGATGCCGATGTAGTCGCCAAAGCGCCAGTAGTTGAGGTTGTGCCGGGATTGTTTGCCGGGCTTGGCGTACGCAGAAGTCTCGTAGTGCTGGTATCCCGCTGCCGCGAGCCTGCCAAAGATCATCGCCTGCATGTCGGCGGCGACGTCGTCGTCAGGCAGTGCCGGCGGGAAGCGATGGAAGAGTGTGTTTGGCTCAAGGGTGAGATGGTAGATCGAGACATGATTGGTGCCGGAAGAGAGCGCTGTCTCAATATCCTGTTCGCACTCATCAAGTGTTTGTGACGGCAGCGCAAACATGATATCGAGGTTGATGTTGTCGAAGTTCGCCTGGGCGATTTCGATGGCGCGTTTGGCCTCGTTGTCGTTGTGCACACGACCGAGTGCAGTGAGATGTCGGGCGTTGAAACTTTGAATGCCAATCGAGAGGCGATTCACACCGGCATCGCGATAACCCTTGAATTTGTCCGCTTCGAACGTTCCCGGGTTGGCTTCGAGAGTGATTTCGGCGCCCGCTTCGACGGGCAGGCGCGCCCGTACCGCGGCCAGGATGGTGTCGATCCCCGCGGCTGAAAAGAGGCTGGGCGTGCCGCCACCAAAGAAGATGGTGTGAATACGACGTCCCCAGACCTTTGGCAGGGTGACATCAAGATCGGCGATCAGGGCGTCGATGTACTGCCGCTCAGCAGCGCTACTGATCGAACGAGGCGAGTCGTGCTTACTGCCGCCGTCGTCCCAGCTCGTTGACGTAACTGCGCTGGGACCCAGTCCATCGTATCGTTGCAAATGGACAGGGCTGGATCCCAGCCTCCGCTGGGATGACGTGCCAACTTCGTGTGAGTTGAAGTCGCAGTACGGACACTTGCGGATGCACCATGGAATATGGATGTAGAGCGAGAGCGGCGGCAGTGCGGCAAGCAACGATGTACTGCCAGATTTCCCAAACCCTAGTATTGGCGGGCGAATTGAGGCCATTTAGTCTGGAAATGCCCGCTGTGCCTTGAGTTTGGCGGAAAGCTCCTGCATGGCGAGCCCGCGATGGCTGATGCGATTCTTCTCTTCATCAGTCAGTTCAGCGGCGGTTTTGCCGTATTGGCTGAGGAAGAAGTGGGGGTCGTACCCAAACCCGCCGGAGCCGCGCGGTGTTTGGACGATCTCCCCCCAGCATTCACCATCAGCAATCAGCGGGTGCGGGTCGTCTGCGTGCATCACCAATACCAATGAGCAGTAGTAGAAGGCTCGTGTGTCGTCTTTGCCAGCCAATTCTCGGATGAGCCTTTCGTTGTTGCGAGCATCACTCTTTGGTTCCGCTGCACCGTTGCTGGCGATGTTGGCGTAGCGTGCCGACCACACACCTGGCGCACCGCCGAGTGCCGGCACACAAATGCCGGAATCGTCAGCCAGCGCTGGTAACCCCGCGGCGCGGGAAGCGTGGCGCGCCTTGGCAAGGGCGTTTTCCACAAACGTGGCGAACGGCTCCTCGGCCTCGGTAATGCCCAACGCCGCTTGTGGGATGGCTTCGAAGGAGAAGGGTGCGAGTAGCGTCGCAAATTCGCGGAGTTTTCCAGGGTTGTTCGAGGCAATGACGATTTTTTTCATCTCAGAATTGTACGTGTAAGTGATCCGCCAACCGCATGTCATGCCCCGCTACCACGGTGGCTTACGCTAAAATGATGGGTCTTAGGACTGAACAACAACACAAAGACTCTCGGAAACCGCCACCATGACGATCAAAGTCGCAATTAACGGCTACGGCCGTATCGGCCGCAACATCCTTCGCGCTCACTATGAATCGGGTAAGAAACATGACATCCAGATTGTCGCGATCAACGACTTGGGGCCGGTAGAGACCAACGCCCACTTGACGCGTTACGACACCGCGCACGGCAAGTTTCCCGGAACCGTCACGGTTGAGGGTGAATTTCTGGTGGTCAACGGCGACAAGATCAAGGTGTTTGCCCAACGCGACCCGGCGCAAATTCCTTGGGGCGAACTGGGTGTTGATGTGGTCCTCGAATGTACCGGCTTCTTCACCAGCAAAGAAAAGGCGTCTGCGCACCTGAAGGGTGGCGCCAAGAAAGTCATCATTTCCGCACCGGGTGGCAAAGACGTGGATGCCACGGTTGTTTATGGTGTGAACCACAATGTGCTGACTTCAGCGATGACGGTCATCTCTAACGCGTCTTGCACAACAAACTGCTTGGCACCGCTGGTGAAGCCTTTGAACGACAAACTTGGCGTGGTCACGGGCCTCATGACGACCGTGCACGCTTACACCAATGACCAAGTATTGACCGACGTGATGCACGAAGATTTGCGTCGCGCGCGTTCGGCCACGATGTCGATGATCCCAACCAAGACCGGCGCGGCTGCTGCTGTTGGTCTGGTGCTGCCTGAATTAAACGGGAAGCTTGACGGTTATGCGATTCGTGTACCGACCATCAACGTATCGTTGGTCGATTTGTCATTTGTCGCCAAGCGCGACACGACCGCAGACGAAGTGAATGCAATCATGAAAGAGGCCGCTGCGTCACCCGGTATGAAAGGCATTCTTGCCTATAACACCGCGCCGCTAGTGTCAGTGGACTTCAACCACGACGGCCACTCCTCCACCTTTGACTCAACGTTGACCAAAGTCTCGGGCAGCTTGGTGAAGGTGTCCAGCTGGTATGACAACGAATGGGGCTTTTCGAATCGAATGCTAGATACGGCCGTCGCGTTGATGTCTGCGAAGTCACCATGAAATGGGCACCATTCGTTGCGGCGAAGGCTAACGTGAGAGTAGAGAACGTTAAGCGCGGCAGCGCGGTCGGAGCCACAATGTGCGGGCTTTTCGAATCGAATGCTAGATACGACCACCGTCGCGTTGATGGGGGCTAGTTGCGACATGATGGCTCCGTTTCTTCGATTGACCGATTTAGCCCATGGCGGCCAACTCAAAGGAAAGAGGGTGTTTATCCGCGCTGACTTGAATGTCCCCCAAGACAACGCCGGCGCCATCACCGACGACACACGTATCCGTGCGTCGATTCCCGCCATCGAAATGGCGTTGGCCGCGGGTGCGGCTGTTATGGTCACATCACATCTGGGCCGACCCGCCGAGGGCGAGTTAAAAGCAGAGGATTCACTGGCGCCGATTGCGACACGTCTGGCCTCGCTTCTGAACCGCGAGGTGTTGCTGAAAGCCGATTGGGTAAACGGCGTTGAGGTTGGAGCGGGGCAAGTGGTACTGCTTGAAAACTGTCGCGGCAACAAAGGCGAAAAAAAGAACAACGACGAACTTGCGCAGAAGATGGCGGCGTTGTGTGACGTCTACGTCAACGACGCGTTTGGTACAGCCCACAGGGCGGAAGCGACCACACACGGTATCGCTAAATATGCCAAGCTGGCGTGTGCCGGGCCGCTGCTTGCCGCAGAGCTCGATGCGCTAAGCCTTGTGTTAGCCAATCCGAAACGGCCTATGGTCGCCATCGTCGCCGGGTCTAAGGTCTCGACGAAGCTCACCATTCTCAAGTCGCTCGCCGAGAAGGTAGATCAACTCGTTATCGGCGGGGGTATTGCCAATACGTTTTTGCTGGCGCAAGGCTTGCCGATTGGCAAGTCGCTCGCTGAACCAGATCTGGTCGCCAATGCAAAAGAAATCATCGACATGATGGCCGCCCGTGGTGCGTCGGTGCCGATCCCAACCGATGTTGTTTGTGGCAAAGCCTTTTCGGCGAACGAGCCAGCGGTGACTAAGTCCGTTAGCGACGTCACGGCCGACGACATGATTTTTGATATCGGGCCAGATACTGCGGCCACACTTGCCACAATCATGCAACAAGCCGGCACTATTGTTTGGAATGGGCCGGTCGGTGTCTTTGAGTTTGACCAATTCGGTGGCGGCACCAAGGCGCTAGCCGAAGCGATCGCCGCATCCAGCGCATTCTCCATCGCCGGCGGTGGCGATACTCTTGCGGCAATTGCAAAGTATGGCATCACCGATAAAGTGAGTTACATCTCAACTGGAGGAGGGGCGTTCTTGGAATTCCTCGAGGGGAAGTCGTTGCCCGCTGTCGAGATCTTGCAGCAACGCGCCCAACAATAGTCAGCAGGTTCGCATCACCAATCAACCAATGTCGTCGTTACCGGAAATCGCCATGCCAAGAGCTACCAAGATCGTCGCCACACTAGGTCCCGCGTCGTCGTCTGTAGAGGTTCTGGAGCGATTAATTGTTGCGGGTGTTGATGTTGTGCGGATGAACTTCTCCCACGGCACTGCGGAAGACCACATCAATCGGGCGGCGCTGGTGCGCGAGTTATCGGCAAAACACAATCGTCCCGTAGGTATCTTGGCCGATTTGCAAGGGCCAAAAATCCGGGTGGGTAAATTTGCTGAAAACAAAATCACCTTGAAGACCGGTGACAAATTTATTCTGGATGCCAACTGCGAGCTGGGCAATCAGGAGCGTGTTGGTATCGACTACAAAGAGTTGCCGCGCGATGTGAAGTCGGGTGATATGTTGTTGCTCAATGACGGGCTGCTGGTGTTTGAAGTCGACGTCGTGCGCGGCAATGAGATCCATTGTTTGGTTCGGCAAGGTGGTGTCTTGTCCAACAACAAAGGGATCAATCGCAAGGGCGGCGGTCTGACCGCGCCCCCGCTGACATCCAAAGACATGGACGATATTAAGACCGCGTCGATGTTGAAGGCGGATTTTCTGGCTGTGTCGTTTCCGAAGAGTGGGGCAGACATGTACATGGCGCGCGAATTGATGCGTGCCGCCGGTGGCAACGCCATGTTGATCGCCAAGATCGAACGTACCGAAGCAGTGACCAACGAAGCGTTGGTGGACATCATGAAAGCGTGTGACGGCATCATGGTTGCGCGTGGTGATTTGGCGGTCGAAGTCGGTGATGCGGCCGTACCCGCACTACAAAAACGCATGATTCGCATGGCGCGTGAGATGAACAAACTCACCATCACGGCTACGCAAATGATGGAGTCGATGGTGTCCTCCCCCATCCCAACCCGCGCCGAAGTTTCCGACGTCGCCAATGCGGTTTTGGACGGTACGGACGCGGTGATGTTGTCCGCCGAGTCGGCTTCCGGTCAGTTTCCAGTCGAGACGGTTGAGGCGATGGTGCGGATTTGTCGTGAAGCCGAGAAGAGTGCGGAAGTCAAACTCGACCGCGAGTTTCTGGACCGTGTGTTCACGCGTGTCGATCAATCGATTGCGATGGCGGCTTTGTTTACAGCACACCATCTCAAGGTGAAGTGTATTGCCTCACTCACACAGTCAGGCTCAACCGCACTGTGGATGTCCCGCTTGAATTCCGGTGTGCCGATTTATGCGCTGACGCCAGAGCCGGCGACCCATACCAAGTGTGCGTTGATGCGCGATGTTCGGCCGTTTGCGCTGGCCTACGAGGGGCATGATCGTGAAAAGCTCATGTATGAGGCCGAAGAAGCGCTGCTGAAGAACCAAGTTGTGGAGCGCGGTGATCTGGTGGTGTTGACGATGGGTGAACCCATTGGCCAATCTGGCGGTACCAATACCATGAAGATTCTGCGTATCGGCGAACACCGCAAGGCCTAAGCCTCGATGTCCGTCAAGATTCGCGCGCTTGCGGATGCCAACGCGGATATTGAATTCGTACGCCAAATTGCCTTCGCTACTTGGCCGGATACGTTTCGCGATATCCTGACCGCGGAGCAAATCGACTACATGTTGGCGTGGTTGTATGCAACGGATCGTCTGCATCAACAGGTACAAACCGGAGAACACGTGATTCATCTTGCGGAAGTGGATGACGTTCCGGTCGGGTTTATCGCCCATCAACTCGATCATCCAACAGCCGGGACGGCAAAGATTCACAAGCTCTACCTGCTGCCGTCTCAGCACGGCAAGGGGATTGGAAGAATGTTGCTAGAAACGGTACGTCTCGCCGCGCGCGCTGCCGGCCATCATACGCTGGTACTCAACGTCAACAAGTACAATCGCGCCGTTGATTTTTACCTCGCCAATGGACTTGCGCGGGTCGGCGAAGAGGTTATCGATATCGGCAGCGGATACGTGATGGATGACTACATCATGGGGGCGGCATTGTAAGGTTCGGCCACACCTGTTTTTGCGACCCGAACCGGCTGGGAAGCACGTAAAATAGCGGCTTCTTGTAATCCCATCTCGGAGAATTTCATGGCCCTCGTTTCCATGCGCCAATTGCTCGACCACGCGGCTGAAAATGGCTACGGCCTACCCGCGTTTAATGTCAACAACCTAGAACAAGTTCAGGCCATCATGGAAGCGGCCGCCGAAACCGATTCGCCGGTGATCATGCAAGCCTCCGCAGGTGCGCGCAAATATGCTGGCGAGACCTTCTTGAAATACTTAATTGAAGCCGCCGTCGAGACCTATCCGAGTATTCCGGTCGCCATGCACCAAGATCATGGTCAAAGTCCGGCGGTGTGTCAGCAGGCGATGCGACTTGGCTTTTCGAGTGTCATGATGGACGGATCGCTTCAAGCAGACGGTAAAACGATTGCGAGCTACGAGTACAACGTGGATGTGACGCGTCGAGTTGTTGATATGGCGCACATGATCGGTGTATCAGTCGAGGGCGAGCTTGGTTGCTTGGGGTCATTGGAAACAATGAAGGGCGACAAGGAGGACGGTCATGGCACCGATTCGACGATGACGCGCGAGCAATTGTTGACCGACCCAACTGAGGCGGCCGACTTTGTGAAGCAAACCGGGGTGGATGCGCTCGCAATCGCCATCGGTACCTCGCATGGTGCCTACAAATTCACGCGCAAGCCAACCGGTGATATCTTGGCCATTGACCGTATTAAAGAGATCAATGCGCGTATTCCGAATACGCATCTGGTGATGCACGGCTCGTCAAGCGTGCCACAGGAGTTGCTCGAAATCATCCGCGCCAACGGCGGTGAGATGAAAGAAACCTACGGTGTACCGGTGGAAGAGATTCAAGAGGGCATCAAACATGGTGTACGCAAAATCAATATCGACACGGATATTCGTCTTGCGATGACGGCTGCGGTACGCAAGTTTATGAATGAAAACAAATCACACTTTGATCCACGCGACTTTTTGAAGCCCGCACGTGCTGCGGCCAAGGAAATCTGCAAGCTGCGCTATGTTCAGTTTAACTGCGCCGGTCAGGCCGCAAAGATCAAACCGATCACACTATCCAAAATGGCGGATCGCTACGCGAAGGGCGAGCTGAGGCAGGTTGTCAACTAGCGAGTCGTCGTCACCAACCGGCTAGGAAGCCAAGCTGATGTACCAATCCGAGATCAAGTCGCTTCCGCTCGTTGCAAGGGGCAAGGTGCGCGACATCTATGCCGTCGGTGAAGACAAGTTGTTGCTCGTCACCAGCGACCGTTTGTCTGCATACGACGTGATCTTGCCGACACCCATCCCGCATAAGGGCGAAGTTTTGGTGGGGCTTGCAAACTTCTGGTTCGCGAAGTTAAAACATATCGTGCCGAACCAGCTCACCGGCATCGACCCTGAATCGGTCGTCGCGCAAAACGAACGCGACCAAGTGCGCGGCCGCGCGATTGTGGTGAAGCGCTACAAAGTTCTTCCCGTCGAGGCGGTGGTGCGTGGCTACTTGGAAGGATCGGGTTGGTCCGAGTATCAGCAAAGTCAAAGTGTGTGTGGTGTAAAGCTACCGCCAGGGCTACAGCGTGCATCGAAATTGCCCGAGCCGATTTTTACACCCGCAACCAAGGCCGAAGCCGGTGAGCACGACAAGAACATTGATTTCGCCACCACCGAAAAAATTATCGGCGCTGCACGTGCCGCAGAAGTGCGCGACACGGCGATCAGGCTTTATACCGAGGCGGCAGAGTACGCGCTGACAAAAGGCATCATCATCGCCGACACCAAGTTTGAATTCGGATTGGACGCCAATGGTGTGTTGCATGTCATCGACGAAGTGTTGACGCCGGATTCATCACGCTTCTGGCCGCTCGACACCTATAGAGTTGGCGTCTCGCCGGAAAGTTTTGACAAACAATACATCCGTAATTGGTTGGATTCGATTGGTTTTGATCGCAAGCCGCCTGCGCCGGATGTGCCCGCCGAGATCGCACAACGCACCAGCGACAAGTATCGTGAAGCGTTGGATCGGTTGACGGCAAAAAGCTAAACTGAGCGACTGGCGCCCTGTTTCAGGCAATACCGCTTGGAAACGCCCGTGTATGTTAGGGTTTTACTTGCGACGCTTAATCAGCGCGTAGGCGGTATGATTGTGAATCGACTCGAAGTTTTCCGCTTCTAGCGTGTAAGCGGCAATACGCGCATCGCGATTTAATGCGGCGGCGATATCCCGTACCAAGTCCTCGACAAATTTTGGGTTGTCGTATGCGCGCTCAGTCACAAATTTTTCATCGACACGTTTTAACACGCCATAAAGCTCACTCGATGCCTGTTCCTCAGCGATGCGCACAATGTCATCGATCGCAATCGGTGACGCCGCCTCGATGGTCATGGTGATATGTGAACGCTGATTGTGCGCGCCGTAGTCGGAAATTTCTTTTGAACACGGGCACAAACTGGTGACCGGCGCGACCACTTTGGTGGTGGACGAAAACGCGCCTTGACGCATCTCTCCGATGAGGGTCACTTCGTAATCAAGCAGAGAAGTCACACCTGAAACCGGGGCAGATTTATTAATGAAGTACGGGAACACAATCGCGATGTGGCCCTCGTCAACACCGAGCTTCGCGACCATGCGCTGCAGCAGTGCCTGCAGTTCGACAGTGTCGAGCGCAATCTGGCTCGCGCGTTCGGCCTCAAGCAGCTCAATAAAACGCGACATGTGAGTGCCCTTCACGTCCTCCCGTAACTTCACCGTCATTGAGAACGTGCCGACAGTGTGTTGGACCGAGCCATCGGCCGACTTCACCCGTAGCGGATGGCGAATGCCACGAATACCGACTTGATCAATCGCGATATGACGCGCATCGGCGCGGCCCTGAACATCTGGGACGTCGTTACCGCTGGCGGTTGGGTTCGCGGGGAGTGGTAGGTGGGGGTCGCGTTGATTCATGTGTTTTTCGAGAAACCGAGCTCAACATTCTACCTGTCGGGCAAAAACAAGGCAAAAACAACAACTTACGTGGGTGACAATTAGAACTTGGGGCTCGCAGCAGAACCGCAAGTCAGGGCCCAAAGAAAAGGGGCATCCAATACTGGATGCCCCTTCTTTCTTTACAGTGATGCAGGATGTGGCGGGTTGCCCCGCCAATCCCAGCTTACTTGTTGTAGGCAGTTTCGCCGTGTGCGCTGATGTCGAGTCCCTCGCGTTCCTCGTCTTCCGAGACACGCAGACCAACCACCATCTTCACGATGAACAGGACAACTGCGGTGACGACGCCAGACCATACGACGGCAACACCCACCGCTTGGGCTTGGATCATGACTTGTGCGCCGATGGAAGTAAAGCCGGTGGTGGCCTTTACCCAATCAGTGACGAAGCCAGGTCCGCCGAGGTCAGGTGAAACAAACACACCAGTCAGCAAGGCGCCCAAGATGCCACCAAGGGCGTGAACGCCAAATACGTCGAGCGAGTCGTCCGCTTTCAGCATCTTCTTCAGTCCCGTGACGCCCCACAAACAGACGATGCCTGCGGCTGTGCCGATGACGAATGCACCGGGAATGCCTACATTACCCGCTGCCGGTGTGATTGCCACTAAGCCTGCTACCGCGCCTGATGCTGCGCCGAGCATGGATGGCTTGCCCTTCAGCAGCCATTCGGCAAGTGTCCACGACAACACCGCACAGGCCGTGGCTAGGAAGGTGTTCATGAAGGCCAGGATTGCCGAGTTGCCGGCTTCGAGGGCAGAACCTGCGTTGAAACCAAACCAGCCGAACCACAACAGTGAAGCACCGATCATCGTCATCGTCAGGCTATGTGGCGCCATGGCTTCTTTGCCGTAGCCAATACGCTTGCCAAGCATGTACGCTGCTACCAAGCCTGCAACACCGGCGTTGATATGGACCACCGTGCCGCCTGCAAAATCAAGCGCGCCCCACTGCCACAGGAGACCGGCTTTTGCGTTCAGGCCTTCGACCAACTTGGGATCAGTGTAGGCGTCAGGACCCATCCAGAACCAGACCATGTGTGCAATCGGTGCGTAGCTGAAGGTGAACCAGAGCACCATGAACAACAGGACTGCGGAGAACTTCATACGCTCGGCGACGGAGCCCAAGATCAGGCAGCAGGTAATGGCCGCAAACGTTGCTTGGAAGGCAACAAACAACATTTCGGGAATCACCACCCCTTTGCTGAAGGTCGCAGCCATCGCAAATTCGCCTTTGCCGAGGTTGGCCACGCCGTTGAGGAATAACCGGTCAAAGCCGCCGATGAAGGCATTCCCCTCAGTAAAGGCCAGGCTATAGCCGTACACCACCCAAAGGACGGTGATGAGCGAGAAGGTGACAAAGACTTGCATCAATACCGACAGCATGTTCTTTGATCGCACCAGGCCGCCGTAGAACAGCGCCAGAGCCGGCACACTCATGAGTAGCACCATTGCGGTACAGACCAACATCCAGGCAACATCACCTTTGTTAGGTACAGGTGCCGGTGCTGCGGCTGGTGCCGCGGCGGCGGCCGGTGCCGCTTCAGGTGCTGCGGGGGCGGCGGCAGCAGGCGCGGCACTTGCCGCAGCGGCCGGAGCCGCTTCGACTTTTTTGTCTTGCGCATATACCGTGCCGGTGCCGCAGACTGCGACAGATAACACAAGCGCGATGGAAGCGATAAGCGATTTCATATTGATAGGCTCCCTAGGTTACAAAGCATCCGCGCCGGTTTCACCGGTGCGAATACGAACAACTTGTTGAAGGTCAAAGACAAAAATCTTGCCGTCGCCGATCTTGCCGGTATTGGCGGATTTCTCGATGGCTTCCATGACCTGATCAAGTAGGTCATCTTTGATTGCCGCTTCAATCTTGACCTTCGGCAGAAAGTCGACGACGTATTCAGCGCCGCGATATAACTCTGTATGTCCCTTTTGACGTCCAAATCCTTTGACTTCTGTAACGGTGATGCCCTGCACGCCGATGGCGGAGAGGGCTTCACGCACTTCATCCAGCTTGAATGGCTTGATGATGGCGGTAACCAGTTTCATGTTTTGTGCTCCCGGTGGTTAAGATTCAACACGACCAATCGCCGAGACTCCGGCCGGACTGGTCGTGTGTTTGCTAGAGGCGAGGTTCTTATAGCGTGAAGTTAGAACGACTTGGAAACGAATGCGACCAGGCGACCTTTACTCCAGTCCTTACCCAGATACGTGTAGTTCGCTTCGACGGCGTTGGTAGTCTTGTAATAGGCGCCTGCGTTCCAGCCATCACCGATGTCATAGGTGCCGCCCGCTTTGTAGACGGTGTAGGTGAACCCACCATTGTTCTTGTAGGTTTGCCGCGCGACTTGGGCATTGAGTGTGAGCTTGGGCATGACTTCCTGCGCCCAGTTGAACTCGGCGAAGGTGGATCCTTTGCTGTTGATAACACCGAACGTGTTGCCCGTTGAATAGGAGTATTTGAAGCTGAACGGTCCACCGGACAGGCCAACATAGACTTCATCGGTATTCGGTTTGGCGAGCGCAACGGTTTTGACACGTGCCAAGGTGAACGATTGTTCGTCGGAGCCGACATATTCGTAACGCAGATATCCAATATCCATCGTCACGCCTTTGACCAACTCAAACTTAAAGCCACCAAACAGATCCAGTTCCACGCCACCGGCGCTACCGTCAACCGTGCTGCCGTGCGGCGCACCTTGTGTCACAACAGTTTTGGTGTCCTTGATCCACTTGATGTTGGACAGAAACGCGCCGGCGTAGAAGCCAGATGAATGTGAATAATCGAAATTTAGCTGACCGGCCGGCTTCTCTGAGGTCTGCGAAATGCCGCGGTATTCGTATTCGCTGAACAGAGAAATTTTTGGAACAAATGTATGTTCTGGCGTGGGCTCCGGCGTTGCCGGTGCCGCAGGCGCTGCCTGTGCCATCGCGTTG
>JBIIYQ010000109.1:0-9476 GCA_044346745.1 Usitatibacteraceae bacterium | reverse complement strand
TCGCAAAGTAGAGCCGGATACGACGCGTAATTCTTGATGATGACCGCTGCCAGTTTCAGCAATTGATTGCGTAAGGTATGAATCTGCGCCTTGGCCAAGGGTGTACCTTTGAGGGCGAGCGTTCGTAAAGAATTATTAGGGACGTATCACGATTGTCTGCCTTGAACGGCAAGATCAATCTAGCCGTGTGCCCCTAGCAAGTATTTTGGCAACACCAGCGGGCATTCCGACCCTTGGTGTTGGTTGATGTCACGCGATGTCCAGGGCCCTAGGCTGAATTAACCGCTTTGAAACGGCTGCGACGACTTGTCGCGGCACCAAACGATTACCCAAGATCGCCAACTGGTTGGTTAGTCCGACCACTCTTGTCATACCACCATGTTCAAGCAGTTCCACGCCGGCTGTAGCAACATCGCGTGGGTCGGTACGACTGGCCTTACGGAAGTAATGCCCGCCGGCAATGCGCCTAGGGTCGATGCTGTCGAAGAAAGCGGTATCGGTCGGCCCAGGGGCCAGGCAGCTCACGCTCACACCATGATCCTCAAGCTCCTTGGCCAGCGCCTCGGAAAAGCAGAGAACAAAGGACTTTGACGCGCCATACGCAGCAAAAAAGGGCGTCGGTTGAAAAGCAGCCGTTGAGGCGATGTTGAGTATGGTGCCTTGTCGGCGGCGCTTCATTTCTGCGCCATATCGTTGGCACAGCTCCGCAACTGCGATGACGTTGAGCTGAAGCATACGCTTCAACTTTTCTGAATCAATCGCGACGTGTTCTTCAAGGACGCCAAACCCGGCGTTATTGACCAATACATCTATCTCTAAATGTCGCGCCTCAGAGAAAGCGAAGAGCTGTTCGGTGGCCTGCGGGGAGCTTAGATCGACAGGACATGTGAGCACCAGTGCAGCTTTGGTACGCCGGAGTTCATCGGCCACGACTTCAAGCTTATCAGCGCTACGGCTCGCCAAAAGGAGGCGGTGGCCCCGCGCCGCAAGCAGCCGAGCCATTTCGAGCCCGATACCACTGGTCGCGCCTGTGAGCAGGATCGTCTTGATCTGGTTCATTGTGGTTTTCCTTTGTTCGTTCAATCGTAATCGGTGATCAGGTCGGAGCAGATCCTCGCAAGTGAGGTTAGTACCTGAGGTTAACTTGCAGAATCAGGCTTTCGCTCGGCTTGAGTACGAAGTTAGATTCCTCCCACTTGGGGCTTGATAGCGCATAGGTCCGGTTGTTTGATGCGCCATACCCCTCGCTGGGCACGCCCAGAAAGTTCTTGTCGACGCGCCCGTTGTTGTTTTCATCATGCACGACGGCTACTGCATAGGTGCCCGCTCCGAGGTTGGGAAGCGTGCAGGCCGCTTTGCGACCAGTGATCGGTACGCGAACTGTCAGCACGCCTTCACCATCTGGAAAGTCGACCGCCCGTGTAAATAGTCGGCACTGGAGCGTGCCGTTGCTATTACGAAAATCACCAACCTCTAGCCGCACCGTGGCGTCCGATTGGGCTAGCGCAGGTAATGGCGCGGTGATCAGTGTGAGCAGCGCGGCCAGTATCCGACCGTGCTGCATGGAAAAAACGTGGCGTTGTCGATTCATGGTGGACCTCCGAGTTTGTGTGGGGAAAATTGGTAGATTGATGGGAACCGCTAAACTTTGCAGTGTCAAGATATTACCCTAAATCTAGGCAGTGTCAACATTAATCTTGACGCTGTCATGAAATTAGGCGAAGCTTGCACCCATGAAGACAGATAACAGACCCAGCGAGCGTCCTTACCATCATGGCGATTTGTCATCAGCGCTGATGGATGCCGCCGAGGACGAACTGAAGCATCGAGGCGTTGAGGGATTTTCACTGCGGGGGGTCACTAAACGTGCGGGTGTTAGTCATGCAGCCCCCGCGCATCATTTTGGCGATGCGAACGGACTACTGACCGCTTTGGCGGCCAGAGGTTTTGAGCGCTTAATCGAGACGCAGCGCGATTTTCGTCGGCGCGCCCCTTCCAATCCGCGCAAACAAATCGAGGCCTCGGGCGTTGGCTACGTCGTATTCGCGTTGGAAAATCCTGCCTTGTTCCGCTTGATGTTCGGGTCTGATCGCCCCGACTTTGGCAGCGCTAACCTTCGACGTATTGCAGAGTCGGCCTTCGATGAATTGGTAATGCATGTCAGGCAAGTGACCAACGATCAGGGCTCCCCAAAGCGAGACGGAACCATGATGATTGATGTTGCAGCAACGTGGGCAACAGCGCATGGACTAGCTGATTTATTGGTAGCCGGAAGACTCAATACACTAGGCACCTTGCCAGCCAATACCCGCAATCGAAGGATCGCCGCGATTATGTCTCGAGCGATTCCATAAGCTAACTCGTTCGAGACAAAAGGGGAGCCCATCAGCCATTCGGCGTTATGCGAGAACACAAGCAACTCCAGAAGAAAGAACACTAGCGGGACACTAAGTGTCGCAGTCGAGTTTTTTACCACATCCAATTCTTCATGTTTCACCGTCCCTCTGAAGTACACGACGTGCGAGTGGGGTTTCGGCGTCAACAGTGTTTTTCAGCTAGGCCCTTACCGCGATGGGCCAAGATGCGGCTCTAGCTGTTAGGTGGTGATAGCTTGAGATTCGCCACCGCGTTCAGGATCGAATCCTTGGCAAATGGCTTTAACACCAAACCGTCAAACGCGGACTTGCCACCCGGGGGTGAATCGCTGGCGAGCAAGATTTTCGGGACTTCGCGGCCTTCACCAACGTGCGACTTGATCGTGGCAACGATGTTAATACCTTCGACAAAGCCGGCGTCAATCGGGTCGACCACGACGACGTTAAATTGCTCCTGCGCCATCGCTTCAAATGCCTCCTCCGCGCTTGTCACCACCACTACGCGATAGTCTTTTTTCTTCAACGCGCTTGCCGCAAACATGGTTTGGTCGCGCGCTGCGCCGATGATCAAGACTGCGGCCTTTTTTTGCTCGCGTAGTGAATGGCGGGTAATGAGCGTCGATGTGGCGTCGACATTGTCGTGTGCGCCGATAACCGCAGTGATGGCTTCGTTTAGCTGTTGTTCAGCGACCGGCTGGCGTAGGTACGCGCTGATACCGTTTTCACGGCAGGTGATCGCGTCGCCTGGCTTGCCATCAACTGCGAGCATGATGATCGCGGTCTGTTTAAGGTGCGGATGGTGTTTGATGCGAAAGGCGAGGGCGAATCCGTCCTGCGTCGCAAGCTGATTAGTCGTGATGACCAGTGGAATCGGGTTCCCTTCTTTCGCCATTCGCGTGAGCAACTGTAGTGCCACACTGGTATTGTCTGCCTCACGCGGTAACATCCGCCAATTCTTTACGACGTCAGCGAGCTGAGTTCGCTCCTGAATGTTCTCGCTGACGATGAGGATCGGCACGCCTGTCAACGTCACGAATGTCGGTCGCGCCTTCGGTGATTTGAAGCGGGCAAATGGGAATGCTGCGGTGAACTGGAAGCTGGCCCCGAGTTTGCGTTCTTGTATATCGAGTTTGTTGTCTGCTCTGCTGCCGCCATTTGTGCCAGCGAGCGCACGCACGATCTGTCTGGCCAGTGCCAGCTTCATGGCGGCGGAAGCCGACATAGTTTTCGGTTTGGTCGAGCCGGGCCGGACGAGTTGCTCTACGCTGAACGAAAGATGAATTTGCTGATCCGCTGTGTACTCTGGGGCAACAACGAGGGTAATTTCGGTGCGCCGATCCGTCTGCTTGTAGTCGGCTTGCAACGCAGCAGCCACATCGACCAGCGGAGAAGTTTCGATCACATAGTCAAGCAGATGGCGCAGCACCAGCATCAGTCTGGCCGCATCGCCGCTGAGTTCATCTGGAACATCCTGTTCGACCCGAATTCTTAATTGTACTTGCCGTTGTGCGGCTTTGTCGGCCGGCCCCGAGATCATCGAAGCAAGACATTCGCGAAGATGAAACGGGGCAATTTCCAAGTTGACGATCCCGACTTCGAAGCGAGGGAAGTCGAGCAGTCCGGCAACGGCGTCGACCGCGCTATTGGCCGCCGACTCGACTCGCCGCAGCTGCTCGAGCAGCTGCCCCGGCATCTCGAGTTGCTCGGCTCTATGCACGGCCGCGCCCGCTGCTTCATGGGCAAGACTCAGCTCCCGCACGATTTTGCCAATGAGTGTCATTTGGCTGGCGACCATGACTTCTGGTGCGGCTTCCATCGCACTCGCAACCTGTGGAGTTGTCTGATGGAACAGATGCAGGCGTCCGGCGATTCCTGAAACGCCGTCAACGGCGATTGAGACTTGCGCAATGCTCTCGCCACTTCGCAGCCGAAAAGATAGCTGGTCGCGTTGATTGTTGCCGGCGGCCGCATCGAGCGGGAAATACAGCGGGCCGATACGCTTATCAGCGGCGTTGGAGGCGGCTTCGAACAGCGCCGCACAGCTAGTGCCGACAAGTGACTGTGGTGCTTCGCTAATTTCAAACAACTGGCAAAATGCCTCATTTAGCATTTCGATACAGCCGTCCGCTCTTTCGACAACGCAAGCGTCAGTCACGTTTTCCACGAGATCCAACAAGTGCGTGCCTTGTACGTTGGCCGCCGCTTCGTTGGCCTTTTGCAGTGACAGGTCGCGCAAATGCACGCTGATACTCACGGGCTTGCCGTTGGCGGCGGTGACGGCACCGAGTTTGGCTTCCATCGGCAGCACGTCGCTGACGCCTCCGCTTGATGAGATGACACCTAATTCCATGCGGTGTGAACCGACCTTCCCCTCGGCGATGCGTTTTCGTGTTTGCTCAAAACGATCCCGGTCACGACCGGTCACCAGCGTTGCAAATTCCCAGGTGCCCGTTACATCCAGCGTATCTTTTGAAGGTGTCGATTCGCCGGCGATCCTACGGGCGGCGGCGGTGGCGGCGATGACCTTCCCATCGAGATTAAGCTCAAAGATCACTTCATCGAGAGCGTTTAGCAGGCCGACCGGATTCTTCATTATCTGGCAGCAAAGTGTTGGCTGATCGGTCCATCGCTAGATGCGGCGGATGCTTGCATAACCTGCGGAAGCAGTGTCTTAGCGATGGTTTTGCCAAGCTCGACGCCCCACTGATCAAAACTGTTCACGTGCCATATCACACCCTGCGCAAACACTTTGTGTTCGTATAAGGCGATGAGCGCGCCGAGGTGGAACGCATCAAGACATTGGAGCTCAATCAGGGCAACAGGCCGTACACCTTTGTGCACACGATAGGGCGGCAAGTTTTCAGCGTGGTTGCCAAACCAAAACGCGTTGGCTTGCGCAAACGCGTTGGCCAGCAAGCGTTGGTGTTGGGATTCAGAGCGGCCCTCACGTTCCCGCACAATGATGATGTCGCTGGAAATGATGTCGGTACCTTGGTGCAACAACTGATGGAAGGAGTGCTGACCGTTGGTGCCGGCCTCGCCGAAAATGACCGGGCTCGTCGCGTAGTCGATGGGTCTGCCGTCGAGATCAACCGACTTGCCGTTTGACTCCATTTCCATCTGCTGCAGATGTTTCGGCAATAACGCCAGCCGCTCGGCATACGGCAGCACTGCATGGGATGCGATGCCCCTAAAGTTGCGGTTCCACACGCCATAAGCGGCGAGCAGCATGGGCAGATTTTTGGTGAATGGTGCCGAGGCGAAGTGCTGATCCATCGCGGCTGCGCCGTCCAACATCCTGCGGAAATTGTGGAATCCTGTGGCCAGCGCAATCGGTAAACCCACGGCCGACCACATCGAGAATCGGCCACCAACACCGACGGGGAAAGTGAACGTCGCGGCGGGCAAATAACCACGTCGCGCCGCCTCTACCGGGTTGGCGGTAATCGCTGCGAATTGGGCCGGGAACGCACCTTCTCCCGCACCCGCTTCCAGCCAACCACGCGCGGCCTCGGCGTTGATGGTGGTTTCTTCCGTGGTGAAGGTTTTGGAGATCACCGCCACCAAGGTAGTCAGTGGTGAGAGGGGCGCGGTGATGTCGTCGAAGGCAGCACCATCAATGTTGCTCAAGAAATGGATACGCGGGCCATCGGCAAATCGCGAGAGGGCACGTACCGCGAGTTCTGGGCCCAACGCCGAGCCACCAATCCCGATCACCAACACGTCCGTGTAGCGATGATCCGCAAGGCTTCTTGCGCTTGCGTGGCCATTGCGAACGGCCTCCACCCACTTTTCAATTATCGCCAGCGGTTCGGCGATGTCCGCCTGCAATTTGTCGCTGTTGGGGGATTGTCGTAGCAAGGCGTGTAATACCGGACGTTGTTCGGTGATGTTCATCGCCTGACCCGCAACAAGGGCAGCGGATTTTTCTGCCAATTTGATCTCTGCGGCCAATTGTGCAAACAGAGCCAGCCCCGCCGCAGGCAAGGATTGACGGCTCAGGTCAAGCGATATGCCGCATGTACTGACGATACTCGGTGGCGTCGGCCGACCCGTTGATGCTGCCGATTCCTGCGCGTCTGCCAACGCCGTCAGCGTTTGCCAGGCGGTTGTGTCTTGCGGTCTTGTCATGTGCGTTCGATACGAATAGAGTTGACCATTATAGAGACCGAACGACGCTGCCGTCATGACAAAGAGGTATGGCAGCGGCGCTAGGTGGCGGGGCAGGCGGCGTCGGCTAAACTTTTCCTCATGTCGACGCTCCCTACGCCCCTTCTGCAAAACACCCCGCGCGGTCTTTACTGTGCTGCGGGCAATTTTTACATCGATCCTTGGCGGTCGGTCGACAGTGCCGTTATCACCCACGCCCACAGCGACCACGCCAGGCCGGGGCACGGCGCGTATCTGGCGACGCCGGACGCCTTGGGGGTCCTGCGGGCAAGGCTGGGTGAGCGGGCGGCAATTGATACCTTGCCGTACGGCCAATCGGTGCTTATGAACGGGGTGGACGTTTCGTTTCATCCGGCTGGACACGTGCTCGGCAGTGCGCAGGTCAGAATCGAGCATCGCGGCGAAGTCTGGGTGGTGTCTGGGGATTACAAACTCGACCCAGACCCGACTTGCGCGGCGTTTACGCCGGTGCGTTGTCACACCTTTGTGACCGAGTCGACCTTCGGCCTGCCGATCTACCGCTGGCGTGCTCCGGAAGTCATGTTCGGCGAAATCAACCGGTGGTGGTCGGAAAATGCCGCCGCAGGCCGCGCCAGTGTGGTGTACGCCTACGCGTTTGGCAAAGCACAGCGCATTTTGGCGATTGTCGATGCCAATATCGGACCGATCATCTGTCACGGCGCGGTTGAGGCGTTAAACCGGGCCTATCGCGAGGCGGGCGTCACGCTGCCTGCCACGTCACTGGTGACGGACTTGCCCAAAGATTTTGATTTGACCCGCGCGTTGGTGGTCGCGCCGCCGTCGGCGGCTGGCTCGCCATGGCTCAAACGGTTCGGCGAACACGCCGACGCATTTGCCTCGGGTTGGATGGCGGTACGTGGTGCCCGCAAGCAGCGTGGTGTGGATCGTGGGTTTGTGATTTCCGATCACGCCGACTGGCCCAGCCTGTTGACGGCAGTTGGCGAAAGCGGCGCATCGCGCGTCTTGGTGACCCACGGCAGCGTGCCGGTTATGGTCCGACACCTGCGTGAAATCGGGCTGGAAGCGGACGCGCTGGAAACCGAATTTGAAGGTGAGGGCGGTGCTGAGGCGGTAGTTGAACCCGCAGCGGAACCGGAAAGCGGGACGCCGTGAAAGACTTCGCCGCTTTATTCGACGCGTTAGATCAGAGTACGGCGACGAGTGACAAAGTCGCTGCGCTCACTGCCTACTTCCGCGAGGCCGACGCGGCGGACGCCGCATGGGCGGTGTTTTTTCTGACCGGCAATCGACCCAAACAAGCGGTGCCGACCAAACGCCTGCATCAAATTGCGGCAGAGGTGGCCGGGCTGCCCGATTGGTTGTTCGCCGAGTGTTACGACCAGGTTGGCGACCTCGCCGAAACGATTGCGCTCATCCTGCCACCGCCAACCTCGCGCGCGTCGATCGGCTTGAGTGTGTGGGTGACCGAACGCTTGCTGACGTTGCGCCAACTCGATGAGGCCGCTCAACGCACAGCTCTCATTGCTTATTGGAACGAACTTGCCGGCACCGAGCGCTTTGTGTTCAACAAACTCATCACCGGCGGTTTTCGCGTCGGTGTTTCGACGTTATTGGTGGTGCGCGCGCTTGCTGCAGTTTCAGGCGTCGATGCCAAAGTGATTTCACATCGCCTCGCGGGTGACTGGCAACCGGCGGCGCAGAATTTTTCTGCGCTGGTGGCGGAAGCCGCGGGTGGTTTTGACGCGAGCCAGCCATACCCGTTTTTTCTCGCGCACCCGTTGCAAGCCGCCGCCGAGACATTGGGTGATGTGCACGATTGGCAGGCGGAGTGGAAGTGGGATGGCATCCGCGGCCAACTCATCAAACGACAGGGGCAGCTGTTTCTTTGGTCGCGCGGCGAAGAGTTGGTCTCGGCACAGTTTCCAGAAATCATCAACGCCGCTACGCGTTTGCCGGACGGCGTGCTCGACGGTGAAATTCTGGCGATGCGCGATGGCAAGGTGCTGCCCTTCACCGCGCTGCAAAAACGCTTGGGTCGCAAAAATCCGGGTAAAAAAATTCAAGCCGATACACCGGTGGTGTTTGTTGCCTACGATCTGCTCGAGGTGGCCGGCGAAGATTGGCGGCAACGTTCGTTGCACGAACGCCGTACCAAGCTCCACGAGTTGGTTTACAGCATGGTGCTCGGGCCGGATGAGCGTCACGTCATTCAACTCTCCGACATCGTGCGTGCACCATCGTGGGCCACACTCGCGCTAGCGCGTGAGCAATCACGCAAAAACGGCACGGAGGGCTTGATGTTGAAACACCGCGATTCGGCTTACGGTGTTGGGCGCACCGCTAGCGGCAAAGGTACGGGGAATGATTGGTGGAAGTGGAAAGTTGATCCCTTCACCATTGATTGTGTGCTCATGTACGCGCAACGCGGTCACGGCAAACGCGCGAACCTCTACACCGACTACACCTTCGGAATATGGAAGTCTAATAAAGACGGGTGTCTTGGGGCAGAAATGACTGAAAACGCCCGCCAGTTGGTCACTTTCGCCAAAGCGTATTCAGGTCTGACCGACAAAGAGATTCGCGAAGTGGATGCGTTCATTCGCAAAAACACACTGGAAAAATTTGGCCCGGTAAGAACCGTGAAAGCCGAGTTGGTGTTTGAGCTAGCCTTCGAAGGCATCCAACAGTCGAACCGACATAAGTCAGGTTTTGCAGTGCGATTCCCGCGCATCGCGCGCATCCGTTACGACAAAAAAATCGACGAAGCGGATACCGTCGCGTCGATCGCCGCAATGATGGCGCGATGATCCCGCGATTGTGCAGTCGCATGGCGGTGGACTGCATATGTGAACCGAGCAAGGGCCTCGATCTGGCTGCGTTAAATGTGTCATGCTCCCGGTAGCATGAATGTCTGAGGCGGATCGTCAATACTTGCGTTTCGCGAAGTAA
>JBIIYQ010000108.1:0-9492 GCA_044346745.1 Usitatibacteraceae bacterium | reverse complement strand
ATATTTCGGGGATTAAAGGGGCCAGGCTCGATATATTTCCGTGCTAGCATGCATTCATGCCCCGCCGCCCCCGCATTCACCTTGATGGCGTGCCGCTGCACATCGTGCAGCGAGGCCACAACCGTGAGCCTTGTTTCTTCGGCGAAGACGACTACAACAGCTATCTTCACTGGCTTGGCGAAGCGCTAGGAGAGGCTGAGTGCAAGCTCCACGCCTATGTCCTGATGACCAATCACGTACACCTTCTGCTTACTCCGAAGAAAGCAGAGGCCGTCCAAAAGCTCATCATTTCCTTAGGTCGCCGGTACGTTCAATACATCAACCGTACACATCGGCGCACCGGGACACTGTGGGACAGCCGCTACAAATCATCGCTTGTACAAGCCGATACCTATCTGCTCACCTGCCAGCGCTACATTGAACTCAACCCAGTTCGCGCAGCGATGGTCGATGACCCGGCCCACTACCGCTGGACCAGCTACCGCGCCAATGGGCTTGGACAGCCCGATACCAGACTGACGCCGCATTCGCTGTATCTCGCGCTGGGCCGTACCGATAAAGACCGTCAAGCGGCCTATCGTGCGCTATTCCGTGCGCACCTAGACCGAGCGGCGATAGAAGACATACGCCTGGCACTGACTCAAAGCCAGCCGTTGGGCAATGCGCGTTTTTATGCGAAGATTGAAAGCATGACCGGCGTACGACGAGAAGCGAAGCCACGCGGACGGCCAAGGAATGAGACAGCGGAAGGCGGTGTGATAGAAGGGCAGGGCGCGTTGGGGCTGTGAATATATCGAGCCTGGCCCCTTTTATTCGGTAGCCTCATGCTTATTGCTTGCTCCGTTACATTACAAAGGCAATTGAAATTAGTGCGGCCACATCCAATTCAAACCACCGCTTTCTAGAAATGTCAATGACTGACCAACACTCTGTTTTTGCGAAACCCGTTGATAAAAACAATTTGGGCTTGGCAAAACTAACCGGCCAAGGCGCGCCATACACAATCAAAGGAATGGCCGCAGTTTATTTCATACGCGTTCTACCCGTCGTTTGCTTCCTGCTGCTTGGCTCTTGGCTGGTTGCCCCCCAGTTCTTCCCCAGCCTCCGGGAATTCGTCCCTGATCAAAATGGGCTGGGATTGTTCCCCGTGTATGCCGTAATCGTAGGGCCTGCGCTAGAAACGGCGTTGTTCGTGCTTCTCGTCCTCCTCATTCCTTCCGTTTGGTACGACTCGATTCGTGGGCAATTGATTTTATGTTTCGCGGTTGGCGTGGGTTTTGGCCTCTTGCATCTGCCAAATCTGCTTACCGTCGTTGCCGCATTTTGGGGGGGAGCGATTATGTTTGCAGCATTGTTGCAGCACTGGTTATGTGGCGCGCGCGACCGTGGGATGGCCATGTGCTTTGCACTTCATGTGGTCCATAACACGCTGATGCTACTGTTGCTCGTAGTCCTCAACTGAAATATGATGCTGTCGGTGCAGTAGCGGGATTCTGTTTTTCCTCCGGCCTAGTGCTTTGAACATGCGCGCCAGACTCGCTAGCCCAAAGCACAAACTTCTGAAGTAATCGTGATCTCGTATCATGTACTTGCGGGAATGGCTACGTAGTCGGTTGTTCAGCCATCGTAAAGATAAAATATATAGCGGGACTTCGGTGCTTGATCGCTGTCCCGAACCGGAGATCAGCATGGAGCATTTGATTCAGTTGCATATTGAAAAACTTCCCGAGGGCTTCTATCTCGCCACTAGCGACGAGGTGCAAGGGCTCATCGCTCAGGGGCGTACAATTCAGGAGACTCTTGAGATCGCGCGCGACGTCGCTAAAAAGCTGATCGAAGCGCAGAGCGGAGGCGGAGTTCAGCAGTTTGCGCCTGCTAGGGAAGCATTTGACTATCCGCTCGTCATTGCGACCTGATGGGAAATCTGGCGGGTTTCCGTTATCGCGCTGTCGTAAAGCGCTTGAAAGAGCTCGGTTTGGAATTCCACCGTCAGGCAGCCGGAAGCCATGAAATTTGGTTCAATCCAAAACTGAACCGGTACACCACCATTCCCAATCATCCTGGGGACATGCCTGAGGGAACGCTGCGCGCTATCCTCAAGCAGGCCGGTATTGACATAGACGCATTCATTGCGAGGAAGTAACAGTAGGGGAGATAATAGGGGTCACCCATTAGCTGGCCCGTGTCAAGTAAGCGAACGAATTTCTCGCTATTGATGCGATCAGGTTAATCGAAGTACTGCTCCTGTTCCCAGTTTCTTCATCACATCCGTTTATTCGGTACGTTGGCTGCCTACTCGGGTAAAACCCTAATCGCGCCAGTCACCCATCAGGATCAAGCCGCGTGATTGACCTATCTGTGAAGGTGGCAAACATTGCAGACTATTCAACTAGGTGAAAAATAACTACTGCTAGTCGGGGTGGGAGGGTAGGTTATCTTTTGCTACCGCAGATTTGGCGGCAACAAACTTTGGCGATGCACTATGCGTGAATTGACAATGGATGAAGTTCAGGATGTGAATGGTGGCGGTCTGTTGGGCGCAATTGTGGCGGTACTTTTGACGCCAGTCAGCGTGCCCGTTGCGGTAGGTGTGTCAATTGCAGCTGCTGTCGTGATTGGCGGCGCAATCATCGCAAGCCGAGACTAATTTATCGACGCCCGCGACTGCGGGCGTCGATCCTGAAAACATATTGCATTCATTTGCCAAATTATGAAAGTACTTTTCTCAGACGCAAGTGCAATTGTCGAAAAATCTAGCCCCTCGATTCAGCCGAGAGATCTAGACGGTTATTTGAAACTAATGCGACTAGCGGGCAGAGCTGCCATTTATGGCTGGCCAGTATGTTTGGCTTTATGGGTCTTTATTGTTTTTCCTGATGTTGGTATGCCTGCTGGGCGTAGTGAAGTTTATGGATTTTTTCTGATCATTCCACTATTCATATTGCTTGTTTTTCTACACGAAATCGTTCACCTGATAGCGTTACCGAACAGAATTTTTAGGCCAGACACATACCTAGTTTTTGACATCAAAAAACCGTTATTCCATATGGGCTTATCTACGAGGATCGGTGGCCGTATTACGCGCGAGCAGTTCATTTGGATTTCGTTATTGCCACTCATCGTGTTTACAATTATTCCGTTCGGGTTTGCAATATTCGCCGAAACTAAACCGTCGATACATGTTGGAATTCTTGCCAGCGCAAATTTTGCACTCTCCACCGCAGATCTACTTCAAAGCGCAATCGTCTTTTGGGAGGGCGAGCGGGGCCAAGTACTACGCGAAGCTTAGTTAAAGAACTTCTGATTACAACGGGCACAGTGTGAACCCGGATCATCCAAACTGGATCGCGAAACAAGGCTCGGAGTGAAGTTATTCTTCACAGCACAATGAGGCTGGGCTCATTTCAATTTTGATGACGTTTTGCCATGTTCGATAGCCGCCCAAACACAGCCACTAACGGAATGTTGCCGATTTTCTTTCGCCACTGTTGCGATTGACTGCTATCGCAGCTTAGTCTTAACCGACCACCTGCCTGAGCACCTCGCGCAGCGCATTGGCATCGGCTGCGCAGAGCGTTCCGAGTTGTTTGATGATGAGCCGCTGCTCGATGGTCGTCAAAACTGGTTTCAGAACCGATGGTTTGATGAGGCCTGCCGCCTGCCAATCGGTAAGCGATGCTTCTCCGAAGGCCAATGCCGCGTTTGGGTTGCGCACCACACTCGTGATTGCCATGATCAACACATCAGGCCGCCTCGCGTTGTAGGCGCTGCTCGATACCACCACCGCAGGATGTTGTTTCACTCCCTGCTGATCGGTGAATGGAAACGGCACCAGCAGCACATCGCCGACGTTAAGCGCGGGTTTCATCACTACAATCGGTCATAGGCTGCATCCTCATCGTTATCCCACACTTGGGCGAACGAAGGTTCACTCGCGCGCGCGGCCTCGGTGACCAATCTTGCATCACGTTGAGTCGTCTGTGCGTCATCACGTGCCCGCAAGAAATCCACGAAGTCTTCCACTTCCGCCAAGCGCTGCGGCGGCAGTGTTGCGATCTTCTCGATCAGTACCTGCTGAGAATGTTGTACTTGGGTCATCACGTCATCTCCATTTCTTCATGTTCCTTATCGCCATGTCTCAGGCTTGCCATCGGTCGGACGGACTGAATCTTGACCTTGCTATCCACGGCTAGCGTCCCTGCTGCGCGAGCACGGTATCGAGCATTTGCATCACAAAACGTTGCTGTGGTTTGGGGAGTTGGGTGATACGTTCGATCTGCTGCTGAAGTTTTGGCACCGTGCCGCGCCGTGCCAGTGATGTCTTCTCGTCTTCGGGCATGGGGGCAAGCTCCATGGTGCAGAGTTGACGCATACCTTACCCCCGTTGTTTGGTGTCAGAGTTGACGATGCTACCAAAAGTAGTATTTTTGCGCCAAGTTGTTTTGTTCAAAAACCTATTGTTTGGAGTCACTTAAGTAATAAACAAAAAGATGGCTTGGACATTTCATTCCAAACCCTCTTTCACACTTTTGTAAAATCAACAGGCGAATTAGAATGAGTCCTGTTGTGCGCATATTCGTTGCCAATTATTGGCGTTGCCTCTATTGCCGGACGCGTACCAAATAGAATTCTGAGCTTCTATCCGATCGATGCGGCAAAGTGGCTTGAGCAAAAATTTTAAGGAAGTCGTTGGAAGCGGCGATTGAGGTGCCCGCCTACCGTGTTGCCCCGGTAGTGTCGTTGAGTGTGCATGAGCGGCACGGGTAGACCGCCGACCACATTTCTGTCACGGCCTCTTCGGTGATCGCTGCATTACGGTAGCTAGGTAGCGGTGCAATAATCGTTTTACCCTTTGACCAACCCAATATGTGAACTCATGAACGCACCGGACGCTATTTTTGCTAGAGACAAGCTGATTGCCGATGAGACGGATCGAGTGGAGACAGCGGTAATTGCGTGGCGACGTGATATTCATGCCAATCCGGAGCTGGGGAACCGTGAATTTCGCACTGGCGCACTGGTCGCGCGGCATTTACGCGCACTTGGCTTCGATGAAGTCACCGAAAAAGTGGCCTATACCGGTGTGGTTGGTTTACTCAAAGGAAGTAAGCCTGGTCCTTGTGTGGCACTACGTGCGGATATGGACGGCCTACCCGTGGTTGAAGAGAACGATCTGCCATTCAAAAGTACCGTACGCTCAGAATGGAATGGAGTGGCCTGTGGGGTGATGCACGCCTGTGGTCACGACACACACGTTGCAATTTTGATGGGCGTTGCAGAATTGCTCGCCGGTATGCGTGAACAACTCGCAGGTTCGGTGAAGTTTATTTTTCAGCCCGCTGAAGAAATGCCACCCATCGGCGAAGAGGGCGGCGCGGCGTTGATGATTAAAGAAGGCTGTCTCGAAAACCCCAAGGTTGATGCCATCTTTGGCCTGCACATCACCTCAAAACTACACGCCGGGCAAATTGGTTATCGCCCGGGGCCGTTTATGGCGAGTGCGGACACGTTCCAGATTTTCTTGCGCGGCAACCAAACACACGGTGCGCAACCGTGGAGCGGGGTTGATCCGATTGTTGTCGGCTCGCAGGTTGTGTTGGGATTGCAGACCATCGTCTCGCGCAAGATGAATCTCACGCAAGAGCCGTCCGTAGTCACCGTAGGTAGTTTCCAAGCGGGAAACCGCTCCAATATCATCCCCGACGAAGCAAAGATGGAGGGGACCATCCGTGCGTTTAATGAATCCCAACGCGACGACATTCACGCATTTATCGAAAAAATTACTACCCTCATTGCCGAGTCCGGCGGCGCCAAAGCACATGTACATATCAACCGTGGTTATCCGGTCACGATAAACGATGAAGCACTCACCGCGTGGTCGGTGCCGGTGATGAAGCGTGCTGTGGGTGATGCAAATGTCAATCTGACACTGAAGACATGCGGCGCGGAGGATTTCTCCTTCTTTCAGCAGAAAGTGCCCGGCCTGTTCTTCAACATTGGTTGCACGCCGCGCGACAAAGACTGCAAATACGCGCCGTCAAATCATAGCCCGCGTTTTTATGTGGACGAACGTGGTCTTAAGATCGGCGTGAAAGCGCTGGCGACGTTAGCGCTGGAGTGGTTGGACGCAAACGCAAATTCGCCTGTCGAAGTTTCCCAGTGACCTGTAACTTGGACCGCCTGTGAGCTATCTCGGTTGTTTTGATCTCTTTAAGATCGGCATCGGCCCATCAAGTTCGCATACCGTCGGGCCGATGCGCGCGGCACGCCGATTCTTAGTCGAACTTACGAGTGCTGACTTCAACCGGATCACGAAAGTTGAAGTTGAGTTGTTCGGTTCACTTGCACATACCGGCAAAGGGCACGCCACTGACAGCGCGATTGTACTGGGGTTGACGGGCCGCATTCCGGAGGACGTTGATACCGCAACCGTTTCACAGTTCATTGCCAGCGTGACCAAGACTGGGAGGCTGTCGCTGCTTGGTACGCGCGAAGTTGGCTTTTCTCCGCTGACACACATTCGCTTCAATCTGCGCGACTTATTGCCGGTGCATTCCAACGGCATGATGTTTCGCGCCTATGCCGATGGCGAAATGATCGCCGAACGTGCGATGTATTCAATTGGCGGCGGCTTTGTCGTTGATGAAGACGAGGCGTTTGTCGGCACCGCGCGTGGTGACAAACACGCTGTGCCGTTTGCGTTTAAATCGATGAAAAAGTTGTTGCTGATTTGCACGGCACAAGGCAAGTCGATGGCAGACGTGCTGTGGGCGAATGAAGACGCGCTCAGGCCGCGCGCAGAGACAAACGCTTTTTTGGATCGCGTCGCGCAAACCATGTTTGAGTGTATTGACCGTGGCGTCGCCACCGAGGGTCGATTGCCCGGTGGGCTCGATGTGCCACGTCGTGCCCACGGCATCCACGAAAAGTTGCTCACCGAACATCGCGGGCGCTCTGTAATGCCCCACCAAGTCATGGATTGGGTGTCGGTTTATGCAATTGCGGTTAACGAAGAGAATGCGGCTGGTGGCCGTGTCGTGACTGCACCGACCAACGGTGCTGCCGGTGTGGTGCCCGCCGTGCTGCGATATGCACGCGACTTCTGCGGCGGTGATCAGGCCAAAATACGCGATTATTTCTTGGTGGCTTCCGCTATCGGTGCATTGTGCAAAATGAATGCGTCAATTTCCGGCGCAGAAGTGGGCTGCCAAGGTGAAGTGGGCTCGGCAGCGGCGATGGCTGCCGCCGGGCTGGCCTCAGTGCTGGGCGCCTCTAACGAACAGATTGAGAACGCCGCGGAGATAGCGCTGGAACATCACCTCGGTATGACTTGTGATCCGATCGGCGGGTTAGTACAGATCCCTTGCATCGAACGTAACGCCATGGGTGCAATCAAAGCTATCAGCGCAACGTCTCTCGCGATGCGTGGTGACGGCACCCATCACGTGACACTCGACCAAGCCATCGAAACGATGCGACGCACCGGAGCGGATATGCAGACGAAATACAAAGAGACCTCACTTGGAGGGTTGGCGTTAGCGGCGGTGGAATGTTGAACGCGCCTGTTCTCGCTTTGCGTTTGCGCAGACATTGATGAAGGGAAGTTGCTACACAGTTTGCCCGATGGCTCGCCACCGGTACAAATCGGTTGGGCCTATGGGGGCGATCACTTCGTCTGCTGACCATTGTCGTTCCCATCCTGCTAGTAGGCGCAGCTCTCCTTGCGCTTTCTAAGTGGGCAACGGCGCGAAACGCCGATCTAAGACGACGCGGTGAGGCTACATCGGCGATTGAAGCTAGCAGGGCGTTTACGGATCGTGACTTCCCTAGGTTCGTCCGGCTGCTATTTCTTAGTGACTCAGCGGCCGAGGAGCGGTGTTTGGGGAAGTTCTTGGCTTGGGGGTAATTTTGTCTATCGTTGGTTTCTTGGTTTGGCTCGCTGTAATGCTTGTTGTGCGATGAACGAATAAGAAAGATTACAAGCTATCCGCTGAATTCAATGGACTAGAGTCAATCCCATGACGAGGTCGCCCCGGCGAAGGCCGGGGCGACAGGTTTAAGCAGGTGCCTTCGGAGCCGCGTTTAGTTTTTGCGCTCCGCTATCGTGAACCCTCTAGATCCCTCCCAATCTCTGCTTGGCCAAGCTCTCAATCAGCGCTTTTCCAAACGGCGGGGTCAGTTAGCTTTAGCCCTCTCCAAAAAGCGTAAAATTCAATACGCGCCGATTTGATTCAGCTTGCGGGCGCGGGGATGAATTTCTGAAATCCCCAAACACGGCTAAAGCGAGGCAGTGAATCAATTGAAACCTGTCCGCCCCGTCATCTCTGGCCGACAGGTTTTTTGTTTTGGAATTTGACATGGACTTCCCTCTCTCTGATCGCCCTATTCGTACCAAAGCGCTGATGGACGCGCTCGCCCAACGCATTCTGGTTTTGGATGGCGCGATGGGGACGATGATCCAGCGCCACAATTTGTCTGAGGCGGAGTACCGCGGCGCGCGATTTGCTGATTGGAAGTCTGACCTGCGCGGCAACAATGATCTGCTGACGCTGACCAAACCTGGGGTAATTCGCGAAATTCACGGCGAGTATCTATCTGCCGACGCTGACATTCTCGAAACCAACACCTTCAATTCCACCACGATCTCCATGGCCGACTACCACATGGAGTCACTGGCCTACGAGTTGAATTTGGAAGGTGCGAAACTCGCGCGCTCGGTGGCAGATGAGTTTACGGCGAAGACGCCCAATAAACCTAGATTCGTTGCCGGCGTGCTTGGACCGATGAATCGCACACTTTCACTTTCGCCTGATGTAAACGACCCCGGTTTTCGTGCGGTGAACTTCGATCAGGTCAAAGACGCATATCGCGAAGCGACGCGTGGTTTGGTTCACGGTGGAGCCGACATTATTCTCATCGAAACCATCTTCGATACGCTGAATGCCAAGGCGGCAATTTTTGCGATTGAAGAAGAGTTTGAGTCGCTGGGGATTGTTGGCGAGTTCCGATTGCCGATCATGATCTCTGGAACGATTACCGATGCATCCGGCCGCACGTTGTCCGGTCAGGTGGTGGAAGCGTTCTACAACTCTGTTCGGCACGCGAATCCGATTTCAATCGGTTTTAACTGTGCACTCGGCGCTAAAGAGTTACGACCACACGTCGAAGAGCTGGCGCGTATTGCTGATTGTCGTGTGTCCGCGCATCCAAATGCCGGCTTGCCCAACGCCATGGCGGAGTACGATGAACTCCCCGCGGAAACCGCCGCGTTTATTCGCGAGTGGGCCGAGGCGGGTTGGCTGAATATCACGGGTGGCTGTTGTGGCACCACGCCGCAACATATCAAAGCGATTGCTGATATCGTCCAGTCGTGCAAGCCGCGCGGTTTTGGCAACAGCGCCCCGGTGATTGAAAAACGTCTGCGCCTGTCCGGTCTCGAGGCGTTGAACATCGGTGAAGATTCGTTGTTTGTAAACGTCGGTGAGCGTACCA
>JBIIYQ010000107.1:0-9524 GCA_044346745.1 Usitatibacteraceae bacterium | reverse complement strand
GTTTGTCATGGTCAAGCCGCATGTTTCACGGGCTTCGCTCTGGATAATGTGAGGCGCACTTAGGATCACAAACGTTGAGCCTTAATAATATAGTTTCGCAAGGCGAACTGTAAGTTTGATAACGGGCGAGTGGACGGTGATTTCCGGCCTGCCCCCGCAGCATATCTGGCAATCCACGGCTCGGTCAGGCAAGCATCCAATCGCCCGTCCGCCGCGATTGCGCGCGCCCTAATGACTCAAGCAGATTAGCATACGATAAAGCGACGTCTGGCGAGTGGCGACGCGACGAAGCGCGGTTAATGATCTAAAAAATGCGATTTTTCTGCAAATTCGTCTGCGTTCGGGGGGAACTCCATGCACCAGCGCGTGGACTTTCGTCAGCCGCAGCACACCTTTTCTAGTCTGTAACCTTCCCAATCGCGCCCTAAACCCCTGCGGCAGATAAGAGAAAAACCAGCAGCTGGATGGGAGCATTTGCCCAAAGCAGGTCTCTGGTGTGCGGTATGGCGCGATTCGTCCACACGCCTCTGGTGCTGTGCTGCTGTGCTGATCATCATGTAAATCAATGGAAGTAGCGGGCAGTCAGGTTTAACGGGCTAATCCGCTACCGGATTTACAAGACCAAAGGCCAATATGCGAAGCACCGACTCTAATACAGGACGCGTCCCGAGAAACGCTTATCCGTGGCCAACTCGAAGGCTTCTCCGATTGATAACGCGGCTCAGCGCAACATTCCTATCGGCAACAATGATGTGTTTCGGTGTTTCATCGTTTGCGCAGGAAGACCGGCGCATTCCCCCAGTCAGCGCATTACAAATCAGGCTCGACAGCGCGTTTAGTGGCGACAATATCTTCGACCCTAGTCTTTGGGACCGAGCGCCCGTAGTTAGCCGGTTTTTTGAAACGCAACCTCGTGAACGCGAGAGTGTCTACCCCACCACGGCGAGCGTGTTGCTGTCTGACAAAGCGTTCTACATTCGACTGGTCGCCACGGATAGTGAATCGGCGCGGATCAATGCCGCCCCAGCACAACGCGACAAAGCGATGGATGGACAAGACTTCTTCACAGTCTATCTTGACCCCATTGGCAATCGTAAGTTCGCACAGTTTTTTCAGGTGAACGCTGCGGGCGCGATAGGAGACGGCATTTTCAATGAAGCATCGCAGACCGAGGATTATTCCCCCGACTTTCAGTGGACTGCGCGTTCGCAACGTACTAACACCGGATGGATGGCGGTATTGCGCATCCCCTATATATCGTTGCGGCATACAACACCGACGCCCCAAACATGGTCTCTCCTAGTTGTGCGTGGGCTTAGCCGTGATGAGACCTATCGTCTGGCAAACGCCAAAATCCCGCTAGGACGCAGCTGCTGGCTCTGCTATGCGCAAAGCTTGGATGGTATGGGTGGGATCGAGGCTGGCCGGGAGCTCACATTGACGCCCAATGTGACCTATCGCAAAACACGCGAGGTGGAGAACAACTCTGGTGCCACCGCGTCTACGCGCAAGGCTAAATTTATCGCGAGCCTCGACGTAAAGTTTCGTCCCACAGCAGACCTCGTGTTTGATGCCACTATCCATCCGGACTTCTCCCAGGTTGAACTCGATACCCCGCAACTGGCCGCGAATGCCCAGTTCGCGTTGTTTCTACAGGAAAAACGTCCTTTTTTTCTGGAAGGTGCCGACATCTTGACCGCACCGCAAAGCGAAATCTACACACGTTCGATCACGGATCCGCGATGGGGGGCGCGCCTGACGAAACGCGATGGGTCAAGTGATGTTTCGGTGCTCACGGTGCACGATGAAGGCGGCGGCTTCATTCTGATTCCCGGTGCCTACCGCACACGCTTTGCGGTACAGGATTCAGCCTCGCAAGCAACGATTGCACGCGGGCGTATCCACTCCGATACGACGACGCTAGGGGTGACGCTGACAGATCGCCGCTATGAGAAGAATGCGGCCGGAAAAGAAATGACTAATCAGGTCGGTGGTGCGGACTTTGTTTGGCGACCCCGAAGCGAGCTCCGCATTGCAGGAAGCGGCTTGTTTTCACGAACCCTTGATGAACGCAACTATGCGCCAGGAACCACGCAGCGCGACGGCTACAGCGGCTACGTGAACGCCGAGTGGAGCGGGCCCAATTGGTACTACTATGGATGGCTGAGCCGCAGCGGCAGAGACTTTCGCACTGATAACGGCTTCACCACTCAGGTTGGAGTAGAGGAGACATACCACGAAATCAAACGCACGTTTCGTGAAGTCGGTGGATTTACGTCGATATCGCCATACTTCAACCTTCTTCGAAAGCATGATGTGTCGGGCAATGGCGTCTTAAACTTCAATCAGTTCGGTGTATCGATGTCGATAAACAAACACAACTTCAACGTTGAGCTACGGCCTGAGCAAAAGGTGCGCTATCTCCCTGAAGGGCCAACATGGGATCGCACGCAAATTCGCTTGAATGCCGACGGTGCGCCGGGGACGTGGCTCTCAAATTACTCTGTACAACTCGTTACAGGTGATCGCGGTGATGTCGCAAACAATCGTATGGGGCGTGGTTACTTGCTTACCGCATCCGCAAAATTTCGCCTTGCGGAGAAACTGGCGTTCTCACCGCAACTGGAAGAGGGTGTCGTAAATAGCAAGAATGACGTGGTGGGCTCGAAAACAATCCTCAAGGAACGTGGGCTACAACTCACCACAATTTACAACATCAGCGCTACGGATGACCTGCGTACCGTCTACCAATACAGCGGTGTTCGCCGCGCACCCTCGTTGTTTCAGTCTTCCGTTTCACCGTTCGAAAAGACGGAGACACTGTCCTTTGTCTACGGCCATCGGCGCAGCCTAGGCACGAGCCTCTATATTGGGCTCAGCACGACGAGAACGCATGTGCCCGGTGCCAACGTCAACACGCGCAACGATGAACTGTTCGTCAAGGCGTCATTTGCGTTTGACGCCTTGTCCTGATAGTTCGCGTAGTTGCGCTGTCGTAGGCACGGAGTGAAACGAATTGAAATCTGATCTGATCGATCAGCTCGCGCTCCATGCAAGCGGACGTGCTCCATGCGGGGTAGCATCCGCTTCTAGCCGCGCTGCACTGATATGTTCTTTGCTGTGGATGCCTTGCTCTTGTGCCAAGCGGAAAACAGCGACCGCTTGGACAAGCTCGCCGGCTTGCGTTTTGAGACTATTTGCGGCGGCAGCGGCTTCCTCAACCAGAGCGGCGTTCTGCTGCGTTACCTGATCCATTTGGGATACAGCTTGATTGACTTGCTCGATACCGTTACTCTGCTCGGCTGCCGAGTGAGTGATTTCGCCGATCAAATCGGTCACCCGCGTTACCCGACTGACAATGTCCTGCATCGCCGTGCCCGCCGCTTGGACAAGCTGGCTACCGATTTCAACGCGCTCGACAGATTGGCCAATTAGCGTACGTATTTCTTTTGCCGCGTCTGCGCTTCGCTGTGCAAGGGTGCGTACTTCCGTCGCCACGACGGCAAAGCCGCGCCCCTGCTCTCCCGCACGAGCGGCCTCCACAGCGGCGTTCAGCGCCAAAATATTGGTCTGAAACGCGATGCCGTCAATCACGCCGATAATGTCGGCCATCTTCCTGCTGTTGGCAGAGATACTATCCATCGTTGTGACGACTTCATTGACGGTCTGGCCACCCGCCGCCGCTGCCGTGGATGCAGACTGCGCCAGTTGATTCGCCGTGCGCGCGTTCTCAGCATTCAGCTTCACAGTGCTAGTAAGCTGTTCCATCGAGGCTGCCGTTTCCTCCAAGCTCGCTGCTTGCTGTTCAGTTCGACTGGAAAGATCTTGATTGCCGGCGGCAATTTGCGCACTTGCCGTCGTCACGTTCTCAGCATTCTCACGCACTGTACCGACGACTCTCGCCAGGCTCGTCCGCATTCTTTTCATGCTCCGAAGCAGTTGCCCAAGTTCGTCGAGGCGGTCATCAGTGATGTCGATGTCCAACTCACCGTCAGCAATGCGGTCCGCTATTGCAACAGCGGTGCCCAAGGGAGCCGTCACGCTGCGTGCCAAGCGCCAAGCAATCAAGATCCCGATGATAGCGCACGTTAACGTCAACGAGGCTAACAGCCACATTGTCCTGCGAACATCGTCGCGCGTTTCGATGTAACTTGCGTTCATGAGCTCGGACTGATACGTGATCAGATCACCAAGTGCTGCAAGATAGCCTACCTGTGCTGGCATGAGGTCGCGCTCAATCAATGCGCCCATCCCTTCATAGTCTTTCGCGACCGCCGCGGCCATCGCCCGATCACGCACACTGAGAAACTGGCTGCGCTTCGTGTCAGTCGCTTGCAAAAACGACTTTCCCTTGTCGGATGTGATGGTTTTGGCAAGGCGATCAAATCCTTCGGCATTCTTGGCGGCGGCATCACTAATCCGTTTGCTCTCGCGTTCGACTACGGCGTCACCCTTGATGAGGGCAATCGTGCGAATTGCCTCCCCTTGTGCGTTGACTCCCGCCTTGATGTCATAGACCTGAATCACCTTCACGGCGCGGTCGTTGGCCAAAAGGGCAATCGCCTCGTAGTTGTCGGCTAACTGCTTCCAACTCATCGCGGCGATGACTATACTGAATACAATGAGTGTGCCGAAGCCCAACCCCAGACGCGATCCCACCTTCATGTTGTTGATGTTTAGCATGTGAAACTCCTTGAAATTGTGAATTTAAAGATTGATCATTTGCTGTTCGTTCGACTCGCTCCCGGTTCGTCAAGATCGAGCAAACGCACCGCCAAATTGTTTCCCCTGTTTCTTGATAGCCAGTTTCTTGATAATTTGTTGCCCTGATCCCATCCTACATGCGTATGCATAGTCCAATCGAATGAAAAGCGATGAAGAAGCCCGGTACTTCAAGGTTAGGATTGCGCGTCGGCCGGCTATGCTTCTGACACAGAGTAACGTTGTACTGAGTCGTCCCGACAACACGATTTCGGCCCGCAAGACGGATGCTGGGCTTCAGTCGATCAGACAAGAAGTCACGCACCTCCCCCCCCTTTCAAACGCGCCGCGATGAAATGTTCAGACTGGGCGAGTCGTATTCGCGCACCCCTTTCTGAAGTGATGGGAGAGCGCGGCTTCGATCGCTTGTCAAGGCAGGCGAGGGGCGAGTGCCGCAAAGGGATGGTGTGAATCGATCATAGCGACAGGACGCGCCTGAAAGAAATCTTGCGGTCGTCCGATCACGTTTACCCTAGCAAAAATCATGGGTTTCACAGGGTTATCGCGCAATGCCGTCGGCTCCATCGTGCAAAGCGCATGCGCAACTGTTCGGGGCGTTTCTCGCAAATGATCTGCTGGATCGTCTGCTCTTGGGCCTGGTCGAGCTTGCGCTGCATCCCCCGCTTACGGCCACGAGCCTTGGGGGCAAGTGCGCCTAGCCCGCCAACCTTGTAGGCATCAATGTTCCGACACACCGAGCGCAATCCCATTCCGGTCATCGCGCTGATTTGGCGATGATTCACGCTACGCCGATGCAAACGAATAACTTGTTTGCGTTTCTCGTGTTGAGCATCGGGCGAACGTTTCCGCGCATCTTCTTTGTTTTTACCCATGGAGGTTTAACTGGAGCCCGTGGAAAACGTTCGCCATATTTGATTGCCGGATCAACAATAACTCCGTCGTCCCAGCTTAGTTTGGTAACTGCGCTGGGACCCAGACCTTCGTAACTCATTGATCCTACGGTGGACTGGATTCCAGCGCAGTTACGTAACTTCGCTGGAATGACGACAATTTTGCGGCTCTTAGAAGTTCCCTGCCTAATCGTCGGCGGGTAGCGGTGTTAACTCAAACAAAAGTCTTCCCGGTCTGCTCGCGATCACGTTGTTCCATGCGCTTTAGAAACTCCACCAACCATACCACCCGCGCCTCGAGGTTCCACCACTCCGGTTCCACATATGCACTTTCGGCAACAGGAACCGCCTTGACGTCGTTCGCGCCCGCTTCGACCAAGAAGCGGCATTCTTCCAGAACCGGCAAATCCAGACTCGCCGACGGGGAAGGCCCGATTAGCGCCTTTGCCAACAGTTTCGCTTTTACTTTCGATGGGACAACCGCACGCCGGCTGACCGAATCCATGCCCGCACGCTCGACCTCGCGACCAATCTCCGAATACAGATAACGCGCCGCATTAATTCCTGGCTGGCACCCTTTCGGCAGTACCGCCACACCCGCTGCGACGCGTGAATACAATACGTCTGCTTCGGCTAGCAGCCGCGCAACAACGCGGCCGATCGCCGGATCAAACTTAGGCGTAGCCAGCCATGCGTCAACGTCGATGTTTTCTTCCGCCAGCCAATCAAGCGGCAGATAGACGCGCCCCGCCCTTGCATCCTCACCGATATCGCGAGCGATGTTGGAAAACTGCATCGCCACACCGAGGTCACACGCCCGCGCCAATGCGTTTGCGCCGCGAGTCTCCATGAGTATCGACATCATCGCGCCGACCGTGGCGGCAACGCGAGCAGCATAAGCCGTGAGATCACTCAAGGTCTGGTAGCGGCGCTCGTCCGCATCCCATTGAAAGCCTTCCAACAGCGCTTCGGGCAACGCACGCGGAATATCAAAGTAAGACACCACTTCGGCAAAAGCACGATCCGGCGCTTGGTCGATCGGTCGCCCCGCGTACACCAGTTCCAAGCGTTCGCGTAACTCGTCGACGGCCGCTGACTTACCAGCCTTGGAAGCTCTTGTATCAAGGTCCACTGCATCGTCGGCCATCCGACAAAACGCATACAGCGCAGAAGCCGGCTCTCGGACCGTTTTTGGCAACATCAACGACGCGGCAAAAAAAGTCTTCGAATTTTCTTTGAGCATCGCGCGGCATTCGGCAACGTCCGCTGCGACCCGCTCTCGCCAAACCAAGTCAGCGAAGCCAGCACCGAGGCCGAGATCAGCCACGTCTTACCCCTGCTTCCACGCCGACCGCATCACCCGCCGTTCGCACCTCAGACCCGTGTGGCACGACGCGGTCGAGCACTTTGGCAGAGGCGATCACGCCCGGCATGCCGGCGCCGGGGTGTGTTCCTGCACCCACCAAATACAAATTGTCGAGTTCCTCGCTCTTGTTGTGCGGGCGAAACCACGCGCTTTGGGTCAAGATCGGCTCCAAACTAAAAGCCGCGCCCTTATAGGAATTGAGCCGGTCCTGGAAATCCTGCGGCGTGAGCATCATCGACGTCACAATTTCATTTTCTAATCCAGGCAGGATCGATTCACTCAAATACTTTTCGATTGCTTTGCGATACGGTTCTGCTTGGCTCCGCCAATCAGTCGAGCTGTCCAAGTGCGGTACCGGTGATAGTACGTAGAACGCATCGCAACCGGGTGGGGCGAGCGACGGATCGGTAAACGTCGGCCGATGCAAGTACAGCGAAAAGTCTTTCGCCACAATCTTGTTGTCGAAGATGTCTTCCAGCAGCTCGCGATAACGCGGACCGAGCATGATGGTGTGGTGCTGCACGTCAGGGTACTGCCGCTTGGTACCAAAGTACCAGACAAATAGGCTCATCGAGTACTTAGTCTTCTCAATGCGCCGGTTGGTCCAGCGGCGACGATGTTCAGGCGCCAGCAAGTTACGATAAGTCCATGCAGCATCGGCGTTCGATACAACAATATCTGTAGCGATGACTTCGCCGCTTTTGAGCACCACTGACGTCGCCCTTCTGCCCGCCACCTGGATCGACTCAACTTCGGCGTTGTACTGCAGCCGACCGCCCTGCCCCTCAATCAAGCGCACCATCCCCTTGACGATCTCACCGGTACCGCCCATCGCAAAGTGCACCCCCCACCGCTGCTCGAGGTAATTGATCAAACACAGAATCGAGGTAGTGGTGAAGGGATTACCGCCAATCAGCAACGGATGAAAGCTCAGCACCGTCCGCAGCTTCTCATTCTTGATAAAGCTCGCCACCAAGCCATAGACCGTCCGGTAACTCTTCAAGCGCAACAGGTCTGGCGCAATCTTGACCATTGTTGTCCAGTCGGCAAACGAAATGTCGACCAGCTCGGTAAAGCCGACGTCATAGGTTGCTTTTGCATGCGCCATGAACGCTTCGTATCGAGGCACATCATCGGGCGAAAACCGCGCCACTTCGCGCTTCATCGCTTCGCGATCACCGGTGTAGTTGAAGGTTTCGCCGTCGTCAAAACGAATGCGATAGAAAGGCGTCATCGGCCGCAAGTCAATATCGTCAGACAGTTTTTTACCGCAAAGCTCCCATAGCTCTTCGAGCAGAAAAGGCACCGTGACGATCGTTGGTCCGCCGTCGAATACAAAACCGTCTTGTTTGTAGACGTAGGCACGTCCGCCCGGCGCGTCGAGCTTTTCGAGTAGCGTGACACGATAACCTCTTGCCCCCAGTCGAATTGCGGCGGCAAGTCCGCCAAATCCGGAGCCGATCACAACGGCATGCGGCTGGTTAGAGTGATGTGACATGTCCAAGGGAGTCCCTATCAGTTTGTCAGTGTACTTGGCGACGGCGCGCGTTCCACCGGTAAATTCAAAATCAAATCTGCGGTTTGTTGCGGCGACTCTTCGTGAGCAAGATGCCCGAGAGAAGGAAGAATAACAACCGTTGCCCGAGGCAACAACGCCTTGACCTTGCTCGCTTCACTCGGCGAAACGGTTTTGTCATTGTCACCAACCACTAGGGTGACATTGATATTGGTGCCTGTGAGTTTCGGCAAATCCGCCGCAAGCGCACGCAAATCCCACTGCGCCATCATCTCCAATGCCGCTGCGGCATGTTCGGCGTTCTTTATGACTGTCCCATAAAGCTGCGCGCCGGTGGCATCGATCTTCGAGCCGGTACCATCGAGCAACCGCCGCAAGATTTCCGGATCGGATGCACGCCAGGCAAAAATCTTCGGCACGAGCGTGCTCCGCGATAGCAGCTTCGCAATTGGCGAAAACAATTCTCCGGCGAACCCGGAAAGCGGCAGCAGCGCGCCGTTCAGACTCACCAAGTGTTGCGGATGAATCATGTTGTCGAGACACATACGCGCCAGAATCGCCGCACCGGCGGAATGCCCGACAACGACGTCCGGCCGAACTGATACCGCCTCCAGCAATGCGGCAAGCGAGGCGGCAATTTGCGGCAACGAAAAGCCATGTGCGGGCGGTGATTCGGTAAAACCGTGGCCCGGCAAATCAACCGCGACCACATTCCATCGTTCGGCCAAGAGTGGCATGACACCGCGCCAGGAGTGCGTCGCCGCGCCGGTTCCGTGTACCAGCAACACCGTCGGCTTGGCCGGGTCAGGTTTGCGCGGCATGGTTTGTAGATGCCAACGCAACCGGTCTGCACCGGCCACCACAAACTGGCTGGCTTCACGGTTCGGCCAATCGCGTCCCTCCCGTTCCCAGTTAAGTGGCTCCGCCATATTCATCGCGCCGTGGCTTTGGTTAGGCTGCCAGCAACCTGCACAGCGTTCATGAGCGTACGCGCACCAGCATGCGGTAGCGCCAAATAAATCGCTCCCAT
>JBIIYQ010000246.1:0-2816 GCA_044346745.1 Usitatibacteraceae bacterium | reverse complement strand
GATTGTGTGTCTTTGCGATCAAAGCTGCCGCCAAGAATCCCAATGTCGCTTGAACTTGTTTTGTTGTTGCTTTGGCCAACATCACCGGACACGTACCAACCTGCCACCTGTGCTGACGCGCCGCTGGCGGCAGTGACGGCGAGGACACCCGCCGCGATGGCGAGGCGAAGAGATGATTGCTTCATGAGTAGATCTCCAATTTTCGAACGGGAACAAAAAGACATTGCTGGCAAACATACCAGAAGTTCCATTTTACGAGAATCCACCGCTCGACCAAAGTCACAACCGACAGAATGCAGATTGGTGGCAACAAAGTGCCGGACGTTGACCGCTAGGCCGCCGGTACCGCCGACTTTTCCGCCTCTTGTTGTTGCAAGCGCCACATTTCCGCGAACTTGCCATTGGCGTCGAGCAATTCACGGAAAGTGCCGCGCTCGATAATCCGACCGGCATTGAGCACCAAGATTTGATCCGCATCGATGATGGTCGAAAGCCGATGCGCAATCACCAGCGTTGTACGATCCTTGGCAATCTCACGCAATTCAGCTTGGATGGCTTTTTCCGTCGCCGAATCCAACGCCGAAGTGGCTTCATCAAAGATCATGATTGCAGGATTCTTCAGCAGCGTACGCGCAATCGCGACGCGTTGTTTTTCACCGCCGGAGAGTTTCAGACCACGTTCACCCACCATCGTGTCCCAGCCGTCCGGCATGCGCAAAATGAAATCGAGCACATGCGCACGGCGCGCGGCGTCTTCGATATCCGCATCACTGGCACCCGGCCTGCCGTATCCGATGTTGTAGCGAATCGTGTCGTTAAACAGCACGGTATCCTGCGGCACGATACCAAGCGACGCACGCACACTGGCTTGTGTGACGTCACGAATATCCTGCCCGTCGATGGTGATACGGCCATCGGTAACGTCATAAAAACGAAACAGCAAACGCGACAACGTTGATTTACCCGCACCGGACGACCCCACCACCGCGACAGTTTTACCCGCCGGCACGTCGAAGGTTGTTTCAAACAAAATCTGTCGCTTCGGGTCGTAACCGAAATTCACATTCTCAAATCGCACGGCAGCGCCAGTTGTCTTGAGTGGAACCGCGCCGGGTTTGTCCGCGACTTCCTGATTCTCAGCCAGCAAACGGAACATCTTTTCAGTATCGATCAGCGCCTGGGTGATCTCTCGATACATCACACCAAGAAAATTCAGCGGGATGTACAGCTGGATCATCAACACGTTGACCATCACCAAATCGCCGAGGGTCAGCTGTCGATCCACAATACCAACTGAGGCGCGCCACATGAGCAACGTGACGGCAAGTGCGATCACAAAACTCTGCGCGGCATTCAAGATGCCTAGCGACGTTTCGCTCTTGGTAGCCGCCGCCTCATACTTCTGCAAATTCTTGTCGTAGCGCCCGGCTTCAAATTCTTCGTTGCCGAAGTACTTGACCGTCTCATAGTTCAGCAGGGAATCAACCGCCTTGGTGTTGGCTTTTGAATCCATGTCGTTCATCTGCCGCCGGTGGTGGGTGCGCCACTCCGTAATACCGATAGTCGCGATGATGTACAGGACGATAGCCGCCAGCGTGATCGCAACAAAAGTCCAATCAAATTTCGCCGCGAGCAGAACCGTCACCAGCGTGATCTCCAGCACAATCGGAATGACCGAGAACAGCGCGTAGGAGAGCAATGTCGAGATACCGCGCGTGCCGCGCTCGATGTCCCGCGTGACGCCACCGGTTTGGCGATCCAAATGAAACCGCAGTGACAACGCGTGTAAATGGCGGAAGACATTGAGCGCCACTTTGCGCATCGCACGCTGCGTGACTTTCACAAACACGATATCGCGCAACTCGGCAAACAACGTTGTGGACAGGCGCAGCAGGCCGTACGCCACCAACAACATAACCGGCACCGCCAGCATCGCCTTGTCTTTGTCAAGTGAGTCGACGATCTGCTTCATCACCAGCGGTACGCCGATGTTTGCAAACTTGGCCGTGACCAAAAAGGTCAGCGCCAACGCAACGCGCCAACGGAATTCCCACAGGTAAGGCAACAAGGAACGAATGACGGGCCAGACGCCGGATTTAGGCATGGCCGTTTTCTGCGGGGCGGCGGGATCAGCTGAAGCGTGGGAATGCGAGTGCGCGGACATTTGGCTTTTTTGCATCGGCGAATCGATGCGACGGGAGAAGACTTGGAGATGAAATAGCAGGAGGACAGTATAGACGCCAAGCTCAACGCAGTTGCGCTAAACAGGGTTGGATTAAGGCACTTTTGCTTGGGTGTGCTTGGGCCCGTGGGCGATCAGCGCGCTAGCTAAGCGAGAAGCCGTTAAACCCACTTGGCCTGCGATCAGGTTTCAAAGAAATCTAAATCATCGTCTGGCGGTACCGCGGGGGCGGCTGGCGCAACCGCCGGGGAACTCGTCGCACCGGCAACCGCGGCCACGCCTGCAACCGTGGCCACTGCAGCGACAGCACCGGCGGCTGCGGCCGGGACGATGGGCGATGCTGAGGCCGCATTGCTGGTGCCGAGTGCAGCAGTCAGATCGCGCATGATGGTGGCGACATCCATCGGCACACGACTTTGTGAACGAAGTAGTACACGCGATGGAATGTCGAGCAAACGCGCATTGGCCAGCCGCATGTTGGCGGCCGTATTGAGCTTCGGAATCAAGTGTGTGTTGCGCCAACCGCCCGATTCACTTTCAATCGCATCAATGATGGCTTGTTGTGACCGCACGATTCCGGCGAGCAATTCAGCGAGTTGTTCTGTAGTGATACTCATGATGTGTCCTAATTTAG
>JBIIYQ010000028.1:0-30391 GCA_044346745.1 Usitatibacteraceae bacterium | reverse complement strand
TTCGACAAAGTCAACGCATCCGCGCTTTGTTGCATGAAGTCCCTCGTCACGGGACCGGCGTTATCCAAAACCGATGTCAGAATCTCAACACGATCCCAATTTTTGCGGCTTGTACCGTTGCTAGCCGCATGACGGTCAACATGAGAACGCGGACTGACGCGCGGCGGACGATCGAGATAACGCACCAGCTGGTGTAGCGCTTTGCGGTAAACATCGCGCTTAAACTCGATCACCGCGTCCAAGGGAACCCAGTAATCGTGCCAGCGCCATGCGTCAAATTCCGGATGCTCTGATGCACGCAAGTGTATATCGTTATCGCGCCCGGTCAACCGAAGCAAGTACCAAATCTGCTTCTGCCCTTTATAGGTTCCACGCCATTCTCGCTTCACCCAGTGGCTGGGGACGTTGTAGTGCAGCCAGCTCTTGGTTCGTCCCAAGATCTTGACGTGCTCGCGCTTCAGACCCGTCTCTTCTTCAAGCTCACGGAACATCGCTTCCTCGGGCGCTTCCCCGTGTTTGATGCCGCCTTGCGGAAATTGCCAGGAATGTTCGCGGATTCGCTTGCCCCAAAAGACCTCATTCTTCGCATTACAAAGAATGATGGCGACATTTGGGCGATAACCATCTTTGTCAATCATGGTCCAAGCCCTTCCAAAACTAAATTGCATCGATTGTTTCACAATTTACTTTAATTGAATAGGTGAAGTCGCTGGGGCGGCGTCCGCAACGTGTAAAATGTATCAAAGTACGACACTAACTCGTTGAAAAGTAAAGATAATGCGTGCCTCAAAGTTTTTCATTTCCACCCTCAAGGAAGACCCCGTTGATGCGGATGTTGTCAGTCAAAAACTGATGTTGCGCGCCGGCATGATCAAAAAACTTGCGGCAGGCATCTATAACTACATGCCGATGGGGCTGCGGGTCATCAAAAAAGTGGAGCGGGTGGTACGTGAAGAAATGGAGCGCGCTGGTGCCATTGAGTTGCTGACGCCGTTTGTACAACCCGCTGAGTTGTGGATGGAGTCGGGGCGTTGGGACCAGATGGGGCCCGAAATGCTACGGATCAGGGACCGCCATGATCGCGACTTCATCCTGCAACCAACATCCGAGGAAGTGCTTGCTGACATCTTCCGCCAGGACATTCGCAGTTATCGCCAGTTACCGATTAGTTTTTACCAAATTCAAACTAAATTTCGGGACGAACGCCGTCCACGCTTCGGCGTGATGCGGGGACGCGAATTCACCATGAAGGACGCATATTCATTTGACCGCGACACTGACGGGGCGCGCAGGAGTTATGACGCCATGTACGATGCGTACGTCCACGTTTTTAATCGCCTTGGATTGACCTTCCGACCGGTCGAAGCCGATACCGGAAACATCGGAGGCGAACGCTCTCACGAATTCCAAGTCATAGCTGACACCGGCGAGGATGCGTTGGTCTACTGCCCGACCTCCGATTACGCAGCAAACATCGAGAAGGCGGAGTGTGTTGCGCTCAACGTCACGCGCGCAGAAGCCACTCAGCCGATAGTGAAAACGCCAACACCGGGCAAAGCCAAGTGTGAACACGTTGCCGCAATGCTCAATATTCCACTGGCCAAAACTGTCAAGTCAATAGTGCTCGCCACAGAGACACGCGAGGAAAAAGGCAATGTGGTTGGCACAAAAATCTGGCTGCTGCTGATTCGTGGCGACCACGAGTTGAATGAAGTTAAGGCCAGCAAAATCAACGGACTCAAGGAGGGATTTCGTTTTGCCAGCGAAGTGGAAATTGAATCGACCTTTGGTTGCAAAGCAGGTTACCTCGGTCCGGTAGGCGCACCCAGTGTCGTTGTAGTGGCTGATCGGACAGTCGCCAATATGAGCGACTTCGTGACCGGCGCGAATGAGATTGACTTCCATTTCACCGGTGTCAATTGGGGACGCGATCTGTCGGAGCCAACCGTCGTTGCCGACATCCGAAACGCGGTCGAAGGCGACCCGTCGCCTGACGGCAAGGGCGTGTTGGCGATTCAGCGCGGCATTGAAGTCGGCCATGTCTTTTCCGGTCTACCCTATCCAGCAAAGATGGGCATTACCTTCCTCGGGGAAAACGGCAAGCCGCAATCCCCGCTCATGGGCTGCTATGGCATCGGCATCACTCGCGTGGTGGCCGCCGCGATCGAACAAAATCATGATGCGCGCGGCATTATCTGGCCGGCAGCGATGGCACCGTTTTCAGTGGTGGTCGCGCCGATTGGTTACGGCAAATCCGAGACCGTGCGCGCAGCAGCCGATTCAATTTACAACGATTTGTTGAGTTGGGGCATCGATGTGTTGATCGACGATCGGGACGAACGTCCCGGTGTCATGTTGGCTGACCTCGAACTGATCGGCATTCCGCACCGTGTCGTCATCGGCGAACGCAGCCTCAAGGAAGGCAATGTTGAGTACCAACAACGTCGCGATGCCGCACCCCGCGTCATTAACATTACAGAGATTGTTGGCGAGCTGGTCGCCAAATTGAGGGCATAAAAAAGGGAACTTCTAATGACTCCGTCATTCCAGCGAACAACCACAAGGGTTGCGCCGGGCTGGAATGGCGGCAATTTCGAGGCTTTTAGAAGTGCCCTAGCGGATGCCGAGTCGCGGTTGTGGTCTAGGTACGTTGGCCAATTTCGCCCACCGGTCGCAAGGCACAATCCACCAGCTATTTCACTTTTTCACCATTCACCACCCGATTCAGCAATTCCTTGGTGACGATACCAGTCTTGTTGTAAACCACTTTGCCGTCTGGCCCATAGACGATGGTGGTTGGCATACCCTTGATTTTCCCGAAGACTTTTTCGGTCTTGTCGTCACCCAGCACCAAAGGGTATGTGTGTCCGATTTTTGTTGCTGCACGCTTTAGCTTGGCTTCATCCACATCTTTCTTGCCGCTTTCATCCCAGTCGAGGGCGATACCGATCACGCGGGTTTTTTTGCCCTGCTCCTTGGCGAAATCTGCAATCTCGGGGATCTCCTTTACGCATGGTGCGCACCAAGTCGCCCAAAAGTTCACCACTATCCACGTGCCCTTCAGGTCTTTCAATCGCTGTGGAGTGCCATCAGTGTCCCTTAAATCAAAAGCGGAGCCCAGTGTTGGCGTCAGGGCGACCACCATCAAAACCAGCCCCGTGACAACCTTCGACCTGCACCTTGCATACATCTAAATATCTCCAAGACAATTGTATTGATAATAACCTTTTCTAAACTAGCGGCCACTTCGGCGCTCCAACATCGTCGCAATCAGATTCCGAGGCTCAGGCGGAGCTTTTTCCGTTCCAGCCATCCGAATAACGAATCGACACTCCGCCAAAGGCCTTAAACCGACGTCGCACTTGAGTGCGTGTAACGTACCGGCCTACCGGAGACCTCTCCGATCTTGCGGCGTTCAATCAGGAGGTGAAGGGTATCTTCGGCCACGTCAAGCGGCATAGGTGCCGCCGCTCTAAGCTGTTCGAGCGTCAGTGGAGCATCCGCCTTGCCCATCACAGCGAGCAATCGTGCGGCCGACATTTCTCGGTCTACCGGCGCGAGTTGTGCGTCCGCATGCCGGAAGTACGACAGAGTGGCGGCAATTTCCGCGCCCACCAATACCACTAGCCAGCAGAGAAACACCCAAATGAGAAATACCGGAACACTCGCGAACGTGCCATAAACCAAACTGTATGTCGGGACTCTGGAGATATACAAGACAAATAGAGCCTTCATCAATTCAAATAGGATGGCGGCAAGGGCGGCGCCAACTAGAGCGTGGCGTGCAGGCACATGGCGATTGGGAATCCATCGATACGCGAGATACAAGACGATGGAAGTGGTGACCCACGGAATTGCTCGCAACAAGCCATCGTCTAGCCACGGAAGCGTCGCCTCGAAGGTACGCGACAATCTGACAAAAAACATAGAGATGGAGAGGCTAGTCGCGATCAAGAACGGGCCGACCATCAGCAACACCACCGCCCATCTTAACCGTTGACCCCAAGAGCGTTTACGACGAGCCCGCCAGATGCCATTAAAGCTATTCTCAATAGTGAATAACAAGGCGACAGCGCTCGCGATGACAATACACAAGCCAATCGCCGTAAGGCGGGAGGCGTTGTTCGAAAATTGGTCCATGTATGTACCAACCATCCGGCTTGCCATCTCGGGAACAAAATTCTTCAAGACGAACGCCTTCAGTTGCAGAATAAGGTCACGAGTAGACGCCAGTTTTGCAGTGAGCGTAATCGTCACCGTAAACAGCGGCACGATTGCTAAGAGCGTCGTGAACGTCAAACTTCCAGCGACGGTCAAACACTTGTCTTCAACCACCCGTCGAGAGACAAACAGCAGGTACGCCGGCGACCGATAAAGATTGTCCCTTAAAAAAACAAGTCGTTCCATGAACATAGTGACGTTAACACCCCGATGCGTTCTTATAATGACAATACTGCGCGGCAATCCCGACGGCAAAACCTTTTAACCTATCGATCCCAGCATGGCAGATATTCTAGTCTTGTACTACTCACATACCGGCAGTGTTCGCGAACTTGCTACCCACATTGCGCGAGGTGTCGAGAGTGTCCCTGATATGACTGCTCGATTGCGGACGGTGCCCAAGGTATCAAGCATCGTCGAGGCAACAGGGCCGGCTGTGCCCGACAGCGGCCCGCCCTATGTGAGCAATACTGACCTGCGCGAGTGTCTTGGGCTGGCACTCGGTTCGCCAACGCGTTTCGGCAATATGGCCGCACCAATGAAGTACTTTCTCGACGGCACCGGCGGCGAATGGATGAGCGGCACACTCGCAGGTAAACCAGCTACTGTTTTCACGTCGACCTCGACCATGCACGGTGGCAATGAGACGACACTCCTAAGCATGATGATCCCGCTACTGCATCACGGCATGCTGATTGTTGGGCTGCCATTCACGGAAGGCGAACTTTCCACTACCCAACAAGGCGGCACGCCATACGGAGCCAGCCACGTCGGCGGCAGCGACGGTACACTGCCTGTGTCCAACACTGAAAAACAATTGGCATATGCGGCGGGTAAGCGATTGGCAACGATTGCAGCAAAGCTAAGTGCGCTATGAACGAGCTCACCGCAGCACGGGCGCATCGTACCGCGCTTACCGCACTTTGTTTGCTGGTCGGACTTTGTTTGGCCTGGGAATGGCTGCTGGCACCAATTAGGCCGGGAGGTTCGTGGCTGGTGCTCAAGGCCCTACCGCTGCTAATCCCGCTGCCCGGCATCATCAGCGCGTCACCCAGACGGCGCTACACTTACCAATGGTCAACATTGTTCATCTGGCTTTATTTCACTGAAGGCGTGGTGAGAGCGTGGTCAGATATCGGCACGACCTCACAAGCGCTCGCAGCAATCCAGACTGGGTTATGTATGGTGTTCTTCGTTGCCGCGGTCAGTTACGTCCGCAACACCCCTTCACACCTCGCCAAACGTTAGTTTGGTTTGCGTGTGGTGAACCGTGCTCGCAACATGCCGACTGCAATCGGCATCAGACTCAGCACAATGATTGCGACCACCAGCAGCCCCAGATTGGCCTTCACCCAAGCCAGATTGCCGAAAAAGTAGCCTAGGTAGCAGAGGGAACACACCCATAGAGCCGCACCTATCAGCGTGTAAGCAATGTACTTGGGGCGATGCATCGCGCCGATACCCGCGACAAACGGAACGTAGGTACGAAGAAACGGCACAAACCGCGCGACGATAACGGCTACCGAGCCCCACGTCTCGAAGAACAAGTGCGTTTTGTCAATTTGTGACGGACGCAGCCACGCCGCTTTCGGGCGTCCAATAACCCGTGTGCCGAACCAACGGCCAATTTCATAATTCGTCAGGTTGCCCAAGGTAGCCGCAATGAACAGCACCACCACCAACAAATGAATATCCATGCCGCCCAACGCCGCGACCGACCCGGCGATGAACAACAACGAATCACCCGGCATGAAGGGCGCCACCACCAGCCCGGTTTCCGAAAAAATGACGGCGAACAGAACGGCGTAGATCCACATCCCGTACTGCGCGACGAGGAGGACTAGATGTTTGTCGAGCTGGAGAACCATGCCGACGAGGGAGTACAGCCACTCCATTTGCAACTTGAGCGAGTGAGCGCGGGCGAGTTTGGACCGGCTTAAGGCTGTGCAGAGATAACTTCTGGCTCGCCGTCTTTTTTTACGGGCTTGACAAAGTCTTCACGCGACACGCCAAGGTAGTTCGCAATCGGACACGCGACCAACACGGAAGAATAAATGCCGAAACAAATTCCGATGGTTAGCGCCAAGGCGAAATAATACAGCGTAGGCCCGCCCAGAACCAGCATCGCAATCACCATCATTTGTGTGGTGCCGTGGGTAATGATGGTTCTCGAAATCGTCCCAGTGATGGCGGCGTCAAAAATCTCCGGCGTGGTGGCTTTGCGCATCTTGCGGAAGTTTTCCCTTGCGCGATCAAATACAACCACGGACTCGTTTACCGAATAACCAAGTATCGCCAATACTGCCGCAAGCACGGGCAACGAAAACTCCCACTGAAAGAAGGCAAAAAAGCCGAGAATGATTATGACGTCGTGCAAGTTCGCGATGATGGTAGCAACGGCGAAGCGCCATTCAAATCGAATAGCCAAGTAAATCATGATGCCAATACAAACCGCCAGCAACGCTAGTGAGCCATCGTAAGCCAGCTCCTTGCCGACCGCCGAGCCCACAAACTCCATCCGCTTCAGTTCCGCTGATTTGTCAGTCGCGTTGAGCGCAGACATCACGCGCACTTTGAGGGCCTCCATCGCGTTGTTCTGATTTTGATTTGCCGCAGCCGGTAGCGGCAAGCGCACCAGAATATCTTGCGCAGAGCCGAACTTGATGACTTCTGCACCAGCAATACCGGCCTCTGAGAGTGTCGTCCGAATCTTGTCCGGTGCCACCGGTTGCGCATACTTCACCTCCATCACCGCGCCGCCGGTGAACTCAATTGACAGGTGCAAGCCGTTTTTCCAAAGGAAAAAAACCGCCAGCAGGAAAGTCACAAATGAAATCACGTTAAACCACAACGCGTGTTTCATGAACGGGATTGATTTTTTAAACTTGAAGAATTCCATGGCTATTGCCTTTTCTGAATACTGTTTTCGCGACGGTTCAAGCGGGACTTCAGCTGATTTAGCCTAAATCTTCGCCGCTTTTACCCATTTCACGTTACCAATTGACAAGGTCGTCGTCTTCTTCTTGCCGCCGTAGACAAGATTGACAATGCCACGAGATACCATAACCGCAGAGAATATCGAGGTCAAAATTCCCAAACAGTGCACGACCGCAAATCCGCGAACCGGTCCGGAACCCCAAATTAGTAGAGCGAGACCAGCAATCAACGTTGTAATGTTGGAGTCGATGATCGTGTCCAGCGCGCGATCGTAGCCGGTCTGGATCGCCATCTGCGGCGACATGCCGGTACGCAACTCCTCGCGAATGCGTTCGTTGATCAATACGTTTGCGTCAATGGCCATACCCAGCGTTAGGGCGATCGCCGCAATACCGGGCAGTGTCAACGTCGCTTGCAACATCGAAAGCAATGCAATCAAGAACAGTAGGTTTGCGGCAAGTGCCACAACGGAGATCACACCAAACCACGAGTAGTAGATGATCATGAATATCGTGATCAGCGCAAAACCAAACAACAAGGAATTTTTGCCCTTCTCGATGTTTTCCGCCCCCAAGCTCGGGCCGATGGTTCGTTCTTCGATGATTTCCATCGGCGCCGCAAGCGCTCCGGCGCGCATCAGCAATGCCAGATTCTTTGCCTCAAGCGAACTTGAAATGCCCGTGATGCGAAACTGTGCGCCCAACTCGCTCTGAATGGTCGGCCAGCTCAATACTTCGGGCTTGCCCTTCTCAATCAAGATGACCGCCATGTTCTTGCCGACGTTTTCGCGGGTGGCGAGTGTCATGGCGCGTCCACCCGCACCGTCGAGCCGGATATTGACCAGTGGTTTGTTGCCTTGCTCGGCATCAAAGCCGGGCTGGGCATCGGTCACCTTGTCACCCGTCAGAATAACCAGCTTGCGAACCAACACCACCTCACCGTTCGCACCGATCATCTTCTCAGTGTTAAACGGCGCCGGCTCGTTTCGGAACTGTTCGAATGAACGACCGCCAGCAGCATGCTCTTCGGCAACCATTCTGAACTCGAGTGTTGCGGTGCGTCCGATGACGTCCTTCGCGCGGGTGGGGTCTGTCACGCCCGCCAGTTGGATGAGAATTCGATCAATCCCCTGCTGCTGCACAATCGGCTCAGATACACCCAATTCGTTCACACGCTTGCGAAGTGCGGTGATGTTCTGCTGTAACGCAGCTTCTTGAAGCTTAAACACCGTCTCGGGCTTCATGCTCAGCGTGAGAATAACTTCCTCCCCCTGCGTCGTATCTTTGATCGCCAGATCCGTGTACTGTGCGTTGAGTTCTTTCAGCCCCTTATCGGCTTCTGTGCGCTCCTTAAAACGCACGACGACGTTGTTCCCATCCCGCGATATCCCGGTGTAGAACACCTTTTTGTCGCGAAGCAAAGCGCGTGATTCACCGAGATAGCGATCTACCGCCTTGTCAACCGCAGCTTTCATGTCTACCTGCATGAGGAAATGCACTCCGCCTCGCAGGTCCAAGCCAAGATACATAGGTAAGGCATTTATCTTGGTCAGCCATGCAGGCGAGTTTGAAAGATTAAAAAGTGCGGCGACGTACCCCTCGCCAAGAGCGGTCTGGATCGCATCACGGGCTTTGAACTGCGTATCCGTGTCCTTGAACTTGATACGCAAGGTCTCGCCTTGGAGGTCGACGCCTTCGTTTGAGAGGTTCGCTGTCTTGAGGGTATCCGCAACACGCGTCTGCAAGCCAGCATCAACCTTATTGGTACGCAATCCAGAAACCTGAACAGCAGGAGATTCACCAAATAGATTGGGGACGGTGTATAGAAACGCCACAACAAGCGCAACGATGATCAGCGCGTACTTCCAAGCGGGATACTTATTCATTCAAACCTCAGCCAGTCAAAATCATTCGCGCGACAAGCGGCACCGCCGGTCGCGGGGATACACGCCTACTTCATAACGTCGTTAAAAGTACCCTTGGGGAGCAGCGTAGTAACCGCCTGCTTCTGCACGTGCAGAACCTTACCGTCCGCGACCTCAAGGCCAACATATCCATCGCCCACCTTCGTGATGCGGCCAATAATGCCCACTGCAATGACTTCGTCGCCCTTTTGCAGGCCTTCGACCATCGACTTATGTTCCTTAGCCTTCTTCATCTGCGGACGAATCATGAGGAAATAGAGCAGGATAAACATCAAGAAAATTGGCAGTAGGCCAATCAACGTGTCGCCGCCAGAGGCTTGGGCAGTTTGCGCGTGCGCGATACTAATCATAGAACTCTCCGGTGTCTTGAGTCGGGTATTAGGCGAATACCGCTTGAGAATAAGGCGGGTAACTGGATGGCTCTCGTCAAACTGAAACCCAACAAGTTAGCTTGGGCTAAGCCCTTAAAAATCAACCTGAAATTATAGCGGATTCAGCCGGGACTCCCCGGTGACGCCAAGCCAGCGGTGGCGGCAATCCCCTTAGACGCCTTTCAGTCGGTTCCGCGCGCCCGATCGGCGTAAAACTGCGTCCGGAACCCCTCAAAGATATCGGCTTCGATCGCGGCTCGAATCTCGCTCATCAACCGTTGGTAGTAGTAGAGGTTATGTATCGTGTTGAAACGTGCGCCAAGAATCTCGTTGGTTCGCTGTAAATGGTGAAGATACGCCCTCGTTGCAGTCTTGCAGGTGTAACAATGACAAGAATCGTCAAGTGGCCGCGTATCGTCCCGATACTTGGCATTTCGGATTTTCACATCGCCGTAGCGCGTGAACAGCCAGCCGTTGCGAGCGTTACGGGTTGGCATGACACAGTCGAACATATCCATTCCGCGCGACACCGCTTCGACCAAGTCTTCTGGGGTGCCGATTCCCATGACGTAACGAGGCTTATTCGTCGGCAATCGGGGGGCGGTATGGTCGAGGATACGCAACATGTCTTCTTTCGGCTCACCGACGGAAAGCCCACCAATTGCGTAGCCATGGAAATGCATGTCTGCCAAGGCGGCGAGTGATTCGTCGCGCAAATCCTCATACATGCCGCCCTGCACAATACCGAACAGCGAATTCGGGTTTTCCAAGTGGTCAAACTCATCACGACACCGTTTGGCCCAGCGGAGCGACAAACGCATCGATTGAGCGGCATCGTCCCAGGTCGCAGGATAGGTCGTGCATTCGTCAAATATCATGACAATGTCGGAGTTCAGCGTATGCTGAATGCGCATCGACTCTTCAGGCGACAAGAAGCATTTATCGCCGTTTACCGGCGATTGAAACGCCACCCCCTCTTCCGTGATCTTTCGGAGGTCTCCCAGACTCCATACTTGAAAGCCGCCGGAGTCCGTCAATATGGGTTTGTTCCACGCCATGAACCGATGCAAACCGCCGTGTTTTGCAATCACATCTAGGCCTGGGCGTAACCAAAGATGAAAGGTGTTTCCAAGGACGATCTGAGCACCGATTTCGTCGAGATCCTGTGGGCTCATCGCCTTCACTGTCCCATAGGTTCCCACCGGCATGAATACGGGCGTTTCGATGACGCCGTGCGAGAGCTCTAGTCGGCCGCGCCTCGCCACGCCGGAACGATTTTTGATATTGGCAAGCAGGGTAAATCTCAATCGGTTCTCCAAAGTTTGCAACGATCAGAACGCGCCAACGGAACAACGCGAACCACCCTGAATGGCGGCCCGAAATCAGCCTGGGCTGTTGCGGACGAATTTTTGTCCGGCACCAACTGCAATTTGAACAGAAGTGAACGCATTTTTAGCAGCCCATCCCCGTCACGTTGTCTATAATGTGCAATCTTGTTCACTGTCCCGTTCCGTACAGTACACTCGCATCGCGTAACACTTTTCGGGAACTGCTGCTTCTATGTTGCAAAAGACGGCTGTTAAGGACCTAAAGGTAGGTATGTTTGTCGCCGACCTCGATCGCCCTTGGATGGATACCCCTTTCCTGCTGCAGGGGTTCATGCTTGAAAACGCGGAGCAAATCACGCAAGTGCAGGCGCATTGCCTGTGGGTATTGATTGATCTGGAGCGATCCAGCGGCCCCGAATTTGAGCAACAATCGCAGAAGAGCGAGCCGCCAAAGAAGCGCGATCTCGGAACCGACCCAATAGTGGTGGTGAATCGAACCGCAGCGACAAAACTTCTCACAATTGAACAACTCCGCGCGGTAAACCAAGCGCAGGCGTCTGCGCGCTCAGACAGCAACAATGGGAACCCAAATACGACCGGTGCCTTCCAAGCTTCGGGCTTAAGGAAACCTTCTGCGGCAGGTTCGCAGCGCGCAAAAACGGATGAATTCGTACTGCCGATCAGCCAGCGCGACGCTCAACGCCAGCCTCAAGAGCACACATCCCGCCCGGGCCTAACGCCCTCGCGGGGTTCACTTGTCGGTAAGGATCGGGCTGGAGAGCCGGGCGCGACTGGGGGGTTCCGCAGCCTGATTGGTCAACTAAAGCATGATGTGAAAAGTCTTTTTGCATCAGCACCAAAGGATGATTTGGACTACGATCAGTACCAGGCCAAGGCCAGAGCACCACTTCCGATAGAGCGCCCCTCGTTCATCCCCGAAACGGTTCAACTCACCATCTATGAGGATAAACAGGCGGTAGAGTCGGAACTCGGCGCCGCAACGACTGCGTTTGCCAAAACACAAGATCTGTTGCAGCGCGTTGTTAAAGACATTCGCTCTGGCAATCAAATGCAGATAGACGTTGTTGAAAACGTCATCGAAGATATGGTCGACAGCATGGTGCGCAATCCGGACGCCATGATGTGGGTTGCGCGTATGCGAGAACAGAGCACGGTGGCCTATGATCACGGCCTGAGTGTGGCTATCAATTTGGTCGCATTTGGTCGACACCTCGGATTTCCGAAAGAACAACTGGCGTCGCTAGGCGTAATGGGGCTCTTGCTCGACATCGGCAAGATTCACATCCCGAAGAAAATGTTGGAAAAAAACACAACCCTTACGCCTGATGAATTCGAAGAAATGAAGCGTCACGTCTTGTATAGTATAGAGATTCTGGGTCAAACCCCGAGTGTTAATGCCGATATTTTAGACGGCGTCGCCCAGCACCACGAACGCATGGATGGCTCGGGATACCCTTACGGCCTCACAGGAAAAAACATAAGCATTTACGGGAAGATGTCGGCAATTGCAGACACTTACGCAGCCATCACCAAGAAGCGTCCCTACGCCCAACCTGCCTCACCACACGATGCGTTGCAAATGCTTTCTAATTGGAGCGGCACACTGTTCCAAGCCGACATGGTCGAACATTTTATTCAATCGATCGGCGTATTCCCCGTGGGCAGCTTAGTCGAACTTTCGACCCGTGAAGTTGCAGTCGTCGTGTCACACAACAAACAAAAGCGTTTGCGCCCGAAGGTGCTGGTGGTTACCGATCCAGACAAGACGCTACGCAAACATCCCAGCGTGAAAGACCTAATCTATGACGTTTCTGAAAATCCTGTCTCAATCAAGCGCGGGCTACCCAGCAATGCGTTCGGCATTGATCCGAGTGAGTTTTACCTTAACTAGTCGCGGACATTAACGCTTCATTCAGCACGTAACCCTCCAGTATCGCCGACCGCAACCCGATATGTGTCATGAGCGACCCCGTCACACCATCCCAACCACCACCGCCGATGCAGCCGCAGGAAACTGCCCTGCGATCTTCTGGCGCAGCAGGCGCTGCCGCGCCGATGGAACACTTCGCGGTGACGCGGCGGGGACTCATCAATGCCATCGGCAACGCAATTCAATTTGCGCGTCTTTCCCAACGCTCGGTCGCTCTACTCATGGTGCAATTGATGCGTCCCGACAAACTCGAAGCGGTGGTTGGGACACCCACGCTCGAGATAATGAAACACGCCCTCCGGCGGCTTCCAGAGGCACTGCGCGCCGCAGACCGAGCTGTTGCCGTCTCAGAGGACAAAATCGTGATCTTGTTGCCAAACCTCAAGAGCGCAAGCCAAGCGTGGCTCGCGGCGGGCAAAATTCAGAGTACGCTTGAGGAAGGGTTCACCGTCGACGGCGAGCGGGTGATCGTCAGACCGGTAGTTGGTATCGCAGTGTTTCCCGACCACGCTGAGTTGGCCGAAGAACTCATCGTACATAGTGACATCGCGGTCGGTATCGCTAGGCAGCGCGATCTTGCACAACATGTCTTCCAAGCGGAAGACCGGCGGGGTTCCGACATCTACTTGGGGCTGGAAACCCCATTACGCGAGGCAGTGCGCAGTAACCGGCTAGAGCTACATTTTCAGCCGCAAATTGACGTCACGACCGGCAAAGCTGTTTCTGCTGAGGCGCTACTCCGTTGGAACGCTCCCGACTTCGGCATGGTTTCACCGACGACTGTTATCAGAATTGCCGAGGCAAGCGGCATCGGCGGCGGCCTGACGGCCTGGATAATCAACTCCGCGCTCCGTCAGCAAGCCGAATGGATTAAGCGCGGGGTGATGGTGAAGCTCAGCCTCAACCTGTCGACGCTAAGTTTGTCCGACGGCGAATTACCCGATGCTGTGAGTCAGGCGATCGGCACTTGGAATACAGACCCTTCCACATTGACTTTCGAAATTACGGAGAACGCCACGGTTGGCAACACGGTGCGTTCTACAGAAACTATCCTGCGACTCAAGGAGCTTGGCGTAAAACTTGCCATCGACGATTTTGGAACGGGCCATTCGTCCCTATCGTATTTGAAGAGTTTTCCACTGGACGAATTAAAGATCGATAAACCATTCATCCAGCAACTAAGGACATCGGCGGCCGACCAAAAGATCGTTAAATCCGTCATCGCGTTATCACACGATTTCGGCATGAAAGTGGTCGCAGAGGGTGTCGAGGATGAGGCCACCTTTCGCGAGTTAAAGAAGCTTGGCTGCGACCTCGCCCAAGGGTACGCCTATAGTCCGGCGCTTCCAGCAGCGAACTTCATTGATTGGTTTCAGAAGCATAGCTAGTCGGCTACTCGATGCCAGAAGGCCCAGAGATCAAACGGGCGGCGGACTCTCTCGTCGCAGCCCTAGTCGGTAAACGTGCCCTGCTCGTAGAGTTTGCTTTCCCATCGCTCTACCAGCATGCTCGTGCGCTGACTGGCAAAACAATTCTGGACGTTACACCGCGCGGCAAGGCAATGCTGACCCAATTCGAGGGCGGCAAAACCATCTTCAGCCATAACCAGTTGTATGGCGAGTGGGATGTGATTGCCAACGGCACACGTCCGCACCCGACCAAGCAGATTCGCCTGGCCATTCATACTGGCACTGATATCGCGATTCTCTACAGCGCATCGTCGATTGAAGTCATTTCAACGACGAAAATCAGCGAGCACGGCTACATCCGAAAACTTGGCGTCGAGTTACTCGAAAAGGCCACCACCGAGGCAGACGTCCTGTCGCACATCACAAAGCCGCGATTCGCCAGAAAGCTGCTCGCAGGGCTATTGCTTGATCAGGGCTTTCTTGCCGGCGTTGGAAACTATTTGCGAAGCGAAATTTTGTTTGTCGCGCGCATTGCACCGAACGCCAGAGTCGCTGAGCTCGGTTCGAGCCAACTCAATGCACTGGCCAAAGCCGCGCTCGACCTAACGCGGCGGGCCTACCTGACAGCGGGGATCACCAATGACCCCGCGCTGGCCAAGCGCCTTCGACGTCTTGGCTGGACCTTTGGTCGTTATCGGCATTGGGTCTTTGACCGCGAATGCGAAGCCTGCCACGTGTGTCGGACGCCTGTGCAGCGCCAAGACCTTGGGGGGCGCGGCCTCTATTGGTGCCCAAGCTGCCAATCCGGCAGAGCAAAATAAAAACTCCCATATCCACGGGCATCTTCAAGCATTTTTGCCTGGAGATAGCCGTCCTTTCTTGGGTTTTGTGACTTGCATCCGTCATTGCCATTTTCGAACGACCGTTCTATTATTGGAGTATGCAAACGCCCAACTCCAGTAATGCACCCGGCGGCACAAGTACGATCAAGGTGACAAAAGGTGAGGAAACTCGCGCTTCGATCTTGGACGCCGCCGTCCGTCTCGCGGCGACGGATGGCTTCGCTGCCTTGACCATCGGCGTGCTGGCCACCAAGACCGGCATGTCGAAGAGCGGCCTGTTCGCGCATTTCGGCTCGAAAGAAGATCTGCAAATCGCCACCCTCGAAGAAGCAACCCGGCTTTACAACGAAGTTGCGTTCCTGCCCGCCTTGCGCGCGCCGCGAGGGCTCAAGCGCCTCGGGGCGTTGGCGGAAAACTGGCTGCTCTGGACCGAGCGTAGTGCGCTGCAGGCCTGCCCGATGATGGCCGCACTCGCAGAGTTCGACGACAAGCCTGGCGCGGTACGCGATGCCCTCCTGCATCAAATGCAGCGCATGAACGACGAGATCATTCGCGCCGTGAACATGACCATCGATTCCGGCGAATTTGCGGCGGAAACTGACCCGGCACAGTTTGCGTTTGAGATGTTTGGCATTGTCGCGACCTGTTATCGCTCCAGAAGTTTGTTTCAAGACCCGAAGGCAAATGATCGGGCACGCATCGCATTCCGACGCCTCATCAGCGCAAGCCTTTCGGACACTGCAAGCGTTCGTAGCACCCCCACCTCGCCTACTCACTGAGGAAACTGCCATGACTGCAAATTCCAACGCAATTGGTTCGTCACAAAATAGCACACTCGTTCGATTATTAGCTCGAGTCTTCACGGTTCCAAGTTGGCGCGCCGTGAGAGCGGGCACGCAGCTTGCGTTTACCCGGGCCCGATTCGGCGTGATGTCTCGCCTTGCTCCGCGCCACGCGTTGGCCCATGCACAGTCGCTCTTCATGACCCCGCCGCGATTTCAGCACTCACACGCCGAGCAGAAGCTGATCGCCTCGGCGACGGTAATGCCGATCGACACACCATTCGGCCAACTCGCGGCGTGGCGTGTCGGCGACCCATCGGCTCCCGCCATCGTCCTTTGTCACGGCTGGGGTGGCAGGGGTGCGCAATTGCGGGGCTTCGTGCCGCCACTCGTGGGAGCTGGATACCAAGTCGTCTTCTTCGATCACTTGGGCCACGGCTTCAGCGATGGCCGCCAGGCGGCACTCGTGGACTTTTGGCAGGGACTTGAGGCGGTGTGGGATGCGCTTATCGATCGCGGCATCACGGTCCACGGGATGGTGGCGCACTCTCTTGGTGGAGCTGCAGTGGCGAGCGCATTGCGGCGCAGCCTTACGCGTAAGCACATCCATGCTCCCGCCCCGCGCGTGGTGTTGATCGCACCGCCTGCATCACTGATCCGCTATTCGAAAATGTTTGCGCGGTATGTCGGCATCAGCGAACGGATACGGCACGCGATGCAGTGGCGCTTCGAGCAACGTTACGGCGTGTCGTGGCAGGAGTTTGAGCTGCCCCACTCGGTGGCTGGCATCCGCGCGCCGGCGCTGTTTATCCACGACAAAACCGATCGCGAAACCAGGTTTGAGGGCGGCCTTGCGCTGGCTTCGACCTGGCCTGACGCGCGTTTTGTCGCGACCGACAAACTGGGACACCGTCGCATCCTGCGCGACGCCAAAGTCATCAGCCAGACGATCGACTTCCTGAAAGACCGCGTCGAGTTTCGACGCCCCGCAGAGATCGCATCGGGACCGTCCCCCTTGTACTAGCGCCTGGCGCACCTCAATCAGCGCCGTCGGTGGGCTTTGTGCGGCCAGCATTCGCACGTGCCACAATGGCAGTTCACCGACACTGAGGGACGCCTAAATGTTGCCGACAATGCAACTCGATGCACCGCTGATTTCACAGCTCATTGAGCACGCCGCACTGAACCATGCCTACACCGAAATTGTGTCGCGAACAATTGAAGGTGGTTTGCACCGGTACCATTACCGTGACGCCTGTCGGCGCAGCAAACAGCTCGCAAATGCGTTGAAACATCTACACGTGGAGATGGGCGATCGAGTCGCAACACTCGCGTGGAATGGTTACAGGCACTATGAACTTTACTTCGCCGTTTCCGGTATGGGCGCCATTGTCCATACACTGAATCCACGGCTGTTCCCGGAGCAGCTGACATGGATCATCAACCACGCGCAAGACAGCGTTCTGTTTTTTGATTCGACCTTTGCGCCCTTGGTGGAGAAACTAGCGCCGAGCCTACCATCGGTAAAGTTCTACGTTGCGATGACGGACAAAGCACACCTGCCGACGGTCAAGCTGCCCAATTTGCTGTGTTACGAAGACCTTCTTGAAGCCGAGCGCGACGACTACGTGTGGCCACGTTTTCCTGACACAACACCATCTTCGCTCTGTTACACGTCGGGCACCACCGGCGACCCGAAGGGTGTGCTGTATACCCACCGCTCAACCATCTACCATTGTTATGCCGCAATCGCTCCTGAGGCGCTGAACATCAATGTCACCAGCACGGTCTTGCCAGTGGTACCGATGTTCCACGTCAACGCGTGGGCGGTACCGTATATGGCCAGTGCGGCGGGCGCCAAACTGGTGTTTCCCGGCGCGGCACTTGATGGAGCCAGTGTTTACGATCTCACTGAGCGCGAAGGCGTTACTACCAGTCTCGGCGTCCCAACTATCTGGCTTGGGCTGCTCGCGCACATGGAAAAACACAGCCTCAAGTTCTCGACCCTGAAGGAGACTGTGGTGGGCGGTGCCGCCTGTCCACCGTCGATTATCGAAAAGTTCTTGACCAACTACGGCGTTGAAACCGTTCACGCGTGGGGCATGACAGAGACCTCCCCTATCGGAACCGTCTCTCGCCTGAAGGCCAAACACGCCACTCTGCCAAAAGCGGAGCAGCTGGCGATTCGGGCAAAACAAGGTCGCCCGGTATTCGGCATTGAACTCAAGATCATCGACGATGCCGGCAACACCCTGCCGCGCGACGGCAAAACGTTTGGTGATCTCATGGTACGTGGACCGTGGGTGGTGGAGCGCTACTACGGTGAGGAAAAATCCGCGCTGGTCGATGGATGGTTTCACACCGGTGATGTCGCCACGATTGACCCGGACGGCTACATGCAGATTACCGACCGCTCGAAGGATGTCATCAAGTCCGGCGGCGAATGGATCAGCTCGATTGAGCTCGAGAACATCGCCGTAAGCCATCCCGCCGTTGCCGAAGCGGCTGTCATCGGCATCGCACATCCGAAGTGGGACGAGCGCCCGCTACTCCTCGTCATCCTGAAGAAAGACGCGAGCGCGACCAAACGGGAGATACTCGCGACCTTCGACGGCAAAATTGCTAAATGGATGCTGCCGGACGATGTCGTTTTTGTGCCGGAGCTGCCACACACTGCAACCGGCAAACTACAAAAGCGTACGCTGCGCGACACCTGGGCACGCCATTATCTGGGGTGAAATCAACCGCTCTCGACCCCGCCCACCACAAAAAGAAAGCGCCGCAGCCAGATTGGCTGCGGCGCTTTTTTTCTGACGATGCCGACCGAATACGCCTAGGCCAGCGCTTTTGAACTTACTTCTTTGGCGCTTCCGTCGCAGCCGCGGGGGCGGCAGGTGCTGGAGCTGCTGTAGGCGATGCTGGAGTAGCGGCCGGCGCTGCGGCAGAGGCTGCCGCTCCAGGAGCAGCTGATGCAGCGGCCGGTGAAGCAAGTGGTGCAACCGGAGCGGCTGCGGGAGCGGCTTTTTGCTCCATCTTGACCGGCGCCAGTGGGGCGCTGGTCGCCACGACTGCAGTACCAAACAAAGGCACGATCATCAACGCCACGATATTGATAATCTTGATCAACGGATTCACTGCCGGACCTGCGGTGTCTTTGTACGGGTCGCCCACGGTGTCGCCTGTAACCGCCGCCTTGTGAGCATCGGATCCTTTGCCGCCGTGGTTACCTTCTTCGATGTACTTCTTCGCGTTGTCCCAAGCACCACCGCCCGTACACATCGAGATCGCCACGAACAGGCCGGTCACGATGGTACCCATCAGCATACCGCCAAGCGCCTGGATGCCGGCTTCCTTGCCCATCAAGCCGCCAACGATTAGCACCACAAGAATTGGCGCCACAACCGGAAGCAGTGACGGGATGATCATTTCCTTGATTGCGCCCTTGGTCAGCAAATCGACCGCACGTGAATAGTCAGGTTTGCCCGACCCATCCATGATGCCTTTGATCTCGCGGAACTGGCGACGAACCTCTTCCACTACCAAGCCGGCACAACGACCAACCGCTTCCATTGCCATCGCACCAAACAAATAAGGAATCATGCCGCCTGCAAACAAGCCGATGATCACAGCAGGATTCGACAAGTCAAAGGTGAGGTTGTAACCAGCCTCGGTCAGCTTGTAGGTGTAGTCCGCGAAGAGCACTAGTGCAGCCAAGCCCGCTGAGCCAATCGCATAGCCCTTGGTGACTGCCTTGGTGGTGTTGCCAACCGCATCAAGTGGGTCGGTGACAGCACGAACTTCCTTCGGCATTTCGGACATTTCTGCAATACCACCGGCGTTGTCGGTAATCGGGCCGTATGCGTCGAGTGCGACAACAATACCGGCCATCGACAACATCGCGGTCGCCGCAATGGCAATACCGTAAATTCCGCAAAGCGCGTACGCGCCATAAATCGAGAAACACACCGCCAATACTGGCCAAGCAGTAGAACGCATGGAAACGCCGATACCGGCGATGATGTTTGTTGCATGACCTTTGGTCGATGCTTCTGCAACATACTTCACCGGGCCGTATTGTGTACCCGTGTAGTACTCGGTAATCCATACCAAGAATGCAGTTAACACCAGGCCAACTACGCAGCAGAGCCACAGATTCATTACGGTGTACTTCGCGTAACCAGCACCTGCGCCGGCGACACCACCCATGATCCAGTCGGTCAAGGGATAGAACGCGACGAGCGCGATCGCACCAGCCACCGCCAAACCGCGATACAGGGCGTTCATGACATTGCCGCCGTCGTTAGTCTTTACAAACGAGCAACCGATGATCGAGGCGATGATAGCGAAGCCACCCAGCACTAGTGGGTACAAAACGACGTTACCGACAACCATCGGCGAAGAAATCATCAACGCGCCCAACACCATTGTGGCGATGATGGTCACCGCGTAGGTTTCGAACAAGTCAGCTGCCATGCCGGCACAGTCGCCGACGTTGTCACCGACGTTATCTGCGATCACAGCTGGGTTGCGCGGATCATCCTCAGGAATATTGGCTTCAACCTTACCGACCAGGTCGGCACCGACGTCAGCACCTTTGGTGAAAATACCGCCGCCAAGACGGGCAAAGATAGAAATGAGCGAGGAGCCAAATGCGAGGCCGATCAGTGGCTTAACAATGTCACTCATCTTATCGCCAGTGCCCGCACCGCCAACCAGCATGTAGTAGAAGCCGGCGACTGACAAGAGACCCAGACCGACAACCAACATCCCGGTAATCGCACCACCTTTAAATGCAACATTTAGCGCGGGGTTGATACCGTTACGTGCAGCTTCGGCGGTACGCACGTTTGCACGCACGGAGACGTTCATGCCGATGAAGCCGGCGAGGCCGGAAGCAACCGCGCCGAGCACAAAGCCGAGCGCCGTTTTCCAACCCAGCAAGACCAGAATCGCAATCGCCAAAACCACACCGACGATCGAAATCGTCATGTACTGCCGGTTGAGGTAGGCCTTGGCGCCCGCTTGAATTGCAGCGGCAATTTCGCGCATGCGCTCATTGCCGTCTGATTGCGACAGGATCCATTTTGTTTGGATCGCACCGTAGGCGAGCGCAATAAGCGCGCACACCAAGGTGAAGAAAAACATTGTGCCCGACGATGCCATGTTGTTATCTCCCGAAACGAAATCTTGGAAATTCGAATGGCCGCTAGATCGGCGGCCAAAGTTGAAAGCGACAAACCAGCGATTTTAGCAGAGACGCCCCAAACGAGGCAGAACCGTTTGAATTGACGCAGATCAGGCGCCTTGGACCAACAATGCCCGAAATCCATGGCTGCTTGCGCCGGTCGCCAAGGGACGTTATGTCGCCAAACCAAGCGCGTGCCGCCACGAAAACGCGGGCGCGTAGCCCAGGATTTCGCGGGCGCGATCGATTACGTAGACGCGGTCGATGGATTGCGGCAGAGCCCATCCTCGCTCAACAAAGGCAGTGACGAGCGACGGACAACGCTCCTTAAGCACGCCTGGCGCATCGGCAAACAACGCGTGGCAGTCACCTTGCAGAAACGGCGTAGCGGCGGAGATATTGAGTGCCTCGAACTGGCGAAGTTGCGCTTCAAGCGCTTTGGCAAATCCCTGCGCGACATCGCGAGCATCGACGCCACGATACAGTCGATAAAGCGCCATTGAAGGCAGCGGCTCAGGGAACGAGCGCGAGAACCGCAATGCGGCGGTTACGAAGTCCGGGGAAAAGGCTTCTCGGCAAAGTTGCTCCGCAGCGAGTTTGGTCTCATCGTACATGTCCTCGGCGTCAGGCACCAGCGCCTCGGTGACCCAAATGGCCTCGTTGCCCGTCGGACGCATCGCCCGACCATAGACCGATGTGCTGCTCGCCAGCAGGAATCGCCGCACGCCGGAACGCCGTGCCATATCCAGCAGGCGGGAAGTGGCGTCCACGTTGGTTCGAACAAATTCGCTTGTCGAGTGGGTTGCCCGATGCGGGGCGTGCAACGCGGCGAAATGTACAACCGCCTCAACGCCATCAAGCAAATACTGCCAATCTCTGTCGGTCACTTTGGTAATGTCGGCAACATAGTTGGTGAAGTCCCCTGCCGCCGCGTCGACACCGACGACATCGTGTAGGGCGGCAAGATGTTTTGCCACCATTGACCCGACCTTCGGGCCCGATGAGCCCGTCATCAAGACTCTCATTGGCGCACTGGGTTAACCACAAACCCTTTTATCGGCGGGCTTTTTCAGCCAAAAATGCTTCAAAAGACCCGCCAGCAAACGACATCTAGACGTAGTGCACTTCTACGATTTCGTACTCGATGGCCCCGCCAGGGGCACGGACCTCAACGGTATCGCCGGCGGATTTGCCGATCATCGCCCTTGCGATCGGTGATGAGAACGAAACCTTCCCCAACTTAATGTCTGCCTCATCCTCGCCGACGATTTGATAGCTGACCTCTTCACCGGTTTCGACCGCTTCAAGGTCCACAGTGACCCCAAATACAACGCGACCGTCGTCTTCAAGTGTTTTCGGGTCAATCACCTGCGCGCTGGACAACTTGGACTCCAACTCAAGAATCCGCCCTTCGACAAACGCCTGACGTTCCTTTGCCGCATCATACTCCGCATTTTCTGACAAGTCGCCTTGCGCACGCGCTTCGGCAATTGCAATCACCACACTTGGCCGTTCAATGGTTTTCAACCTGTGAAGTTCGACTCGTAATGATTCGGCACCGGCAACGGTGAGGGGGACCTTGGCGAGACTACTCATGAGGGATTCCTGAAAGTAATACGGTTGATGCCTGACGCCACAGTTGAACGGGGACTGCGGCTGATCGGCTATGTCGATGCGGCCTGCCTTAGGCCGCGATCTGTCGATGAAGCGCCTGTAACGAGTAAACGGACAGTTCGGATAAGTGCTGCATGCCGACACAAGCGGCCTTCGCTCCAGAGAGGGTAGTGTAATACGTGATCCGGCCTTGTAGTGCGGCATTTCGAATCGACCACGAATCACGGATGGATCGCTTATCTTCTTCGACAGTGTTGATGATCAGCGTGATGTCGCGATTTTTGACCATATCAACGATATGTGGCCGGCCTTCCAGTACTTTGTTGACCGGCTCCGCCGGAATGCCAACCTTGGCCAGATGGGCGGCAGTACCCTTGGTCGCAGCCAATGAGAAGCCGAGGCCAATCAAGTCACGCGCGATTTCCTCAATCTTCGGCTTATCGGCATTTCGAACCGAGATAAACGCCTTGCCGGCATTCGGGCCGGTCACCGGGAGTTTGACACCCGCTGCAAGCTGCGATTTCACAAACGCCTCAGCGAAGGTCATGCCGACTCCCATCACCTCGCCGGTGGACTTCATCTCTGGTCCGAGAATCACATCAACACCGGGAAACTTGATGAACGGGAAGACCGCCTCTTTCACCGAGAAATAGGGTGGCGTAATTTCTTTGGTAAATCCCTGAGCCTTCAACGATATACCCGCCATCGCGCGTGCCGCGATCTTGGCCAGCGGCGCAGCGATCGCTTTCGATACATACGGCACGGTACGTGATGCGCGAGGATTGACCTCCAAAACATACACAACGTCTTGGCCATTTTCTTTCTTGATGGCGAGTTGAACGTTCATCAAGCCGACAACGTTTAACGCCTTAGCCATAGCAACCGTTTGTTGACGCAGCACGTCCTGCAATTCTTGCGACAGCGAGAATGGCGGCAGCGAGCACGCAGAATCTCCCGAATGCACCCCCGCCTGCTCAATATGCTCCATGATCCCGCCGATGACCACGTCCGCGCCGTCAGAAACGGCATCGACGTCAACCTCGATGGCGTCGTTGAGGAATCGATCAAGCAGTACCGGCGAATCGTTAGATACCTTCACCGCCTCGCGCATGTACCGCTCGAGGTCAGACTCAACATGGATGATCTCCATGGCGCGACCGCCCAGCACATATGAAGGTCGAACCACCAGCGGATAACCGATCTCGCGCGCTTTGAGAATCGCCTCTTCGTTGGTACGCGCGGTACGATTCGGTGGTTGCTTGAGACCCAACTGCTGAATCATTTGCTGAAACCGCTCGCGGTCCTCAGCCATATCGATCATGTCGGGCGTGGTGCCAATAATCGGCACACCGTTCGCTTCAAGTGCACGCGCCAACTTGAGTGGTGTCTGACCGCCAAACTGCACAATCACGCCAACCGGCTTTTCGAGATCAACGATTTCAAGTACGTCTTCAAGCGTCAGCGGCTCGAAGTAGAGCCGATCAGAGGTGTCGTAATCCGTTGAGACAGTCTCGGGATTGCAATTAACCATGATGGTTTCAAATCCATCTTCGCGCAGGGCAAGTGCTGCGTGTACGCAGCAGTAGTCGAACTCAATGCCTTGTCCGATACGGTTTGGCCCGCCGCCGAGGATCATGATCTTCTTTGCGGATGTCGGCGCTGCTTCACATTCCTCGTCGTAGCTCGAGTACATGTACGCAGTCGACGTCGCGAACTCAGCTGCACAGGTGTCGACGCGCTTGTACACCGGCCGAATCTTGTTGATGTGGCGAAGCTTGCGGATTTCCGTATCCGTCACCTTCAAGAGATATGCCAGACGACGGTCTGAGAAGCCTTTGCGCTTCAGCATACGCAGATATTCTGGCGTGATCTCCGCCAATGTCTTCTTCTCAACTTCTAACTCGATATTCACGAGTTCTTGGATTTGCACCAGGAACCATGGATCAATCTTGGTATAGCCGTGAATTTCTTCCAAACTCATGCCGATGCCAAACGCATCCGCCACATACCAAAGACGTTCACCGCGCGGATACGCGAGTTCGTCGCCGATTTTTTCCGGGTCAACCGTCTTGAGGTTGAGGCCATCGACGCCGACTTCCAATCCACGCAGCGCTTTTTGCAAGCTCTCTTGGAAATTGCGACCGATGGCCATGACCTCACCCACGCTCTTCATCTGCGTGGTGAGACGATCATCCGCCTGCGGGAATTTCTCAAACGCAAAACGCGGCACTTTCGTCACAACGTAGTCGATTGACGGCTCGAAAGACGCCGGCGTGGCACCGCCCGTGATGTCGTTACGCAATTCATCCAAGGTGTAACCCACGGCGAGCTTCGCGGCAATCTTGGCGATCGGAAACCCCGTCGCCTTGGAGGCCAAAGCCGAAGAACGAGAGACGCGCGGATTCATTTCGATGACCACCGTGCGGCCATCCTTCGGGTTCACCGCAAACTGCACGTTTGAACCACCGGTCTCAACACCAATCTCGCGCAGGCAGGCGATCGAGGCGTTGCGCATGATTTGGTACTCTTTATCCGTCAGCGTCTGTGCCGGCGCTACTGTAATGGAGTCACCAGTGTGTACGCCCATTGGGTCCAAATTCTCGATCGAGCAAATGATGATGCAGTTATCCGCCTTGTCGCGGACGACTTCCATCTCAAACTCTTTCCAGCCCAACAGCGATTCTTCGATCAAAAGCTCGCGTGTGGGAGAGGCTTCGAGGCCGCGTTCACAAACTTCAAGGAATTCATCGCGGTTGTAGGCAATACCACCACCCGATCCGCCCATGGTGAAACTCGGACGAATGATGGCGGGGAAACCAATCGCCGCCTGTACCTGTAATGCCTCTTCAAGCGAGTGTGCGATTGCCGAACGCGCCGAGTGCAAGCCAATCTTGGTCATGGCTTTCTTGAATTTTTCGCGATCCTCAGCCTTGTCGATCGCTTCTTTGGTCGCACCGATCATTTCGACGTTGTACTTCTCGAGCACACCGTGTTTCGCCAAATCAAGGGCGCAGTTCAACGCAGTTTGTCCGCCCATCGTCGGCAAAAGAGCGTCCGGCCGCTCTTTCTCGATGATCTTTTCCACCATCCGCCACGTAATCGGCTCGATGTAAGTCACGTCCGCCATATTCGGGTCGGTCATGATCGTTGCGGGGTTCGAGTTGATCAGGATGACCTTGTAGCCTTCGTCGCGCAACGCCTTACATGCTTGTGCGCCGGAGTAGTCAAACTCGCATGCTTGTCCGATCACAATCGGACCAGAACCGATGATGAGGATGGATTTGATGTCGGTGCGCTTACCCACGTTGCTTCTCCATCATCGCGACAAAACGGTCAAACAAACAACTAACTTCATGGGGCCCGGGGCTGGCTTCGGGGTGCCCCTGAAAGCTAAACGCGGGCCGATCCGTGCGCTCTATCCCCTGACACGTGCCATCGAACAAACTACGGTGTGTGGTGCGCAGATTAGCCGACAGTGTTTTTTCGTCCACCGCAAAGCCATGATTCTGACTAGTGATAAAGACCTTCTTGGAATCGAGGTCCTGCACCGGATGGTTCGCACCGTGGTGCCCAAATTTCATCTTCATGGTCTTGGCACCCGACGCAAGACCAAGCAACTGGTGTCCGAGGCAGATGCCGAATACCGGCTTGCCGGACTCAACGATTTCTTTGATTGCGGCAATCGCGTAGTCACAAGGTTCCGGGTCGCCCGGACCGTTTGACAAAAACACACCATCCGGCTTCATCGCCAGTACGTCGGCCGCAGGCATTTGTGAGGGCACCACCGTCACGCGACAACCGCGGTCTGCGAGCATGCGAAGGATGTTGTGTTTGACGCCGTAATCGTACGCCACCACATGAAATTTAGCGGCATCTATCTTCTTGTAGCCAACACCAAGCGCCCAGGAACTCATGTCCCAATCGTAGGTTTTTGTGCAGCTCACCACTTTTGCCAGATCGAGGCCAACCATCTTTGGCGTGGCCCGCGCCATCGCGTGTGCCCGCGCCACTGCGGCATCGTCGGTCGCGCCCACAAGGATGCACCCGTTTTGCGCGCCCTTTTCCCGCGTGTGCCGAGTAAGACGTCGTGTATCAATATCGGCAATCGCCACGATCTTGTTGCGGACGAGATAGTCGTGCAGCGTTTCTTCGCTGCGGAAATTCGACGTGAATAACGGTAGGTCGCGGATGATCAAGCCGGCCGCGTAGGCTTTGTCAGACTCCGCGTCTTCGCGGTTGGTACCAACATTGCCGATATGCGGATAAGTCAGTGTGACGATCTGCCCCATGTACGAGGGATCGGTGAGAATTTCTTGATAACCCGTCATCGCGGTGTTAAACACCACTTCGCCGACTGCCGCACCGCCGTTCGCGTCGGTGGATCCGATGGCGGTGCCTTTGAATATCGTTCCGTCGGCAAGAACTAGTACAGCGGGCGGGGACGATTTCAAACTCACGGCAGACTCCAGAAGACCTTGACGATTGCATCTCGCGATCGCCGATTGCATCCGGTATCTATGGGCACACAAATCTGACGGGCATAAAAAACGGGAAAGGCCTTAGGGAGAATTGACTCGATCCCGATGCGCTTTCCCGCGTTTGTGCTCCGCAGTTGTACTGCGACGCGATTAGAGCAACAGTTTACCTGAATATCACCGAAGCGGCAATGCACGTCATCCGATGTTGCGCGAACAGCCGCCTCTGCAATATCGGAAAATTCACCTCGTTACAGCTAGCCCCAGCACGTCGCCCATACCAAACATACCGGCGCGCTTGTCCGCAACAAACTTCGCTGCGCGGATTGCCCCGTGGGCGTAAGTTTCGCGCGACGATGAACGGTGCGTAACTTCAATACGCTCACCGTTCAGCACAAAGTAAACGCTATGGTCACCGATGATGTCCCCCGCCCGCAGAGCGCTGAAGCCGATGCTGCCAGGCGCTCTTTCGCCACTAACACTGCTCCGATCAAACACCGCAACGTCGGAAAAATTCTGCGAACGCGCGTCTGCCGCCACCTCCCCCAACATGAGCGCAGTGCCCGATGGCGCGTCAACTTTGTGCTTGTGATGGGCCTCGAAAACCTCGATATCGGCATCCATGCCAAGCGCCCCCGCCGCCACGGCGACTAATTTGGCCGTTAAGTTCACGCCGAGACTCATATTCGGCGCGAGAACAATTGCGATCTTCGCTGAATATCCACGTACGACCGCAAGCTGCGCCTCGGTAAAGCCAGTGGTACCGATAACCGCATTCACTCCTCGATCCGCGCAGGCAGCAAGATGTAAAAGCGTACCTCCAGGACGTGTGAAATCGATCAACACATCAGATCCCGACACAGATCCGATGTCAGAGGTGACCACAGCACCGCACAGAGTCTGCCCGATTACAGGGGCACCGGAATGATCGAGGGCCGCGACAACATGCACAGCCGGATCCGCCTCTGCAGCCGCAAGCAACATGCGGCCCATACGACCGCCCGCGCCGGCAATTGCGAGTTTCAACGGCATTGCGGTTACTTGCGGGGTTCCGGTGGCAATCCCGGCGGCGTTGCATCGGGAGTTTTGCGCCGCTCGCCACCACCGGTCAAGATTTCGACAGCAGATGCCACACCCTCGACTCTGGCCACCTTTTCGCCATCAAAAATAACCGTAACTTTGAACTGTTGCTGAATGCGCCCGAACGGATTCAGCTTCTTGTCGGTATTGCGATCCTCGGTATAGATGTAATCCCAGCGGCTTCCGCTAAAGGCATCCTGAAGCAAAGGTGTACCAAGCAGATTCCTTACATCGAGCCGCGACATCCCCGGCTTGACCTTCGCCACCTGATCTTGCGTGACCAAGTTGCCTTGCTGAACATCAAGACGGTAAACGCCAAAGTTGGAACAAGCTGAGAGCGCGCCGGCCAAGAGCAAGGCCGCTGCAGCTGTAACGCGGGAGAAACGGGGGCTGGTAGGCAAATTCATTCGAGGATGTGCGTAAGGACAAGGTGGTGATTATAGCCGAGGGGCAAGCGTCGACATCCCGGAAGAGGCGCAACATCACGGCGCACAAAAGCGCTATGATTGTCCAATTATGTCCAAGCGAAAAAGTGGGTATGCCTGATTCACGCGAGCTGCACAATATTGGCCTGAAAGCCACGCTGCCACGGCTCAAGGTCCTCGAACTGTTCCAAAGCTCTGCCGATCGGCACATGAGCGCAGAAGACGTCTACAAGCTGTTGCTGAAGGAGGACGCCGATATCGGTCTCGCCACAGTGTATCGTGTCCTCACCCAGTTCGAGCAAGCGGGGCTGCTACAGCGGCATCATTTTGAGGGCGGCCGCGCCGTTTTTGAGCTTAACGAGGGCAGCCACCACGATCACCTTGTATGTCTACAGTGTGGCAAAGTTGAAGAGTTCTACGATGCCGAGATCGAGAAACGTCAGCACAAGATCGCCAAGGATCGCGGTTTCACGCTGCACGACCATTCGCTATATCTGTACGCCGATTGCTCCAAGAACCCCTGCCCGAATAAGAGTTTGTAGCGTCCACTTACACCCAAACGCCAGCCATGGACTCTCCCATTCGCTCATTCCCGAAACCAAAACGAACATCGATAGTTGGCGCGGGGTTGGCGATATTCGTTGCTTGCTTCGTATCAGTTGTACATGCGGACGCGCGCGGCGCAACGAGTATCGAAACCATCGCCGTCAGCGCCCTCCCGGAACAGGGTCGCGAAGTGTTGAAACTCATCCGCGCCGGTGGTCCCTTCCAGTACACAAAAAAAGATGGCTCGACCTTTGGCAATTTCGAGCAGCGACTCCCTAAGCAGCCGCGCGGCTACTACAAAGAATATACGGTGCAAACTCCCGGCGCAAAAAATCGCGGTGCCCGCCGTATCGTATGTGGTGGCGATGTTCGCGCGGCAAGCTCATCGACTTGTTACTACACTGCCGACCACTACAACTCTTTCAAACGCATACTGGAGTAATCATGCCTTCCGCCGAGCTCAAGAACATTCTGTCCAGCGATTTGCCGCGCGGAGTTTTTTGGCTGGCCTCGCATGCCAGCGTCAGCCAGTTAAGCAAACTCGCGCGCTTGAAGGGCATGGCGTTCTTCCATCTCGAGGGACAAAAGATCGAGGGGAAGGAACAATTCTTGAATCACGCCTCGATTGCAATGAAGTTCCCTTCCGACTTCGGCAAGAACTGGGACGCGTTTTACGACTGCATCACCGACATGGGCTGGGTATCAGCGGAAGGATACTGCATCTATTTTGATCATACCGACGCATTTGCTCAGCATCATGAAAGTGAGCTTGAAACGGTGGTTGAACTTTTCGAAGATGCGATTGATTTCTGGAAACGTGAAGGCCAGTCGATGCTTGTGTTGTTGTCCGGGGCGCATAAGCCGGACCACCTGAAGGCAATTTAGCCGGATCAGCAAGCCTACGGCGCTGCTGAGATCACAATATCGCCGTAGTAGGCTAGAGCATCAGCTTCAGTCGCGTTTGTATCGGTCATCACCCCGACAGTGATGATCTTGCCCGGAGCCTCGCCAAACGCTTTTCTGAAGTCTGCGACCAGATTGCGCGAATAGGGTACCCACTTTCCGAGTTGGCTCGGCCCGCTCGCAACAACGATAAGCTTCGCTCGTGTTGAGTGCGGACTCTCCAGAAACGTTCCTACCGGCATCTTGTTGTCCCACACGTACATAAGCGTGGCGTAAGGCATGTCACGTCCGCTGACCATTTTGACCATCCCTGCCATCGCCCGATCTTCGACGTCTAGCTTCTGCAAATCTCCGTCAAAGCTGACAATAACACGCACGGGGGAATCGTCGCTTCCTTT
>JBIIYQ010000027.1:0-30626 GCA_044346745.1 Usitatibacteraceae bacterium | reverse complement strand
GCGTCGAATACGCTAGGAACTGTTTGTACATTGCGACCGCCTTGGGTTTGTCGCCTTTCGATTGGTAGGCAATCCCCAACCGATAGTGGGCGGCTAGTTTTGGGTCGATTTGGAGAGCCCGCTCTATGGATATGATTGCCGCATCAAACTGTTTCTGTTCCAACAACGAACGACCCAGCCCAAAATGCGCCTCGGCATTATTCGGGTCGCCAGCGACCTGTCGTTCAAAAAGTTTCTGCGCTTTTGCTGCCTCATTTGCATTTACCATCGCAAATCCCAGTGTGGAAGTCGCACCGCGTAATGTGTCGGCCAGATCGCCGTCCGTCCCCGGCCTAATATTGGCAATGATGGCTTCCGCCTTATCAAACTCTTTTTCGTAGATATGCACCTCGGCGCGCAGCAATTGCGCGCGTGCTGGATCGACCCTCGCAAAGTCTGTACTGTTTTGAATCGCCTTACGCACACTGCCCCCCACGAGGCCAGGCGCTTGAAGGTAGAACTGATTCAGATCGCGCCGCATGTCGAAGTGTTTGGGATCAAGCTCAACTGCTTTCTGAAACATCTCTTTGATATTGCCGGCGTATTTGAGACCGGCGGTGATGCCGGCCGACATCGCCGCCGCGCCATACATTGAGCCGAGCGCGCTGTGGCAGCGCGCGGACTGTGGCAGATCTTTGATGCACTGCTCGGCGCGTAGGATCAATTCCTCACGTTTCTTGGCATCTCCCGCGACGAATCGACTGAGATACCAAAGTGCCACGTCGTCTTTTGTATTCTTGGCGAGTTTCTCTCTTGCCAATGATTCCAACTCGGCGAGTTTGCGCGCCTTGGCGAGGATGTTGAACTCGGCGTCGGTTGAAGTGGCAAACGCCGGGATCACCAGCATCGAGAGTGTGAGTGCGAAGAGTCGTTGAATCATTTTGTGTGGGATGTTGGTCTGAAATTGGAGGGAATTATGGAGGGTTACTGGCTGGTAAGACGTGGCTCTTGCTGCTATTTGCCCTGTAGGACGCTTTGAGACCGGATATCAGATGTAAAGTGCAGACATGACGAACAAAATTCTGACAACAACCGCCGTCGAACTCGCCTGGTTGGGTTACTGCCGGCCGGGTTTTGAGCGCGATCTGGGCATCGAACTTCAAGAGCGACTGGGTGGGGAGATTCTCGATTTGCAAGAAGATTGCGGTTTTGTGCGTGTCTCCTGTGCGGCTGCCCAAGCCAGTTTTCGCGTCTCAGTTCACGACCTGACCTTTGCGCGTCAGTTGCTGTTGACGCAGGACGCCCCGGTTGCGTTGACATCCAACGACCGAGTGAACCCGATTTTTGAAGCCTTGAAGCGTTTTCTCGCCGCGCGCGGCATCGACCATGTGGTCGATTGTCGTGTTGAGTACCCGGATACCAACGACGGCAAGGCATTGTCGCGGTCGGCAAAGGCCATCGAGCCCAGGCTGCACGAGTTGTTTGCCGAGGCTGGCATGTTGGCGGGGCACACCAAATACCGCGCGATGGTGTTTCTCACCCCAGATAAACAAGCTCGGGTTGGTCTCGCCGATATGCATCTTTCCGCCGAAGATCCGCTCGGCATCCCGCGTTTTCGCATGCCAGCCGACGCACCATCGCGTTCCACGCTCAAACTTGCTGAAGCAATTCATGTGTTCCTTGGTAACGGCCAGGATGAGGCGTTGCAGCCGGATATGCGGGCGGTAGATTTGGGTGCGGCACCCGGCGGCTGGACGTGGCAGCTGATGCAACGCGGCCTTCGCGTCACGGCAGTGGACAACGGTTCGCTAAAGGGCGACCTTGTTGATAACGCGATGGTAAAACACATGCGCGCCGACGGATTCAAGTACACACCGAACATACCGGTCGATTGGTTGGTGTGTGACATGGTTGAGCAGCCCGCGCGTATCGCCAAACTGGTTGCCAAGTGGCTGGCCAACGGGTGGGCGCGTTACGTTGTTTTCAATTTGAAGCTGCCGATGAAAAAGCGTAACGAGGAGGTTGAGCGTTGCCGTCAGATCATTGGCGAGGCATTGGAAGAGGCGGGTAGGTCCTACATTCTGCAGGTGAAGCAGTTGTATCACGATCGGGAGGAAGTGACTGGCTTTGTGATGCTGCCGTCACGCAAGGAACGATTTGCGCACAACGTTGCTGCGCGGGATAAACCCAACAACACTTCACGCAACGCGCAGAAAAAATCGCCGCCTAAATCTGTGGCTGCAGGTAAGACGGGTCCGGGAACGCCGGTGCAATCCAGACCGGCACTCAACCTTTCCTCAAAGCTGCCGCGCGCGGCAGCGTCACCTTGGTCGGTCAAGCCTCTGCCGAAACGCAAGAAGTCCAAGTAATCGCTGCAATTCTCATTTGTTGCGTTTAACGATGGTGTAGATGGCAAATAGATTAGTCGAAAGGTCGTTCACCACTTCGCCCTGATCGTTTTTGTCCCAACCGAGTGCGGCACCCATCGTCCGCACAAATTCGTGATCGTCAACATTTAGGGCAACCACCTCCAAGCCTGCGCGGGCAAACTGTTCAGCGCTGAATGGCGAACGCGCGTCGGCGTGTGGCAGATAGGGCTTGTCGGTAGCGGCTTGTTTCGGCGCGAGGTTGTAGATCACAAATAACCCGCCGGGTGCCAACGCGTCGTACGCTGCTTTCAGAAAGGCGTCATCGGTCACGCCGAGTTCAATCAGCTGATTTTTTGGCGCGCGCCGCTCTGGCTTTAGATACCCACGCTTTAATGTGTTTTTGGACACAATGAGTTGATAGGGGCCTTTGCCGGTTACCTTCTGGGCAATCGCAGGTGTTGTGGGCCAACGGCCGTGTGCTAGTGTGATTGAGCCGGCGGCACCACGGTAAACGGGCCTCGCGGCGGTCACCGGGCCTTGATCGCTCGTTTCGCTGTACAAGGCATCGAGATAACTGTCCGGATCGACACCAACCACATTCGCGCCGAGGCTTGCGAGGAGGCGCAAATGGCCAATCGAGCCGTAACCAAAATCCAAAATGTTTGCGCCGCCTAATCCGGTGAGGCCGTGGCCACCGGCCAGTTCAAGCGCACGCAAGTAGGCAAGTGGGGAGCCGTACTTTGTGTAGTAGTAGCGGTACTCGTCGAGCTCGATACTGGCGAGTTTCTTGCGCCGTTCCTCTGAAAGTACGGCGGCCTCATTTGGCGAAAAATATTCACGCGAATTGTCATCGCGGAAGACAGTTCGCGGCGCAACGGCCGGCAGTACCTCGGTGGCGCGCAAGAATTCTTTGCCGAGATCAGTTCCGGCGAGCCCAGCCAACGCATTCGCTTCGTCGATGAGCCTTTGTTGGGTTGCTGAGCGTGTCGGCGCTGGCACCGTTGTTTCGCGCTGGGGCGGTGTTGGTGGCTCTGCTCGGCGTACTTCCTTTAAGGTACCACAACCGCCGAGAATGATGGTGAGTAGCGTCGCCACCACCGCTGCAGCCCGGTAATGATTGATCGAAGTGTGGGCGCGCTGCGTTGCGGGCTGAAGCATTTGCGTGGTTGTCATTTGTGAGCCAGTGGGCGGCGCTCAAAGGTGCGCCTAGTTGACCCCTCCTAGTTTCCCATGACGACTTGTTCGAAGACCGCAAGCAACGGTGCGTATTGTTGGTGCCAGCTCGCCAGCGAACGGTCATTAGCCGATTTATTGACAGCTGTTGGCTGATCAGGCGCAGGCAGACTTTGCAGAAAGGCCAGCGTTAAGTCGCGTGTTGCTGCTTTCACTTTTGGATTCAATGCGAGTCCACCTGTACCCAGCCGATCAGTGAATATACTGTGTGATCCGCCGTTAAAGACAGCGAGCGTTTTGCTGCCGCGCGCCGGTGATGGGTTGGTTGCTCCCATCGCGCGATAGACTTCAACGCGGTCAGCGACGCCAGATCGATAGCCTGGAATGGCGATATCGTCTTCGGTTGCGGTGATGTGCAGGGTGGGGATGTCGATGTTTCCTAGTATCGATTTAGGATCGCCCGCGCCGTAGAAGGGAGGTGCCGAGAGCAATATCGCCGCGCTGATTCGCGGGTCTCGCAGGGCGATTTTGCGACCATCACGCTCAACCACGGCGCCGGCAGCGAGCATCGAGGTATTTGCACCGTATGAATGACCGGCCGCGACAATGCGAGTCCGGTCGATTCGAGCCCCGAGCGGGCTGGCGAGCATTTGATCCAGCGCGAAACTCAGGTCCTGCACGCGGTCAATGGCCTCACTGTCTTGTGCCGCACCGCTGAGTCGCGAAATCAAACTGAACGGATTGCCGGCCCAAAGCTGACGGTCGCTACCGACGTGCTGGAGATGTAGGCTCGCATACCCATGCGCCGCAAAACTTCGTCCCAGATATTTATAACCCTCGCGTGAGCCGCCAATGCCATGAGAGAACACGACTAGTGGCACCTTCGCAGGATTTTCATGCGTCTCCGCCGTTGGCAAGTACAATCGAACGGGAACCACTCGGTTGCGTTTCTCGTCGCGCCAATCGAAGGTTTGGGTCGAATAACGTGCCGGGTCGGGCATTAGCTGAGCGGCGGCAAGTGCTGCTTCGCGCTCGGCGGCGATGACGGATGCGTCACGCGTCGACATGGCACAGCCTGACAAAAAGAGGCTGGTGGCGACGGTGAAGCCCAAGGATTTAGTTTTGAACGAATACATTGGTGGTTCGGCAATTCAAGGTAAACACGGGACAACTATAGATGCGACGATTGCCTAAAAATTCAATCCACCAGACCGCGATACTGAGACAAACCGACTTTTTGTCGAGAGGCAAGGCAGGACGGTCATTTCCAAGGCATATCGCCCCAAGATGCCCGTATTTGCTGGGCTTTCGTCAGGCCCGCAAAGCCGGCATCGTGAAAGGAGGTGCCGAGCCTACGTTAGAATGGGTTGTTAGTTTTTGCTGCGGCTATGTCGCTGCGGTATGTCACCTTTGGAGCCCTCTATGATTTTGTTTACCGTCAATGGCGAACGAATTTCGACGAACGTCGATCCATCAACGCCGCTACTTTGGTTTCTGCGCGACAACCTTCAGTTAACCGGTACCAAATACGGCTGTGGTATGGCGTTATGCGGTGCGTGCACGGTGCACGTTAACGGCGAGCCGATGCGTTCTTGCTCAACACCGATTTCAGCGATCGTTGGAAAAAGGGTGACTACGATTGAAGTGATCGGCAAATCTCCGGTTGGAAAGAAAGTGCAGGAGGCTTGGATTGCCGAAGACGTGGTCCAGTGTGGCTACTGCCAATCTGGCCAGATCATGGCGGCCACTGCCTTGTTAGCAAAAAACAAAGCGCCGTCAGATGCGGATATCGATGCTGCAATGAGCGGCAACGTGTGTCGTTGTGGCACCTACAACCGTGTTCGAGCGGCCATCAAAGTTGCCGCAGGTGTTAGGCCCGCCGCCGCTGCGAAGCCAGGTGCCGCTTTGAAACCTGCCGCTGCCCCCGCAGCGGCAAAAAAACCAGTGAAGGCATAGGCGAAAATCATGGATAAATTGTTTACGTCAACCAAAACTAAAGGCGCGCCAAAGACCTCACGCCGTCAATTCCTAAAGGCCGGTGCCGCGACAAGTGGCGGACTGGTCATTGGATTTAACTTCAGCCTTGGCAACAAACCTGCCTTAGCCCAAACCCCGCAGGCACCACAGGCACTCAACCTCAACCAACCCAACGCCTTTTTGCGGATTGCGCTCGATGGCACGGTCACGGTTCAGGTCAAACACCTGGAGTTTGGGCAGGGCGTCATGACGTCATTGCCGATGTTGCTTGCCGAAGAATTGGAATGTGATTGGTCTAAGATCCGTGCGGAGTTGGCACCAGCCGCGCCGGTCTACGTGCACAGCGCGTTTGGCATGCAAATAACCGGTGGATCTTCGTCGGTGTCCAATTCGTGGGAACAGTTGCGCACCGTTGGGGCGATGGCGCGGACGATGCTGGTCACGACCGCGGCGAACCGCTGGAAGGTGGATGCAGGTCAGTGTCGTGCCGCAAACGGCGTGGTAACCGGCCCGGGTGGAAAAAAAGCCGGCTACGGTGAGCTCGCCGAGGACGCAGCGAAGTTACCAACACCTGAAAAAATTGCGCTGCAAGCAGCGAAGGACTTCACTATCATCGGTAAACCGACTCGGAGGATTGATGCGCCTGCCAAGGTGAACGGCACGGCGCGTTTTGGCCTCGACCTTACCGCCAAACAGATTCCGAATCTGCACACAGCGGTGGTCGCCCATCCACCGACGTTTGGTGCCCGGGTGGCGAAGTTCAATGCGGATAAAGTCAATGGCATTCCGGGCGTCACGCACGTCGTACAACTTGAGACCGGCATTGCGGTTGTCGCCAAATCGTTCTGGGCGGCGAAGGTAGGGCGTGATGCGTTGCAGGTTGAGTGGGATCTAGAGCTAGGCAGCAAGGCGGATTCTGTGGCGATGTCGAGGAGTTATCGAGAAACTGCCAAAACGCCCGGACTGGTGGCAAAGAAAGGTAATCCAGAAGCGCTGAAGAGCGCGGCGAAGTCGTTGGTTGCCGAATTCGAAATGCCGTATCTGGCACACGCGGCCATGGAGCCGCTTAGTTGCACCGTTTCAGTGACGGGCGACAGGTGTGAACTGTGGGTCGGTTCACAGCTGCAAACCCTCGACGTATTCGCTGCCGCGAAGGCCGCGGGTGTACCGCCGACAAACGTAAAGCTCAATACCATGCTGGCCGGTGGTGGATTTGGTCGTCGCACCAACTTGAATTCTGATTACGTCGTCGAAGCGGTTGCGATTGCCAAAAAAGTTGGCGTGCCGGTGAAGATGGTTTGGACACGCGAAGACGACATGAAGGCTGGATCGTACCGGCCGATGTATGCGCATCGCATCGAAGCGGGATTGGATGCCAACAACAAGATTGCGGCGTGGAATCACACGGTCGTCGGACAGTCGTTGGTGACGGGCACCCCGTTTGAGCCTGGGTTTGTGAAAGACGGGGTCGACGGCAGCAGCATGGAGGGTATTACGGATACACCTTATGACATTCCCAACATGCATGCCACCCTGCACACCACCAAAATCGGAGTCCCGGTGCTGTTCTGGCGTTCGGTCGGGCACTCGCACACCGCGCATGCAATGGAAACGACGATGGATGATCTCGCCAAGCTGGCGGGTCAAGATCCGGTGGCGTTCCGTCGCGCTTATCTGGGCAAACATCCGAAGATGCTCAAGACGCTTAACCTGGCAGCAGAGAAAGCCGGCTGGGGAAGTCCGCTACCCAAAGGTCGTGCCCGCGGCGTCGCGGTACACGAGTCGTTTGGATCGGTTGTTGCACATGTGGTTGAAGTGTCAATGGACAAGGGCGAACTGAAGTTGCATCGCATCGTCTCCGCCATCGACTGTGGTCTGGTGGTGAATCCGTTAACAGTTGCCGCACAAGTCGAAAGTGCCATCGTCTACGGCATGAGCGCCGCGTTTTACGGCAAGATCACACTCAAGGATGGTGTGGTTGAGCAATCTAACTTCCACAACTATCCGTTATTGCGTATGGCTGAGATGCCGAAGGTGGAGGTGCATATCGTTCCCGGTGGTGAGACTCCGACCGGGGTTGGTGAGCCAGGCCTGCCGCCAATTGCACCGGCGATTTCCAACGCGGTGTTTGCCTTGACCGGCAAACGTCTACGCTCTCTGCCGTTCGATCTTGCTTCGCTAAAGGCGTAGCGACGGCGTCAATCCGATAACGCCGCAGCGGTGTGTCTTCACCGTTGCGGCGTTTGCATTTTTAGGAAACATGAAGCTGATTATCTTTACGTTGGCGCTGGCGAACTTCGGCGTCGGTACGGGTGGACTCATCATCGCGGGTGTGCTGCCGCAGATCGCTGCCAGCCTAGTCGTGAGTTTGCCGCAGGCCGGCGCACTGTTGGGTTATTCGTCAATTGCCTACGCACTCGGCGCGCCACTGCTGGGGGCGGCGCTTGGGCGGATTGATCGCAAGCAGGTTCTGCTTGGCGGTCTTTGGCTGATGACAGTTGCCAGTGTGGTGGGTGCTTTGTCCACCGACTACACGGTGGTTCTCATCTCACGCGTGGTGTTTGCCGCAGCCAGCGCGGTGGTGACACCGACGACGTTGTCGGTCGTGGCATTCTTGACCACACCCGAAGCGCGCGGCAAGGCCATCAGCAAAGTGTTTGGCGGGTTTGCGTTATCCAACGTTATCGGCTTGCCACTCGGCGTCATGATCGCGGCCGTGAGTGATTGGCATGTGGCGCTTTGGTATGCAGCGATTGTCAGTGCCGCTGCCGCGTTGATGGTCGGCAAATATCTGCCGCGCAATATCCAGGTGCCGCCCAGTAATTTCGCCATACTCTGGGCCTTTATCCTTGATTGGCGGAAGATGGCGGTAGTTTCAATCATTGTTTTGCAAATGGCCGCCGTGTTCACGGTGTACACCTATCTCACGGCGTGGCTGACTGTAATGCTCGGGCTATCACAACAAGCTGTCACCTTGATGCTGCTATGGTTTGGATTGTTTGGCACGATTGGCGTGTTTAGTTCCGGCGAATTGATGCGTCGTTTCAACAACCATCGGTTGATGGTGTTTTTGCTGATCGCGCTTGCCGTAATTCATTCAAGCTTTAGCTGGATTCCTGCGTTTATACCGCCGGTGATGCTGGCACTCGCGCTGTGGGGCCTGTTTGGTTTTGCGTTCCAACCCGCGCAGCAAACCCGCGTCATTCAAGTGGCCGGCACGTCGGCAAACGCGGGGATCACGTTGCACGCCAGTGGTGTGTACGTAGGTCAGGCGTTTGGTGCGTTTGTCGGTGGCGCGATGCTTGCCGGGGGTGGCATGTCGAGCCTCGGCTGGGCGGCTGCAGTTGGTGCGATGGCTGCACTTGGCCTGATGCTGATTACCTTTCAGACAACGCGAAATCAAATCCCGGCAAAATAGCAACCTTGCCCAATCTATGTTGCAACACAGGAATCAACCAGTGACCGTAAAGTCCTTTTAGGACGGGAGTTTTCAGGCAAAAACCGCTGAAAACGCTCGTCAATAAACGAGTTTAATGAATGCAATCACTTGATCTAGACGTCCTCCATCACCTGCGCGATTGGCTGAAAGCCGGGCATTCCGTGGCGTTGGTGACTGTTGCACAGACCTTCGGCGCGAGCCCGCGTCCACCAGGTTCAATGTTGGTCATTCGCGGTGATGGCGCAATGATTGGTTCGGTCTCGGGTGGGTGTATTGAGGACGACTTACTGGCTCGCCGTGCAGAATTTTTTGCCGCCGGTGCAGCACCGATTCGCCAGCGTTACGGTGTCACCAGTGATGACGCGCGGCGTTACGGGCTGCCGTGTGGTGGTGAATTGGAAGTGCTGATTGAGGCGATGCCGCGTCAACAAGACGTCGAAGAATTGCTGGCGCGTATCTCTGCGGGGCGCGTGTTTTACCGCGAGGTCGATTTGGCAAATGGCGTTTGGTCGTACCGTGACGCCGAACCGAACGACAAAACCGGCATCAGCGAGACGCGTTTTATGTGTCTGCACGGTCCTCGCTGGCGTATGTTGATTATTGGCGCCTCGGAAATATCGGTTTATCTTGCCGAGATTGCCAAGACCTTGGACTTTCGCGTTAGCGTGTGTGATCCGCGTGACGAATATCGTTCCACCTGGCGTGTGGATGGCACGACGATTATCGACGCCATGCCCGATGACGCTGTGATCGCTTTCAAACCGGACGCACGTTCCGTGATTGTCGCGGTATCACACGACCCTAAACTCGACGACATGGCGTTGATGGAAGCGCTTAAGACTTCCGCCTTCTACGTTGGTGCGGTTGGATCTAAGGCGACTAGCGAAGAACGACGTCGGCGGCTGCAAACCCTCGATGTTTCGGCCGCCGAGGCAGCAAAGCTTCATGGGCCTGTCGGCTTGGCCATCGGCAGTAGAACGCCGCCGGAAATCGCGGTGGCGATTGCGGCCGAACTCGTCGCGGCGCGTAACCAAATCATCCTCGCGGCAACGGCCGCGGCGGGTAGAGCGAAGGAGCATCGCGTCGCGTGATTGCCGGCATTCTTCTGGCGGCGGGGAGAGGTCAGAGGTTTGGCGGTGGAAAACTGCCGACCAAGTTAGGCACTGGCAAAACGATTCTAGAGACCAGTGCCGGCGCGATGCGTGCGGCGATCGACGATGTCACGATGGTGGTTCGTGACGATGCCGAACTGGTCGCTCTGGCGGAACGTATTTCTGGAGAGTTAGACGTTCGATTGCTGATCAATCCACGCGCAGACGAGGGTATGGCGACCTCAATTGTGGCGGGTGTAGAGGCAACATCAACAGCTGCTGGGTGGCTAATTGCGCTGGCCGACATGCCGTTTGTGTTGCCTTCGACCGTTCGCGATATTGCAGAGCAGGTTCGTTCACCGGCCTCCATCATCGTCCCAGCGCATCAAGGGAAGCGCGGCCATCCGGTGGGTTTTGGCCACGACTACTTTGATCGACTCATCACCCTCACCGGTGATGCTGGGGCCCGCTCCGTGGTGCAGACATTTGCGGCGGAGGTTCAGGTATTGTCCGTTGACGACGCGGGGGTGTTAATCGACATCGATACCCAGGCCGATCTCACCGCAAGTTGATCAGGCCGGCTTGCGGTACTTCTCTCCAGCCTCAACACGGAACGGCAGAATGTTTTGTTTTGGCGGCAGCGGGCAGGTGGTGAATTCCGAGAATGCACAAGGTGGGTTGTAGGCGCGATTAAAGTCCAGCGCGAACGGAACATTTGGCTCGGGCTTCTTTTCGACATACAGAAAACGTGATGGACGATAGGTGGTGTCGCCGGCTGTGCCGTCACGGATGACAAAAAACAGCCCGCCATCGTCGCCGACCGCGTCAAGTTTGTACTTCTTGCCTTTGACGGTGAATTCGACGTAACCGGGCGATGGCTCATCGCTGACTTCATCAATGACATTAACGATCGGGATAGTCTTGCCCGGCGCGTAGGGGATGAACCTCGCGGTCGTTTTGAATGCCATGGCTGGCGGATACCAGATTCGACCCTTGAAACTTGCGCGGACCTCAGACTTGTTGTCAGCGAGTCTCAAGATGTACTTGCCATTGCGCTCGATCACGTGCATCGAAATGCGGTCGAGCGCCACCCAGTCCCGTTTTGTTGAGGATGCGCCGAGTTTTCGCTCGCCTTGGAAGGCCTTGCCTTCCGATATCCAAATCGTGCCATCAGCAGGCTGGAGGGTCACGGTTTTACTCTTACCGTCGACCGTGATGGTCCCCAATCGTGCAGGGCCAACGCCGGCAAGTTGTGGAGGGAACACAATGTCGTTGGCGGCGTCGGTACCAAAACTGTTCACACCTTCTTTCATCACAAAACGACCGGCGAGTGTCAGCCAGCCGTTATCGCGCCGCAGGCTTTGCTCTACGCGGTCGCGCCAAGCCTCGAGGTCGGCGAGATATTCGAGATCAATTTGTGAGGCGTCCGGTTTGGCGGCCGTCTTAGTAGGGACTGCGGTGGTTGCAAACACACTTTTTGAAAGGGCGAGTGAAAGCGCCAAAACAACGAGACCAGCGATTGGCAAAAACGGCTTAACGCGGCCAGCGGACAGTGCTGGTGCATCAAGTTTGGTGGCGGAAGTAAATTGGCGTTGCATTTTGAAATCTCCGCTAACGGTAAACGGTGTTCGAGATAGTCCAAATTATGCACCGACTGCGTGTGTGTCGTCTGCGGATAATCCGACTGTCGGTGTCGTGCCGCCGACCATCTCCGGGGTAATGTCGTTCATACACTTGAAGTGCCCGAGCGGACAGGTGCGCTGGAAACACGGACTACACGCGATCTTCAAATTGACGATACGTGCCGCCGCCGAAAGTGGCGGCGTGAAATCTGGCGATGACGAGCCATAAAGTGCAACCACCGGCGCGCCAACCGCACACGCAATGTGCATTAAGCCGGAGTCATTGGTGACGACCAGCTTTGCGAGGCTGAGGAGATCAATGGCATCTACCAGCGCGGTTTCGCCGCATAAATTTCTGCAGGTGTTGTCGCTTAACCGGTTGATTTCCTCGCCGATGATGTGATCGGCCTTGCCCCCAAAGATCCAAACCTGGTGACCAGCGGCAATCTGTTGTTTTGCATACGCCGCAAAATGCGCGGGCGGCCAGCGTTTTGCCGGCCCGTACTCGGCACCCGGGCAAACTGCGACGATTGGTTTGTGGTGGTCAAGACCGAGTCGACGCATGACGTCGGCGCAGTTTTTACCATCAATGTTGAGACTCGGTGTGGCCGCCGGGCGATGGAGCGGACTTCTCGGCGATTCTGCCAGTGAAGCGAATCGTTCGGCCATGGTTGGCATTGTCTGTTCGTCTAGCAGTCGACAGTCCGACAAAAGCCAGGTGCGCGCCTCGCCTCGAAAGCCAGTGGTGTTCGGAATATCAGCAAACCACGTGATGAGCGCGCTCTTTAGCGAGTTCGGCAGGACAAAGGCTCGGTCGTAGTTGCCGCTGCGCAAGACTGTCTTGCCAAACGCCCGTCGCGCCATTAGTTGAAGGTCGCCATGGCCGAAAGGATTCTCAATGACTTTTGCGACTTCGGTCATTCTCCGGTAGACCGGCATCACCCAAGGCGGGGCAACAACATCAACTTGTAATCCGGCGTGTAGCGTGTGTAGGCGCGACAACATCGGCTGTGACAAGACGGCGTCGCCGATCCAAGCAGGCGCGATGATGACAGCGCGTTTCACGACTTGGCAATGAAGCGCGTCACCTACTAATGGCCGCTCGGGGCCGGGCCGTCAAACTTATAGGCCGTCCCGCAGTAGGGGCACTTTGCTTCACCGGTTGTGGTGACATCGATGAACACGCGCGGGTGGCTATTCCACAGTTTCATCGACGCTGTCGGGCAGTGCAACGGAAGGTCCGCAGCGGTCACGACGATGGGGGTAGTTCTTTTGTCGCTTGGCGCACTCATGTAACGTCAATCCTCACTTAACCGGCGTTAGCCACGAATGGTACTTGGCGTTACGCCCGTAAACGATATCGAAGAACGCCGCCTGCAATTTCTCCGTGATCGGCCCGCGTGCGCCGTTACCAATGGTACGACCGTCCAGCTCGCGGATCGGCGTGACTTCCGCAGCGGTTCCGGTGAAGAAAGCTTCGTCGGCGATGTACACGTCGTCGCGGGTAATTTTGCGCGCTTCAACGGGAATGCCATGATCCGCACAAACGGTTTGAATTGAGCGCCAAGTAATTCCATCGAGGGCCGAGGTAAGTTCGGGAGTAGCGATCTTGCCGTCGCGAACGATGAACAAGTTTTCACCGGCACCTTCAGCGACGTAACCTTCAGTGTCGAGCAGCAACGCCTCATCGTAGCCGTGGTCTAGCGCCTCATTATTGGCGAGAATCGAATTTGCGTAGGTTGAAGCCACCTTTGCGCGCGGCATGGTCACATTGACATGATGGCGGGCGAATGACGAGGTTTTGACACGAATACCTTTCTTAAGTCCATCTTCACCCAAGTACGCTCCCCAAGGCCATGCTGCAATGGCGATGTGCACCTTGGCCCCTTTAGGCGAGACCCCCATTTTTTCAGAGCCGTAAAACGCCAGCGGTCGAAGATAGGCGCTTTCGAGGTTGTTCTCTCGCACCACCGAACGTTGCGCTTCCATGATTTCCTCCATCGAAAACGGCATGGCCATTTGGTAGATTTTGGCGGAGTTAAACAGGCGCTTGGTGTGCTCTTGTAGGCGGAAGATCGCGGTACCCAACGCGGGTGATTCGGTCTTGTACGCGCGCACCCCCTCAAAAACAGCGAGTCCGTAGTGCAGCGAGTGGGTAAGCACATGAGTGGTGGCCTCACGCCAAGGAATGAGTTTTCCATCAGACCAGATAACGCCGTCGCGGTCAGCCATCGACATATCAAATTCTCCAGTTGCAGCGGGTTGAGTAGGATGGCGAAAGTTTAGCCGATTCGCTCGACGAGCGCCTCCATCGGCAAACCAGTGCTGATGCAGAGCGGCGCGTGGAGGAGGTGGCGGCTCCCCATCAAAATAGAGGTACCAGAGTGCGGCTCAGCGCTCGCTTATGCGATAATTGTTTTGACGAATAGGACCACGGCGGGGGCCGCAGTAACGCATCACGCAGTGAAGAACAACTGATTGTGCGGCATACGTAATCCAATGCAGTCGAAGGAACGTTTGGTAGCCATGGGTTTTGCACCAGATATATTGACGGATCGAGGCTCACTCACACCGGAGCAAAAACTCGCGGGTGACATGCTGCTGTTTTCGACCGGCCTGATGATGTTGGCGTCGGTTCTGTGGCTTGCCATCTATTGGAGCTTTGGCAAAACGTTTTCAACGACGATCCCGCTGGTCTTTCAGGGGCTCTCGACCTGCACAATCGTCTTCTACCTGCGGACCAAGAAACTCGGTGTGTTCTGCATTATGCAGTTGTCCTTGTTTTTGTTTACGCCGTTTGTATTGCAATGGTCGATTGGAAACTTTGTTAACGCCAGCGGAGTATCACTTTGGGCGCTGTTGGCACCGGTCGGTGCAATCGTGATTCTTGGCACCCGCGAGTCCGTGCCTTGGTTTGTCGCTTATGTTTTCATGACGGCGCTTTCCGGCATGTTTGACTACTTGCTGATCCACGATGTCGAACAGTTTGAAATGAAGACCGTTGCGGTTTTCTTTGTACTGAATTTTGTATCTATTTCGGCCCTAGTCTATGTGTTGCTTTGGTACTTTTCGCGGGAGCAAGACAAGTTACGCGTTGCTGTCGAAGCTAAAACCCAGGCAGTAACGACTGAGAAAGAGGTCTCTGACCGTTTGTTGTTGAATATTTTGCCGACCAATGTTGCTGATCGACTCAAACGGCAGGAGAGCAATATCGCTGATGGCCACGCGGATGTCACTGTAATGTTTGCGGATATTGTTAATTTCACACATCTTTCCGAAGAAATGTCGCCGAATGACATGGTATCGCTGTTGAACGATATCTTTTCTGCCTTCGATATCTTGGCTGAACGTTTTGAAGTCGAAAAGATAAAGACCATCGGCGACGCATATATGGTCGCGGGGGGGCTGACTTCACGATCCGGACAATATGTTGACGCAGTGGCGGTAATGGCGCTCCATATGCAGGAATTTGTGTCCCAATATGTCGCGCCCAACGGTGAAAGGTTGGCATTGCGCGTCGGTATCGCGACAGGACCGGTTGTGGCAGGGGTGATTGGCCACCGTAAGTTTAGCTATGATCTTTGGGGCGATACGGTCAACATTGCCAGCCGCATGTGTACTGAGGCTATCGCTGGGCATATCCAAGTCGATTCTGTGACCTACCGTCGTTTGCACAATCGATTTAACTTTGATGAACCCTACCAAATACAAGTCAAAGGTAAGGGACCGATGCAGGTGTACAACCTACGGGGTAAGTTGGGGGGCGATCCATTGCATACCTCGTCGCCAGTTGAAGGGCAGCATCGCGGGTGATCACCCCGCAATTGGTTAGTTGAGCCGTATCGGACGGGGAAGCCGCTTTGAGTAATCGCGACGCCGACAAAAGAGGCCCAGATTCTCAAAAGCTGGCGCAAAACCGACGCTTTCTTAGCACAGCCCTTGTTTTGCAGGGCGGTGGTGCCCGTGCCGCGTATCAAGTTGGTGTCTTGAAGGCACTGGCGGAAATTCTTGACTATCCGACGGAGAATCCATTCCCCTTCATCACCGGTACATCGGCCGGTGCAATCAACGCCGCCGTGTTGGCGTCACATGCGTCACACTTTTCGGATGCCGTGGCGACATTGGAACGTATCTGGTCTTCGCTTGACCCGAGCCAAGTCTATAGAACCGATGTGCCGGGAGTCGTTTCGTGTAGCGCCCGCTGGTTATCGGCGTTTTTGTTGGGCGCACTGACGAAGAATCACAGGGTATCGTTGTTCGACAATTCGCCGCTTGAGGGGTTATTGGCCCGAAGCATGGACGCGGCCAAGATTCAAGAAAACATCGACGGCGGCCATCTGCGTGCGCTTGCCATTACGGCATCCGGTTATACCTCTGGACAGAATTGCGCGTTCTTCCAAGGCGCTACAGACATTCACGGTTGGAAACGTTCCCAACGGGTCGGCATACGTGTGGCGTCACTCAGGCCCGAACACCTGATGGCATCTTCGGCGATTCCCTTCGCGTTTCCAGCAATTAAAATAAATCGTGAATTTTTTGGTGATGGCTCCATCCGCCAAATGGCACCGGTGAGTCCGGCGCTGCATCTGGGCGCGTCGCGGATCTTTGTCATCGGTACGGCGAAGCTGGTGAAGGACGTGCCTTCCCGTTTACGGAGCGATACCTATCCGTCATTGGCGCAGATCGCCGGCCATGCCATGTCGTCAATTTTTCTAGACTCGTTGGCCATGGACCTCGAGCTATTACAGCGTGTGAATGCAACCATTGCGTTGGTGGACCGGGAGCGGCTTGAAGCCTCAGGAATGCCGCTTCATCACGTCGATTTCTGTGTTGCCTGCCCGGATACGCCACTTGAAGGTTTGGCGCATCAGCACGTTGGAAACCTCCCCGCGTCAATTCGATTTCTGATGCGTTCGATAGGTGCAATGCGCAAGGGTGGCGCAGCCCTCGCGAGTTACTTACTATTTGACAAGTTTTATTGTCAGGCGCTGATCAAGATGGGCTACGAAAACACCATCAAGCGCCACGATGAGTTAGCGATTTTCTTTGATCCTTTAGCCACACCCCGGTCGACGGAAATCCCGCTAACGCGGTTTGATCCCGACGTCACCCAGCAGTCCACGGCGATGCGCTAATGCAGGCGCAAGAAAACTACCGTGTGCGGGTAATCGTTGACTGAAAGCGTTTTTCCAGCCACTCAGCGATTATCTCGATCTCTTCGCCGCAGACAGCGTGTTGCATGGGGTATTCATGCCACTCGACTTGGTAGCCGTGGGAGACCAGTGTCGCTTTCGACGTACGCGCCAACGATAGTGGCACAACGGGATCCTGAACACCATGTGCCATCAGTATCGCAATGTCGGCGTTCGCAAGCGACTTTTCCGCCCAAAGCGAATCGGCCAGCGTCAAGTATGTTGAGAGAGCCATGATGCCACCCAGCGGGTGTTTGGAACGTAGGCCGCATTGAAGCGCGATCGCTCCACCTTGAGAAAAGCCAGCAAGGATGATGTTGTCGGAGGTGATGCCGCGCGAAATTTCGCGTTCGATGAGTTCATCAATGGCGGCCTGAGACTCTCGGATGCCGGTCTCATCGGCCTTGCGTTCCAACTCGGCCATCGAAATGTCATACCAGCCGGGCATGACGTGGCCGCCATTGATGGTGATTGGCCTTGAGGGAGCCTGCGGGAAGATGAATCGTAGTGGCAGGTCATCCGGCGCGCCGAGCTCTTTGACGATCGGTACGAAGTCCCAGCAATCCGCGCCCAGTCCGTGCATCCAGATGATTGTGCCCTTGGGGTTGACGCCGGTGTTCAGTTCAAGATGCTGGATGAGGTCTGCCATAAGTTGTTCAAGTATTGAGAGGGGTTGGTCTTACTGTGCAGGTCGGATCGCAGACTTTGGCCGGAACGCCTTGATCACAGCATCGTTGGTTTCGACGTAGGGGCCGCCGATTAGATCAATACAGTACGGGATCGCCGCAAAAACACCGACTTCGACCGCCACGCCATTGGCATCGCGGAAGCCCTCCAACGTTTCGCGAATCGACTTTGGCTGGCCGGGAAGATTCACAATCAAGCTCGATTTCCGAATAACCGCAGTCTGGCGCGACAGTATCGCCGTCGGCACGAAGCGTAGTGAGATTTGGCGCATGCGTTCGCCAAAGCCATCCATGACGCGGTCAGCAACAGCGACGGTGGCGTCAGGCGTGACATCACGCGGAGCGGGGCCGGTACCACCGGTGGTCAACACCAGCGCGCACTGCTCCACGTCAACAAACTCCTTCAAGGTCGCTTCAATCAGCGCGCGTTCATCCGGAATCACCTTCGCAACCATAGTGATTGGGTTCTTTACAGCATCGCGTAACCAATCTTCAAGTGCCGGTAACCCCTGATCTTGGTAGACACCCGCTGATGCGCGGTCGCTGACGGATAGCAAACCAATCTTTACCGGCTCAAAACCAGCGTCGCTCATGTTGCTCATATTGGTGCCGCCGCTTTGTCAGTGATGCGCTTCAGTAAAAACTTGTACAGTTGCCGGAAAAATTTAGGTGGTTTGCGCTTCAGATACTCATCGCTTGCATTCGCGACAAGGGCTGCTAGTGCCTCAATATCAGCCGGCTCAGCGTCCGGCATGATGTCGTTCTTGAACGCGCCAACCGCTGTTTGGTCGGCCAGCAACCGGGTGCGCCATTGTTCGGCAAGATGATGGAGCGCCGTATCTTTCTGCGACGGGGCTTTCATGGCATCAAGTTTTTCGACGATCGGGGCGGCGTCGACTTGTCGCATCAGTTTGCCGATGTATTGCATCTGGCGACTCATGCCGCCATGTTTGTTCGGATTGATACGCTTGGCGTCCAAGATTGCTTCGAGCAGGTTTTCCGGAAGCTCAAACTTGCGCAGCGCCTCCGGGGATAGTCGAACCAACTCTTCACCGACCAACTGCAACGCGAGGCTACGGCGTTTCATCTCGCTTTTGCTGATAGAATTTTTTTCGACTTCGTCTTCCACGCTTATTTTTCCAAGTTATGGCTCATGTTGCTCGGCGTCGCTCGAGGATGCCATGGATTCATGCAAGCGCGCATCATACCTGACAGGTGCCATCTAACAGGGATTTTGGCTATTTGGCTGCGATGTCTCTGCCGCGTCATACTACTGAAAACGACGACAAACCAGCACGCGCGCCCCGGCAATCCTCGGCGGCTAACCTATATCTAGCAGCACCAAAGTAAACGATTGAGACATGACAAATAGTGGATTGCAGGACGCAGCAACGCTGGCCATCGAGTATGCAAAATTGCGCGGCGCAACTGCGGCGGATGTCGAGGTCTCTACATCGGTGGGGCAGAACATTACGGTTCGGTTAGATGAAGTCGAGACCATCGAACACAACCGCGACAAAGGACTTGGTGTAACGGTATTCCTTGGCCAGCAACGAGGTAATGCGTCCACCACGGACATGTCACGGCAGGCGATCGAACGTACGGTTGACGCCGCCTTGGCAATTGCCAAGTACACCGCAGCGGACGAATTTGCGGGACTGCCTGACATTGAGATGCTGGCGAAGGGCCCGTATCCCGCGCTCGATCTTTATCATCCTTGGCAGCCGTCGATTGATGAGGCGGTGGTGATTTGTCGCGAGATGGAAGCGGCGGCCCTTGCAGTCGATAAACGGGTTGACAATAGCGAAGGTGCAACGTTGTCGACCTACGAATCCGATTTCATTTACGCAAATTCACTCGGTTTTATCGGCGGCTACGCGACTACGCGTCACAGCGCGAGTGTGACCGTCATTGCCACCACCGAATCAGGGATGCAGCGCGACTACTGGTACAGCCTTGCGCGCGCCAAAACAGATCTTGAATCTGCTCAATCGATTGGTAAGCGTGCCGGGCAGCGCGCAGTGGCAAGGCTCAACAGTAAACGTGCGGCGACCGGTGAAGCGCCGGTGGTGTTCGACGCCACGGTATCGCCTAGTCTGATCGGCGCATTTGTCGGGGCGGTAAGTGGTTCGGCGCTCTACCGAAAGTCGAGTTTTCTTCTCGATAGTGTTGGCACGCAGGTGTTTTCGAACCGCATTTCCATCGCTGAAGACCCGTTTATGCTCAAAGGGCTGGCGAGTGGTCCATTTGACGGCGAAGGCGTTGCGACGTCCAAGCGCGACGTAGTGAAGGACGGTGTGTTGCAAGGCTACTTTTTGTCGAGCTACTCCGCGCGCAAGCTGGGCCTGAAATCAACGGGCAACGCGGGCGGCAACCATAACTTGATCGTGAACGACGACGGCATGTCACTGCAAGACCTTTTCCGTCAGATGGGGCGTGGACTGTACGTCACTGAAACGATGGGGCACGGCGCAAATAATGTCACGGGCGATTATTCGGTCGGTGCCGCAGGATTCTGGATAGAAGGTGGTGAGATCGCCTACCCGGTTGAAGAAATCACCATCGCCGGCAACCTGCGCGATATGTTTAAGGGCATTGTCGCGGTGGGGAACGACGCGTTACCTTACGGCTCCAAGCGAGTGGGGTCGATCCTGCTCGATCGTATGGCCATTGCCGGGCAGTAACGCGTGAGCCGCCGTCAATTTCTTACCGGAGCTGGCGGCGGACTGGCCGGACTTGCGGGCTTGGCGACATCGCCCCTTGAAGTGAGTGGCCAAACGGCGCAGGCAAATTCGTTGCCAGTGGTGAAGTGGCGCATGACCTCGAGCTTTCCGAAGAGTGTTGACACCATTTTTGGTGTTGCCGAAGGCATTGCCAAACGTGTTGGTTCTGCGTCGGGGGGTAAGTTTCAGATCCAGGTTTTTGCCGCAGGGGAAATTGTTCCCGCGTTGCAAGCGCTGGATGCGGTGCAAATCAATACCGTGGAATGCGCACACACGGCCCCATACTTCTACGTTGGCAAAGATCCGACGTTTGCCTTTGGCTGTGCAATACCTTTTGGGCTGAACGCGCGTCAGCAAAACGCTTGGACGTACTTCGGTGGTGGCCTCGCGCTGATGCGTGATTTCTATGCGAAATACAACATCCTCAGTTTCCCAGCTGGCAATACCGGTGCGCAAATGGGAGGATGGTTTCGAAAAGAGATTCGCACGGTTCGTGACTTGAAAGGGCTCAAGTTTCGGATTGGCGGGTTCGCCGGCCTCGTATTGGCTCGGCTTGGCGCGGTGCCCATGCAAATTGCGGCGAGTGATATCTATCCCGCGCTCGAAAAGGGTGCCATCGACGCGGCTGAATGGGTGGGGCCCTACGATGATGAGAAATTGGGTTTCTTCAAAATCGCCAAAAACTACTACTACCCGGGGTGGTGGGACGGTGGCCCGCAGCTAGATCTGTTTGTAAATCAACAGGCGTGGAGTGCGTTACCGCCGCAATATCAGTCGATCTTGGAGGCGGCTTGTGCGGAAGGGAATCTACTGATGCTTGCGAAGTATGACGCCGTGAATCCCGCCGCCATGCGCCGATTGGTCGCCAATCACAACGTCCAACTCCGACCGTTCAGCCGTGAAATTCTGGATGCTTGCTGGCAGGCGACCAATGAAGTTTGCGCCGCAGAGTCGGACAAAAATCCCAACTTCAAGGAAATCTACAAGTCGTGGAGACCGTACCGCGATGAGCAGTTTCTGTGGTCACGCGTCGCGGAGCAAAACTTCGACCGATATATGGCCGCTGCGACATCCGCCACCACTGGTGGCCCGAATTCCAAGCCGTTGCCAGGGGCAAAACCTTAAGCGATTGCGCCCGTTTCGCGAAACGTAACGCGGGCTTCCGTCCCGCCGCTCTCGCGCGGCAGTAGCTCGAAAGAGCCGTGGTGTATCTTTGCGATACGTTCAACGATGGCCAAACCGAGCCCTGCGCCGGAGGCACCGGTTCGTGACGAATCCAGACGGGTAAACGGCTGTTTGAGTCGGTCGACTTCATCGACCGAAATCCCGGGTCCTCGGTCAAGCACACTGATGAAAAATTCACCGGGCTCCAAAGGTTGCAAACGAATGGTGATCGCCGTTTTTGCGTGTTTCACGGCATTGTCGATGAGGTTGTTTAACAAGCGTTTAAACGCCTGCCGTCGGATTGGTGCAACAAAAGAGGCACCCAGTTCCAGCGAGATATCTACCCCTGCACGTTGTGCCCGTTCGGCGATAGCTTCTACATATTGATTGAGGTTGGTAGGCTCAGGCACTTCGGTGCCTTCATCTCGCGCGAAGTCCATGAACTGATCGACCACACCGCTGATATCGGCGATATCTCGCTCGATATCACTACGGGTGGCGGGATCCGCCGGTAGCATTTCCACGCCGAGGCGAAGACGTGAAAGTGGTGTTCTGAGGTCGTGCGAGACACCAGCCAAAAACGTCGCTCGCTCGCGATCAACCCGTTCCAGGTCGCGACGCATTTGATTAAACGCCACCGCGACCGCGCGAACTTCGGTCGGCCCGGCCTCGGTCACCGGTGGTGGTGAATTGCCTCTGCCAAGTTCTTGTGCTGCCCCCGCCAAGGCCTTCAGCGGTTGGTTTACCCGCCACATCAAAAATACCGCACTGACAAGCGCGATCACACCACCAAACACGCCCCAGCCGACCCACGCCCAAGTGTAGTCCTGCTCAACCACCCGGCCGCGCGGAAACACGACATAGAACGTGCCGTCTCGAACCGGCAAACGTGTGATCAATAGCGGCGGGGCGTCTGGCTTTTGTGGTCTGGTGCGAACAAAGATTTCGGAGTCCGCGCCAAATTCTTCACGCAGTCTTTCTCGCGCGACGCGCAACGCCGGAATGTCAGGCGCGATCTCCATGGGCTCCTCTTCGCGCAGCCGAAAGACCCGCATGCCGCGTTCTTCGCGTAACCGCTGGAGGAATTCGCGCTGCTGTTCCGGCGGAATGATTTCCAGCGCGGCGCGTATGGTTTTCAGCTGCCCCACAAAGCGGATCGCTGCGAGTTGTACCCGCGGCTCACGGCTGTAATAACGGAATAGCGCGATGGAGACAAGCTGGCTCGCCAATAAGGCGAACAACAGCACCAGCGCCGTCCTGGCCAGCAGGGACTGTGGGATTAGTCGCATGAAAGCGCTAGTTTGGTGGCCAATTCGTGGCGAAAGAAGCGTCAGTCCGGCACAAACACATAACCACGCCCCCACACGGTTTGAATGTAGCGCGGATTTGCCGGATCTTCTCCGAGCAGCTTGCGCAATCGAGAGACTTGCACGTCGATGGCGCGATCAAATGTATCGTGCTCCCGTCCTCTCGCCAGTTCGGTAAGTTTGTCTCGGGACAGCGGCGCTTTAGGGTGCTGTGCCATGACCTTAAGCAGCCCGAATTCGCCGGTTGTCATCGGCACGGCGACGCCATCGCGACGCAACTCGCGTGTGCCGAGATTCAATACAAATGGACCAAACGTGACCAATTCGTCGCTAGCCGATGGGGCGCCCGGGGTCGGTAACGGTGCTTGACGGCGTAACACTGCGTTGATACGCGCGACCAATTCGCGCGGGTTAAACGGCTTGGCGAGATAGTCATCCGCGCCCATCTCCAGGCCGAGGATACGATCAACATCGTCGCCCTTGGCGGTCAGCATGATGATCGGAATGTTCGCCTCCGCCGCGTCCGGTACCGCGCCTGCGCGAATCCGTCTGCAGATGGCGAATCCGTCTTCATTTGGCAGCATGACGTCGAGCACCACCAGATCATAACGGTTACGCGTAAACGCACGGTCGAGCGCCTGGCCATCCGGAACGGTATCCGCCGCGAAGCCTTGTTCGGTCAAATACCGCTTTAACAAGTCACGCAGGCGGAGGTCATCGTCAACGACCAGGATGCGGTAACGCGGGGCGGTTGGAGTAGCGGGGTTGGTAATGTTGTTCATGTGCATATCATAGGGCGGAGATGTCGGCAATTCAGCAACCCCGCCATGGGATTTGTAATCAATTGTAAGCCTCAACGGTTGCAATCGGGCTCAGTTACAGCACGTTACGAATTGTCGTCAGCCTGAAACGACATTTGGCGTTGTTCGGCGTAAGGTGCGGGTCATACCGCAACGTGGTGGAAAAAACCTTTCCCGAAACTTCCAAAAGGAATCGACATGAACAAACAGAAATTGCATTTCTTCTTTGCCGCAACGCTGTTGAGCGCTGCCGTCGCACCTCCCTCTGTATCGAGCGCCGCTACTGATGATGCGCCAGCCGCAGGCCATCAGAAGTTAAAGGCGCTGGATAAAGATGGTGATGCCAAGATTTCACGGGCGGAGGCTTCCGCCGCCCCCCGTTTAGCCAAACGATTTGATGCAATTGATAGCAACAAAGATGGTTTTGTCACGGCTGATGAAATGAAAGCGGCACGTGCCAAAACGGCAACGGTAATGTTCAAACGAATAGATGCTGACAACGATGGCCGTATCAGCAACGCCGAAGCGGACGCCAATGCGCCGCGGCTGGCAAAACATTTCGCCATGGTGGACACAAACAAGGACAGCTACGTCTCACAGGACGAACTGGTGGCAGCGCGGAAGAAAATGGCGGAGCGGCACTAGTTCTCGCCAATACCTACTAAACGTACTTTGTTGAACCAATGTTAGAGGTTTCCAATGACCATACGTAAAGTCATGCCAATACTCTGGCGTTATATGCTGGTGGTTGCAACGTCCTGTCTTCTCGCGTTTTTCATTTCACGCGAAGGCCGCGCGGCCACAACACCGGCTCCGGCGGCAAGTGCTTCCTACGAAAGTGCGGGGCTTTACAAGGTTGAGTCGGTTGACGAGGCCTGGGACGACCAAGCGCGTAAGCGCAAGCTGCCCGTTCGTGTGTTATTCCCGGCATCGGGGCAACCTGAAAGTACGACAAAGTTTCCGGTCGTTGTGTTTTCACACGGCTTGGGTGGCAGTAGCGGGGCAGGCAAGCTGTGGGGTGAACACTGGGCCAGTCACGGCTACATCGTTGTCCACGTCCAACACCCCGGCAGTGATGAATCCATCTGGAAAGACAAACCTGTTGCGCAGGTGGAGGCTAGTCTCAAAAGCGCGAAGACCATGACTAACCTAGGGCTTCGGGTAGGAGACGTGCATTTTGTGATCGACGAAATCGTGCGTCGAAGCGCGGCCAGTGAAACGATATTCAAATTTGCCAATAGCAAAAAGATTGGCATGTCAGGCCATTCCTTCGGCGCGCAAACGACGTTGTCCATCGCCGGGCAAGTCAATCCGGCGGTCAGGGGCCAATCGGGATTCGACAAACGGGTGGCGGCGGCAATTGCGTTTAGCCCGAATGCGCGCAACAAAACAAAAATGGATAAACAATTCGGCGATATTCGTATGCCGTTCTTTTCCATTACAGGCACCAAGGACGGCGCGGTGTTAAACGACGGTACCACTGTTGAAGATCGCACCTTGCCCTATATTCATATGCCCTCGGGCGATAAATATTTGCTGGTGCTGGACGGGGGTGACCATATGGTGTTTGGTGGCCAAACGTTTACCCGCCGGATGACGTCACCGCGAGACGATGAAATTCGCGGTGATGTAAAGGCGGCAAGCCTGATGTTCTGGAATGCTTATCTCAAAGGTGATAACCAAGCAAAGCAGGCGCTTGCGGGCAAGCGTGATGATTCGTCCTCGCTCCTAGCCTTGTTGGCCGCGGCGGATCGTTACGAAGTTAAATAGATGTTAGGCGCGACGCTCGAACAAGCGGGGCAGCCGGATGAAGATCAATCATTGTTGAACGGTGAAAACATGACACCTTTGTCGAAAAAAGCCGTGTGGCAACGTTTTTTGGCGGTTCTAATCGCTGCTTTCGTTTGTGGGCTGACCGGGCTCGGCGGCGCAGCCCAAGCCAAACCGGATGACAAGCTTACGCAGGACGATGCGCGGCACCTGCTTAACCGCACCGGTTTCGCGGCTGAGTTGGCGGATATCAATGCCATCACCGGCTTGAGCCGCACGCAGGCGGTCGGACAGATACTCGCGGCGACTCGTGACGTCGCCATCACACCGCCGCCCGCATGGGTCACCACACCGATCACGCCCGCCACCAAGTTGCGTGATATGACGCCGGAACAGCGTCAGGCCGAACTGCGCCTCAATAATGAACGTGCAATCGATCTGCGTGAGTGGTGGTTTCGCGAGATGTTGGCCACGCCGTCACCATTGACGGAGAAGATGACTTTGTTCTGGCATAACCACTTTGCCACCAGCCAACAGAAAGTGCGATTCAGCACCTTGATGTATCAACAGCACGTGTTGCTGCGCAAGAATGCGCTGGGAAACTTTGGTTCGATGCTGCGGCAGGTGGCGCGCGATCCGGCGATGTTGATCTATTTGGATAATGCCAACAGTCGGCGTGAGCAGCCGAATGAAAATTTCGCGCGCGAAGTGATGGAGCTCTTCACTCTCGGCGAGGGAAACTATACCGAGCAGGACATCAAGGAAATGGCGCGTGCGTTCACCGGATGGTCGCTTGATCGCGAGACCGGTGAGTTTTTGTTCCGGCGCGCGATTCACGACGCGGGTGTCAAGACCATTTTCGGAAAGCGGGGTAACTTTGAGGGCGACCAGGCGCTCGATCTGCTGCTCAAGCGTCCCGAGACCGCACAGTTCATCACGCGCAAATTGTGGCGCGAGTTTGTCTCGCCAGCGCCTGATGAGGCGGAGGTGGCGAAACTTGCGAATGTGTTTCGCGATTCCGGATACAACATCGCCAAGCTGATGCAAGCCATGCTGGTGTCGGATGCGTTTTATGCGCCTGAAAATCGTGGAGCACTGGTCAAGTCGCCCGTTGAGTTTGTGGTTGGCACGCTCAAGCTGTTTGACATCAAGACGCCGAATCTGCGCCCCTTCGTATTTGCCTCCGCGCTGCTTGGGCAGAACGTGTTTTCGCCGCCCAACGTGAAGGGTTGGCCCGGTGGTGAAGTTTGGATCAACTCTGCAACGCTGCTCGGACGCAAGCAGTTTGTTGATCGACTGTTCCGCAATGAAGATCGTATGGAGCCGGTGATGAATGCACTCGATGAAATGGCGGAGCGGAGCGGCACGCCCCCGCCACCGGGACGCGCACAACGCCAGCAGCGACAGACCGAGCGCGCGATGGCGGCGCTGAACTGGAACATCGACACATGGTCGTCATCATTCAATCAGCCGAATGCCAAAGACAACGTCGCCAATATGTCGCGGGTGGTGTTGGCCGTTGCGCCGAGCCAGTTGCCGGTGGGGGGCAAACCCTCGGATTGGGCACGCACATTTGTGGCTGATCCGGCCTACCATTTGAAATGAACGTTGGACGCCAGAAGCTAAAGGAATAATCATGAACCGCAGAAAATTTTTGAGTGCCGCCGGCGTTGGGGCAATCGCAACATCCGCACCACTGTTCGGGAACGTCAATGGCGTGGCATGGGCACAGTCGCCAAGCCCAACCGGCCCATCCAGCGCCGCCAAGACAACGACGTTGCCACCATCGCCCTACAGCAACCTACTCATCTTGATCGAGTTGAAAGGGGCGAATGATGGTCTCAATACGGTTGTGCCCATCAACGATCCGTTGTACGCGACGTTACGCCCACGCGTCGGCTTGGAACGAGCGAGTCTCATCAACTTGACCGAGCGCGAGGCGTTACATCCATCGCTGAAACCGCTGATGCCGATGTGGGAAGGGAAGGAACTCGCGGTGATCCAAGGCCTAGGCTATCCAAATCCGAATCTGTCGCATTTCCGTTCCATCGAAATTTGGGACACGGCGTCGAAGAGTGAAGAGTACTTGGATGCGGGTTGGCTCGCGCGTACCTTCGCGCAGAACCCCGCGCCCAAGGCGTACGCGGCGGACGGTGTGGTGGTCGGCTCGAACGACATGGGGCCACTGTCGGGATACGCCGCACGTACCATCGCGCTGGCCGACACCGCGCAGTTTCTGCGCACCGCGCGTCTGGCACAGGCCGGGCGCGACGAGCGCAACAGCGCGCTCAAACACATCCTCGCGGTGGAAACCGAGGTGGTACATGCCGCCTCCAAGCTGAATACAAACTACCAATTCAAAACAACGTTTCCGAACAGCGCATTCGCCGGCCAAGTGAGGACAGCTGCGCAGTTGGCCGCCAGTAACGCGGGGATCGGTGTGATTCGATTAACGTTGGGGAGTTTTGATACCCACGCCAACCAGCTTGGCACCCACGCCAATCTGTTGCGTGATTTGGCCGACGGCATCGCCGCGTTGAAGTCGGCCTTGCAAGAGCTCAATCGCTGGGACTCCACACTCATCATGACCTACTGTGAGTTCGGACGTCGCCCCAAAGAAAACCAGAGCAATGGCACCGACCACGGCACCGCCAATGTGCAGTTTGTGGTCGGCGGCAAAGTGCGCGGTGGCATGTACGGCGAAGCACCGCAACTGGCACGGCTTGATGGCAATGGCAATTTGCCCTTCGCCGTGGACTTTCGTTCCGCGTATACCACCGTCATCAGCAAATGGTGGGGCTTGGATGCATCGCGTGTGCTGAACGGCCGATTTGCGCCCTTGGACTTCCTCGCGTAGCAAAACATTTGCCGATGGCCTTGAGCCATCAACAAGGGCAGTAAGATTTGAAAGTCCTTTAAACACGGGCATCTTCAAGCGCTTATGACTGAAGATGCCCGTCAATCGGCGACTTTAAGTTCTCGGTGGCGGGTCGCCGAGGTGCGGGGGCAAAGCCGGTCGTTGATTCAGGCTTCCTGCCAAGGTTGCCATGCGTGCGACCGCTATAATTTGCCGATGAGCCGCCCCGCCAATCTCGTCGCGTTTGAAACCTCGTCAGAAACGATCTCCGTTGCCGTCGCGCGCGGGGAGAAAGTTGTGTCGCGCGAAATCGCCGAGGCCGGCCAACAAAGTGGTGAGTTGGCATTGCCGACGATGCACGACTTGCTGGCCGAGATCGGGCTTGCCGTAGGTGACATTGATGTTGTTGTATTCGGCCAAGGTCCCGGCTCGTTCACTGGTGTGCGTGTCGCCTGCGGCATTTCGCAAGGACTCGCCTATGGCTTAAGAAAGCCGGTGATTGCATTGCCCACGCCGTTGGCGCTGGCAGAAGCGGCGAGTCGCGACGGCGCTGAGCACATTCTTGTCGCCACCGATGCGCGCATGGGCGAAATATATCTTGCGGCCTATGTGCGAGATGCCAGCGTGCAGACCGGCTTTAGTGAAGTCGTACCGCCAAGTTTGTTGAAACCCGAAGAGTTCGACGCACTCGTTGTGCCGCAATTGCCGGCGCAATTTCTCGCCAGCCGTTGGACGGGCATCGGTAGTGCCTTTGCCGTGCCCGCGCTCGGCGGCGCGCTGACGGCCAGCAAGTTGGTATCAATTGGGGTGCCGAGATCACTGGTGTTCCCATCGGCTGCGGACCTGATTCGTGTTGCGCAAAGTATGCTTGCACGAGCAGGCGAAGCTGCAACCATTCGACCGCACGACGCTGCGCCGCTGTATGTTCGGAACAAAGTTGCGCTGACCATTGAGGAGCGAAGGTTGAACGCGGCGGCAAAGGCAGAAAGTGCGGCGGAAGCGAAAGCACATTTGATTGATAAGCCGCTCGTTGGGGTTGCATCGTGAGTGCGCAGCTAAAGGCGGAATCGATCGAGCTGCGATTTCAGAAGCTGGAAGAACACCACCTGCCGGCGGTGGTGGCGATTGAATCAAACGTCTACGCGTTTCCGTGGACCCACGGTAATTTTCGCGATTCGTTGTATTCCGGCTACGATTGTATGGGCGCCTGGCATGGTAACGAGCTGGTGGGTTACAGCATCACCATGCCGGCGCTTGAAGAAATGCATCTACTTAATCTTGCGGTTGCAAAAAACTGGCAGGGTCGGGGTGTTGGTGCGACCATCCTGCAACATGTGATCGACAAGGCGGCACCAACCGCCTGCGAAGTGATTTATCTCGAAGTCCGTCCCAGCAACATTGCCGGCCTCAGGTTGTATGAGCGCTTCGGCTTTCGTCAGCTTGGGCTGCGCCGCGACTACTATCCCGCCGTCACAGGTCGCGAGGACGCGCTGTTTCTTGGTCTAAACATAAAGACACTGGCTGAACATGCGCCTCGATAAAGACTATTTGTTGGAGATGGAGCTCTGGTCTTACTTTGTGATGCGGGGTTTGGGGCACGAAAGTGTTGGTGCAACACCAGAAGCGCCGCCGCCGGCGCGGCCCGCCCCTGTCTCTGCACCTGCTGCTGCGGCGTCGCGAGCGGTTGCGAGCCCTGCGCATACGAGCCCGGTGGCAGGTCCGTCGACCGCTAAGCCGCCTCCTGTAGCTGCGAAGCAGGTAAAGGCTGATGCCTCAGTTCCTGTGGACCCGGCGCGCTTGGAAAGAATCTCCGAAGCCGATTGGCCTTCGCTGACAGAAATATCGGCCAACTGTGCGGCTTGTACACTTTGCAAACAGCGCAAACAAGTTGTGTTTGGCGTCGGCGCGCAGTCAGCCCACTGGCTGTTTATCGGTGAGGGCCCCGGTGCCGAGGAGGACCAAACCGGTGAGCCGTTTGTGGGGCAGGCGGGCAAGCTGCTCGACGCCATGCTGGTGGCGGCCGGATTGCAACGCGGCCGTGAGGTCTACATCGCCAATGTTGTGAAATGTCGTCCGCCGGGAAACCGCACACCCCTGCCAGAGGAGGCCGCAGCCTGTGCACCGCTGCTAGACCGGCAAATCGACCTCATCCGTCCCAAAATTATTGTTGCACTGGGCAAGACAGCCATCACCCGACTGACCGGCTCGGAGGCCGCGATGGCAGCCGTGCGAGGTCGGGTCCACACCTACCGTAACATTCCTGTCATTGCCACCTATCATCCTGCCTATTTGTTGCGTAACCTGCCTGAAAAGTTAAAGGCATGGGAAGACCTGCAACTCGCCAAACAGACATTGGCGGGGGGCTTGTAAAACAACCAGTTGTCCTCATTTACCGTTCGCGGCGACGTTGTTGCTTACCTGCTGCCAACTTTCCCGCGTTTTTTCGAAAGGAATACGATGCGCAAATTTTTTGTACT
>JBIIYQ010000106.1:0-9692 GCA_044346745.1 Usitatibacteraceae bacterium | reverse complement strand
GGATTTCGGTTTCAGGAGATGGTGCGAGCTGAACGACTTTCAGCGACATGGCGGTGCGTATACGTATGCATACCTTTCGCGCCACGACTTTGCCGCCGTGCCGTTACGCCGTTTCGACCTACTCTGGCAAGACCGAAGACCGGGGCAGTCAATCGAGATTGAGGTGGCGCTAGCTGGGAAGCCGCCGGTCACGATGGAGTTTTGGTACGACACGACTGAGCAGATAAAACTGCGACCGACCGCTGGAGTTGGGCCTGAGGTACTGGGGAACATTTCTCTCCGAACCGTCTATATTCCCCCGATGACTGGGCTTTCGCGCGACGAAGCTGAGTACGCACGCGATGAGACCATTGATGGGCTTCTTGCACAAGGAAAACCGGGAGATATCCTTCGCAACTTGCTCGTGCGGGCGCATCAAGATTCGGATGCTTGGACTAATCTTCGCGATGCGATGAAGAGGCTGTTCGACGCTGATTTGCAACCTCCTCAGAGGGGCGCATACATCATCGCAGAGTATCGTCAAGGTGCGGCATCAGCAAATTTCGATGTGGCTAGCGCTGGCAGTGGATTCCAGCAGGTGTTGATGCTGTTGACGTTTCTTCACACTCGCCCGGGTGCAATTTTGTTGGTGGATGAACCGGACGCGCACCTGCATGTTTTCTTGCAAGACGCCATCTACAGCGAGCTGCGTCGGATCGCCGGGCAGCGTGGTTCCCAATTGATTTTGGCTACGCACTCCGAGGTGATTATGGATAGCGTGGATGCCGCAGAATTGACCATGCTTTTCGATCAGCCGCGCGTGTTGTCTGAAACTTTCCCAAGAGACGCCCTGCGTGCCGCACTACGTGTGATTACCCATACAGACATCATGCGAGCGATGGTTTCCCCCGGAGTTGTGTACGTCGAGGGCAGGACAGACTTGGATATCTTGCGTGAGTGGGCGAAGATTCTGAATCATCCGCTTGCAAAGTTTCTTGAGGGAGAGGTATTTTGGAAGCCCATCGCGTTCGCACTGCGAGATGGGGGCGAGGGCGTGCGCTCCGGCGCGCATTACAAGGCAATTAAGCTAATTAAGGATATGCCTGCCTTTGAGCTCGTTGATGGAGATGCAGGCCGTGGACTCGAACCAACTTCGATTGGCGGGAGCGGGTTCCAGAGGATGCGTTGGGCAAGATACGAAATTGAGAACTACCTTTTCCATCCAGCAGTGCTGCGGAGATTTGTCACAAAAGAGTCAGGCGAAGCGGCTGCCGGGGAGGCGGTTGCATCTCTTGAAAAACATTTAGCCGAAACCATGCCTCCCCGCTTTCTGGAAAATCCGCTGGAAGATATTCCAGTTCTCCTGAATAGCAAAGGTCGTGAGGAACTTATTCCGCCAGCGCTCCAAGCTGCCGGCCTATTCGGGGTCTCATACACGCGGTTCCACGAAATTGCGTCGTTAATGCAGCAGGATGAGATTCACCCTGAAATCAGGGCGAAGCTCGACGGCATGCAAAAAGCTCTCGGATTGTAGGCGGATATGAGTAGTTTTGAAGTCGCCACGCCAATCCTAAATTCGCCTTTCGAGGAGCCGAAGGAACATTGGTGGATTGTTGAAGGGCAGGATGCCGAGCGCCGCGAGGGCAGGCGTTTTGCACACTACTTTTATCGTGACCCGCGCTCCGGCGGCAAGGGCGGAGTGGAGGCCGATACCGGTACCATGATCGAGCTAAAGCTCGTTTCACGCATCCGAACACAGATGTTGGCGTGGCGCGAGCTTGCGTTGCGCGGCGAGGGTGGTGTTACCCGCACCACACATGAGTTGCTCAACTATTGGAGTCGCGAAGGGCGCCAGACACCGTTGTTTTTTGCGCAGCGCGAAGCTGCGGAGGCAGTAATCTTCCTGACTGAAGCGCGGGCGGACTTCTTGCAGGGCATCAACGTCCCACGCGATGAGCCAAGCGATGAGGCCAAAGCAGATGGGTACGCGGGGTTCTTGCGCTATTGCTGCAAGATGGCGACCGGTTCAGGCAAATCAACGGTGATGGGAATGCTCGCTGCTTGGAGCATTCTGAATAAGCAGAGCGACCGGAGCGACGCGCGGTTTTCCGATGTGGTTTTAGTGGTATGCCCAAACGTAACGATTCGAGATAGGCTGGCAGAGCTCGACCCTTCTCTTGACGAAGCAAGTCTGTATCGCACGCGGGATTTGGTGCCGCCGCACTTGATGGCCTCGCTAATGCAGGGGCATGTCCTTATCACCAATTGGCACGCGTTTGAGCCTCAAACGCCGAATGCTGGCGGCATTTCAGCAAAGGTGATGAAAGCTGGTGTCCGCGAGCAGCGTATTGAGACGATCACAATCGGCGACAAGACCACGACGGCGCGCGGCACTCGTTACCTCACCCTCGCGGACTTTCGGCGACAAGTCGATGCGGGGCTCTTGCGTGTCATCGAAGAAATTCACGACAAGGATGGCGAACTTGCCAAGGTGCGCGTAGAAACCAACCGCTATCGCGAGAGTGACACGGCGCTGATCGAACGAGTACTTGGACGCGAGATCGGTGGAAAACGAAACATCTTGGTGCTGAACGACGAAGCACACCATGCTTACCGTATCAGGCGTGACGAGCAAGACGAATTCGAGGAAGATCTTTTTGGAGAAGATGAGGAAGCGGAAGAGTTCTTCAAAGAGGCAACTGTCTGGATAGAAGGTCTCGACAAAGTTCAGAAAGTTCGCGGCATCAATTTGTGTGTGGACTTTTCTGCTACGCCATATTTTTTGGGCCGTGTTGGGCAGCAAGCGGGACGGCCTTTCCCGTGGATCGTAAGCGACTTTGGGCTGATAGACGCCATCGAATCCGGTTTGACGAAGATTCCGCAGTTAGCGGTCCGTGACGCGAGCGGCGCGGCGATTCCCGGGTATTTCAACATTTGGGAATGGATCAAGCCACAGCTCACCGCGAGTGAGCGCGGCGGCAAGAAGGCCGCGCCAAAGCCGGAAGCGATTTTGAAGTACGCCAATGTGCCAATTGCGATGCTAGCCGGTCTTTGGGAACAAGAATTCAGACTGCAAGAGTCGCGCGGCGCCGAGGCGCGGTTGCCGGTGTTCATTCTGGTTTGCAAGAACACCAAGATCGCTTCGGTGATTTTTGATTGGTTAGCGAACAACAAAGCACCGCATGGCATCCCTGCTTCACCGTTTGCGCTATTTCGCAATGGCACAGGCGGTATCGTGACGATTCGCGTGGACTCCAAGGTTGTACAAGAAACCGATTCGGGTGCGGCCAAGGAAGATGAGTCCCGCTGGATGCGATTTACGCTTGACACCGTTGGCCGTCGCGACTGGCCGCGCGATGGGCAGCTGAGAGCCGTCTATCCACCGGGATTTGTTGAATTGGCGCAAAAGCTTGATCGACCGTTGCACCCGCCTGGCCGAGATATTCGGTGCATCGTGTCTGTGGGAATGTTGACTGAGGGGTGGGACTGCAACACGGTTACCCACATTGTTGGGCTACGGCCGTTTATGTCGCAACTGCTTTGCGAACAGGTTGTCGGCCGCGGCTTACGGCGAATGCATTACGACCTTGGGGCGGACGGCAAATTTAGCGAAGAAACTGCAAAGATTTTTGGTGTGCCGTTTCAGGTCATTCCGTTCAAGGCGAACCCGTCAGGTGTCGTCGTTGAGCCACCTGTTCGTACCCATGTACATGCATTGCCATCACGAGCAGAAAAATTTGAAATCCGATTCCCGCGCGTAGACGGCTATACGCAATCGATTCGCTCCCAGATTGTTGTGAATTGGGATGAAGTTTCTGACCTGAAATTCAATGCATACAACATTCCCCCAGAGGTTGAGATGAAGCGCCTCTCCGTGACGAATCGTGGACGACCTGCGCTAACGGGCCCAGGAGTATCGGAACTTGTGGATTTGACCGCGTATCGTCGAGAGAGACGTTTGCAAGAACTAGAATTTGAGATGGCAAGGTCAATCACGCTGGACCTCATCGACAGTCGACGTTGCGAGATTCCCGCCCACGCGCTATTCCCACAAGTGCTCGGCGCGACGAAGCGGTATGTCGCAGAGCACGTGCAAGTCAGCCCGCCGCACGACAAAAGGGATGCATTTTTGTCGCCATATTACGGCTGGATGGTCGAAAAACTTTCGCAGGCGATCCGTCCAGAAACTGCCGCTGGCGAAGCGCCGGAAGTGCCGCGTTATGAATCCCGACGTGGGGCGGGTAGCACGGGTGACGTGAGTTTTTGGACTAGCCGCCCGGTGCGTGAAGTTCTCAAGAGCCACGTCAATTACGTTGTAGCAGACACTGATAAGTGGGAACAGTCCGCAGCTTACTACCTAGATCGTCACCCTCGTACGCGATCTTTTGTGAAGAACGCTGGATTGGGATTTGCTATTCCCTATTTGCACAACGGTGAGCAGCATGACTATGTTCCTGACTTTGTTGTGCAGTTAAGTGACGCCGATGAACGCTACGTCGTGTTGGAAACCAAGGGTTACGATCCGTTGGAAGACGTAAAGCGTGCCGCAGCGGAACGATGGATGAAAGCTGTGAATGCTGATGGTCGTTATGGAACATGGCGCTATGCTGTGTCGCGCGATCCCCATCAAATCTCCAAGTTGATCGAGTCATTCACCTGACGTTGGTGATCGCTGCTGCGGCGCACCAAATCGGAGGGGCAGCGTATAATCTTGATGTGGTTTCCATCCCAAATCCCTCGCCGATCACGCTTTGCGATAAGCGGTGGAATGCCCACGTCGGTAACACAGAATCTGACGGCATCGCGTGCATCTATCTTGACCGTCACCTGGTTCATGGGGTCACTAGCCCGCCAACCTTTCGGGGTCTAGTCTTGCTTGATGATGCGTTGCTACACCGCGCGCAGAATGCGGATGTGGTGGTGGCCACGCCCAGAGTCGCACCCCACGGCGCGCCCTCATCGAGTTCGGGCGAGGCGGCTGCTATGACGTGCACGATGAACAATCCGGATCCCAGCGAGGCATAACGGTGGGGAACGTCACCGCCTCGGGTCGACAAAGCCCGCTTGCCGATCGCGCGCTGACATGGATGGTCGGCATCATCGTTGTTGACGTATTTTTCATCTGTCCGCTGGCAGAAACGTTCTCCAACAACCCAGCATGGTTCGATCTCTCCCTCACGGTCGTGCTCGTATTGGGCGCGTTGGTGGTCTGGGGCAATTTGCTGCTTGCGGATGTTTTTGTCGCCACCGGCATCGTAACCATCGCAACACGGCTCGCGGCGATCCTCATGCCCGAATGGGACCTGCGCCTATACGACGCGCTGTTTGCAGCGCTAAATTTGTTCTTGCTGTCGGCGCTGATCGGGCGTCGTGTGCTCGCGCACGGCAGAATCAATGCGCACCGAATCCAAGGTGCAATCGCCGTCTATTTGCTGGTCGGTTTACTGTTCGGCCAGGTGTTTCGGGCCATCGCGCTGCATGCTCCAGGAGCTTTTTTGTATCTCGGCAAGCCGGCGGCGTATTCGGAGATCTTCCAGCATTTAACGTACTTTAGCTTCGTGTCACTCACCACGCTTGGCTTTGGCGACATCACCCCCGTACATCCCATTGCAAAGTCAATGACGCTACTGGCGGCAGTCTTTGGCACTTTGTATCCTGCGGTGCTGATCGGTCGGCTGGTCTCCCAAGAGATGCTGCACCAGCCCTAGCGCAGATGTCCGAATCGTTTCCTAGCAATGCCGTTGCGTATAATCTTGACATGGTAAATTTTGCGCAAATGACGTCGCAGGTGGCTTTACAAGCTCAGCCCAGAACCCTCTACGATAAATTGTGGGACGCGCACGTTGTGCACACCGAGTCAGACGGTACCTCACTGATCTACATTGATCGGCACCTAGTCCACGAGGTCACCAGTCCGCAAGCCTTTGAGGGGCTTGAAATCAACGGTCGAAAACTGTGGCGGTTGAAGTCGATCCTTGCTACTGCGGATCACAACGTGCCGACGGTGGGGCGCCGCGAAGGTATCGCCGACGCGGTCTCGCGCCTACAGGTGGAAACGCTGGACAAGAACATTGAAAAGTTTGGCGTTCGAGATTACTTCGGCATGAACGATAGCCGTCAGGGGATTGTGCACGTGATCGGCCCGGAGCAGGGCGCCACCTTGCCAGGCATGACCGTGGTTTGCGGCGATTCACATACTTCGACACACGGCGCATTTGCCTCTTTGGCGTTTGGCATCGGCACTTCCGAAGTTGAGCACGTGATGGCAACGCAATGCCTAGTTGCTAGAAAATCCAAGTCGCTGCTGATACGCGTCGAGGGCAAGGTTGGCCGTGGGCGCATTTGGCAACCCACGGCCAAGGATATTGTGCTCGCGATAATCGGAACAATCGGTACCGCCGGCGGAACGGGTTATGCGATTGAATTTGCCGGTAGCGCGATCCGTGCGCTGTCGATGGAAGGTCGTATGACCGTCTGCAATATGGCGATTGAGGCTGGGGCACGTGCTGGAATGGTGGCGGTGGATGACAAAACTATCGACTACCTGCGCGGCAGGCCTTATGCCCCGCAGGCGGGGCAGTTTGATCAAGCAAGCGCGTATTGGCGTACATTGCATTCCGACAACGGCGGGATGTTTGATCGTGTCGTTGAATTGGATGCGGCCAACATCACCCCGCAAGTCACCTGGGGAACTTCGCCCGAGATGGTTGCGAGTATCGCGGCCAACGTGCCCGACCCGGCGAAAGAAGCGGATCCAGTCAAGCGCGAGGCAATGGAGCGTGCCTTGCAGTACATGGGCATTGACCCCGGCACGCCGATTTCACAAATCAAGATCGACAAGGTCTTTATTGGCAGTTGCACCAATTCACGAATCGAGGATTTGCGTGCGGCGGCGGGGGTGGTCCGCGGTCGTCACGTCGCAAGCAATGTCACCCTCGCGATGGTTGTGCCCGGTTCCGGTTTGGTGAAGCGCCAAGCGGAGGCGGAGGGATTAGACAAAGTGTTTCTGGCCGCAGGATTCGAGTGGCGCGACCCGGGTTGTTCGATGTGCCTTGGCATGAATGACGACCGTCTGAGTCCGGGTGAGCGTTGTGCCTCAACGTCGAACCGTAACTTTGAGGGCCGACAAGGTGCCGGTGGCCGCACACACTTGGTCAGTCCGGAAATGGCGGCGGCCGCGGCGATTGCCGGCCGTTTTGCGGATGTACGTGAAATTCTTTGAGGAGTTTGGATATGAAGAAATTTGTGTCGGTAGTTCTGGCAGGTTTGTTCTTTGCAGGTTGCAACACCATTGAGGGTGTTGGCAAAGACATCAAAAAAGGTGGCGAAACCATTGAAAAGGCGGCGAAAAAGTAGTGGAACCTTTTCGAGTACATACCGGCTTGATGGTGCCGCTTGACCGCGCGAACGTTGATACTGATGCCATCATTCCCAAGCAGTTTCTGAAATCCATCAAGCGCACCGGGTTCGGCGAGAACGCGTTTGACGAATGGCGTTACATGGATCACGTTGAACCGGGTGTCGATAACAGCAAACGCGCTTTGAACCCCAACTTTGTGTTGAATCAATCGCGCTACAAAGGCGCAACCATATTGCTCACGAGGAAAAATTTTGGTTGCGGGTCGTCGCGTGAACACGCGCCGTGGGCGCTACAACAGTTTGGTTTTCGCGCCATCATTGCGCCTTCGTTTGCGGATATCTTCTACAACAACTGTTTTAAGAACGGCTTGCTGCCGATCGTGCTGACTGAGTTGCAGGTCGATCATCTTTTTAACGTGGGCTTGGCGACCGAAGGGCTAAAACTTACCATTGATCTAGAACGACAGGTGGTCGGAGTACCGGGCGCTGAGGTGTATCGGTTCGAAGTGGATGATTCGCGCAAGCAAAGTCTTCTGAACGGCTGGGATGAGATTGGCCTGACACTACGGCACGTTGACAAAATTCGCGTCTACGAGACGGCGCGTGCGAGCCGCGAGCCTTGGATTTTCCCGGAACACCGGGGCTGAACAACCGTGCAAGCAGCGCTTGCACCGAATCGAGTTTAAGTATGAAAATTGCAATTCTTCCGGGCGACGGAATCGGGCCTGAAATCATGGCCGAGGCGCTTAAGGTGTTGGACGCATTGCGTCACGATGGGTTGAAGGTCGAAACCGAGTCGGCATTGGTTGGCGGCGCAGCCTACGACGCGTTTGGCCACCCGTTACCAGCGGCCACGTTGAAGCTCGCACAAGAAGCGGACGCTGTCTTGTTTGGCTCCGTCGGCAGTCCCAAACACGATACCTTGCCGCGCGAACACCGCCCGGAAAAAGCGATTCTCGGGCTGCGCAAGGAATGCGATTTTTTTGCCAACCTGAGACCTGCCACTGTCTTCCCCGAATTGGCCGACGCCTCCACGCTGCGCGCAGACGTAGTCGCAGGCCTCGATCTGATGATCATCCGTGAGTTAACCGGAGACATCTATTTTGGTGAACCGCGTGGTGTCAGTGGCGAGAAAGGGGCACGGATCGGTGTCAACACCATGCATTACACCGAAGCGCAGATTCGACGCATCATGCACGTCGGCTTTCGTACGGCGCAGCAGCGCAACAAGCGGTTGTGCTCGATCGACAAAATGAATGTGCTAGAGGCGATGCAACTTTGGCGTGATATCGCCATCGAGATTGCACCGGAGTATCCGGATGTTGAATTGAGCCATATGTTGGTGGATAACGCTGCCATGCAACTGATTCGCAATCCGAAACAATTTGATGTGATGGTTGCGGGAAACATGTTCGGCGACATCTTGTCTGATGAAGCATCAATGCTGACTGGCTCAATCGGGATGCTGCCGTCGGCGTCGTTAGACGCGAATGGCAAGGGTCTCTACGAGCCGATCCATGGTTCTGCGCCCGACATTGCGGGGCGAGGTATTGCCAATCCGCTGGCGCAAATTCTGTCACTCGGCATGATGCTGCGGTACACGTTTAACCTAGCCGACGTTGCAGACCGTGTTGACGGCGCGGTAAAGAAGACACTTGCCCAAGGAATGCGGACGGCGGATATCGCCAAGGTCGGGGAGTCGGTGTGCACGACTTCAGCGATGGGGGCGGCGGTTGTCGCGAATCTCTAGTGGGTGGGTAGGAAAGTGCGTTTGAGACGGGAGACTGGTTAGCGATTCTCCCTGCGGAAATACTAGATACTGGAAAAGAAAATGTTGAAAGTTGGACTAGTGGGTTGGCGCGGAATGGTGGGTTCCGTTTTGATGCAGCGCATGCGCGAAGAGGGCGATTTCGCGCATATCGAGCCATTCTTTTTTACGACATCGAACGTCGGCGGAGCAGCGCCCGATGAAGCGGGCGGTGCGCCATTAAAAAGTGCAATGGACATCGCTTCGCTGAAGCAGATGGACGTCATCATCACCTGCCAAGGTGGTGACTACACCACTGAGATTTATCCGCCGCTACGAGCCGCGGGCTGGGCCGGTTTCTGGATTGACGCGGCGAAGACTCTTCGCATGAATGACGACGCTGTCATCATCCTCGATCCGGTCAATATGCCGGTGATCAAGTCCGCGCTTGATCGTGGCATCAAGAACTACATTGGCGGCAACTGCACCGTATCCTGCATGTTGATTGGCCTGTCCGGGCTTTTTCAGCGCGACCTCGTCGAATGGATGACGTGTATGACCTACCAGGCCGCGTCTGGTGGTGGTGCGACGCATATGCGCGAACTGT
>JBIIYQ010000026.1:0-30786 GCA_044346745.1 Usitatibacteraceae bacterium | reverse complement strand
CCGCTGAGCCAATTGCTGGTATGCGTCGTGATGAATGAGAGCAGATAAGTGCCGTCGACGCTGAACTGCGAATAGCCCCAGCCTTGGACGACCAATAAGACGGCCATCGCCATGCTGGGCACCACACCAATCCACCCAAGCCAGTGGATTTGTTTGTGCAATTGGACGCGCAATGTTGGTCTCAACTTTGATATGTGGACTCGGCATCGAAGATGCGAATGTGAGTGCGGCCTTGTTTGCCAAACGACCGGCCGCTGAACCCGCGATTTTCGCGCCTAGTTTATCCGCATACATTCATAGGCGACCGTGCCAAAAGTCATGTATCAGCAGCATGACCAAGAGCACATGCGCAAAGCGCGAGGGCTGGATAGTATCTAAAGTTCCCGCTAAGCGTACTGAACACGGCGCAACGAATAAGAAAAGAAATCTATGGACGGCACTTCCCCTGTAAGACGAAAACTTGTCGCTGGTGCATTGGCGTCTGCCACCACGTTATTGTTGACGCGTTGCTCTGCAGGCGGCGGAAGTGGCAGCGGCCCGAGCGCAGCAAACTCTTGGGCAGAAGACTTGGCAGCGATGGCGAACAACATCCGCAATACTCACCCGGACCCTAACGGCATTACGCGCAGCACCACATGGAACAATACGGTCAGCAGTATCACCACCGATGCAAACGGCAAGTCCGCTAAGGAAAATGTAATCGCCGCGATCCGGCTCGCCGCGCTGATGCAGGATGAGCACACGGGCGTGAGTACCACACCGGTCGTGTTAGCAGAAACGCCCATCCGTTTTGCAACAGCAAGTGACGGCCCTTGGGTGCAACAAATAACCGCGTCGCAAGTCAATAGCCTCGGGGCACGTCTTATTGCCATAGACGGCATCGCCATTACTGAAATTACGACGCGCCTGCGCGCCTATATCTCGGCGTCGACTGCTGAGGGCTACGCCTTCAACACGCCGCCAATGCTGCATCGGTGCGAGTTGCTTGCACTAATCGGTGTCGGGCGCAGCGCCACGCAGGCGACATACACGCTTCGGTCATCCAGCGGTGCCGAGTTCGCGATCACCCTGCAGGCCAATGACACATCTGCTCGGCAATCGATCTATGGCCGAACTGACGGGCCGGCTGCGCCCCTATGGCTATCGCAACCTGATCGCAACTACTTCATGGTGCCTCTGTCAACCAGTCAGAGTGTCTACCTGCGGTATTCGCGTTGTGCGTTGGACGCCGCTGCGCCGATTGATCCGGTCTTCGATTCGGTGGCGAACGCATTGGCGGCGCTTGACCAACCTAGGCTGATCATCGATCTTCGCAATAATCCCGGCGGGGACTCTTCCATTTTCTCAAACGCGATGATTCGTTTATCCAAGGCATTCCCGCGCCTATTGCAGACACGCGTTGTAGTACTGATCAACAATGGCGTGTTCTCGTCGGCAACATTAAATCTCTATGATTTGCTGAGGCACCCAAACGCCACCACCATCGGCGAGCCGCCCGGCACCCCGCCGAACCATACAGGTGAAGTGCGCAGTTTTACCCTAGCCCGAACCGGTCTGGGCCATACAAGCTCGACTAAGGTGTTTAGCCTCGACCCGTCGCTGGCAAGCCGGAACTACACGCCAAACATCCTGGTTGCGCCGAGCGTGGACGACCGCGCCAACGGGCGAGATCCGGTGCTGGCCCGCGCGGAAGCGTTTTTGATGAATTGAAGCATATGCGTTCGATTGAAGCGTAAATCCGCAAACGTGCTATCTGATGGGCGCTTTGGATTAAGGGCTGGTAACGAGCGCTTTTCGATTCCGCGCATTCACGACTGAATTCGATGAACTGATTCGCCCCCAGTTTGTTACACGCTTGAGAGTCTCAAAGAATGTTGCCGCTCGAACTCTATCGGTGACAAGCGCTGATTGTAGCCGTGGTGCCTGACCGGGTTGTAGAACATCTCGATGCAGTCGAACACATCTTGCCGCGCCTCGTTCCGACTTACGTAAACGCGCCGCCGAATTCGCACTCGCTTGAGTAGCTGAAAAAAGCTCTCGGCAACGGCGTTGTCGTGGCAGTTCCCGCGCCGACTCATGCTTGGCACAAGGTTGTTTGATTTCAAAAATGCTTGCCAGTCGTAGCTGCTGTACTGGCACCCTTGGTCCGAGTGCACGATAACTGGCGTTGTTGGCTGGCGGTGCCAGACGGCCATCATGAGCGCGTTAATGGCCAGCTCTCGATCGATGCGCGCCTGCATGGACCAACCGATCACCTGTCGAGAGAATATATCCAGCACTACCGCCAAATACAGCCAGCCCTCTTGTGTGCGTATGTAGGTGATGTCTGTCACCCACGCCTGATTGGGCGAGTCCACATCGGATTGTTGTTTGAAATGGTTCGGCGCGATCACTGCAGGCTTCCCGCCACGATGGCACGGCCGACGGCCGTAGCCGCTTTGCGATCGCAATCCCTCGCGCCGCATCAGGCGCGCCACGCGGTTTCGGCCGCAGCCCTCACCCCATTCCCTCAGATCATCGTAAACCTTGCGCGCGCCATAAACACCGCCGCTCTCCAGCCAAGACTGCTTGATCAATCCGGTAATGCGTTGGTCTTCCTTCGCGCGCGCGGATAGGGGCTGCCTTAGCCAGGCGTAACAACCACTCACATGTACCTCAGCCATTCGGCACAGCCGCCGGACGTCGTGCTCGTTGCAGTGCGCCTTGATGAAGGCGTATCTCACCCGGACACCTTGGCAAAATACGCGGCGGCCTTTTTTAGGATGTCGCACTCCTCAGTCACCCGTTTCAACTCAGCCCGAAGACGCCGAACTTCAGCAGCATCGTTATCGCGCTGTTCGCGTTCAGCTGGGGGACACCATATCGCTTCTCCCACGCATACAGACTGTGGATGGAAATCCCTAGCCTTGCCGCCACATCGGCGGTCGAATATCCGCGCTCGGTGACCTGCTTGACCGCCTCAATCTTGAACTCTTCCGTGTAACGCTTGCCGCTCATGACGCCTCCTATGGATTGCCAAGTTTATGGCTCCTAGGCGTCTACAATTCTGGGGGCGATTCAACCCGCTTCGGCGGGTTTTTTGTTGCCTGACTTTTTGAAAATTCAAACTGAGACACTACCCGCCCTTTGAACTGTTTGCACTCGCAAATATGAAATAAGAAGTGCTTTCTGTTACGCAGCATCTCTCGTCGTCAAAGCTGAAATGGTAGAGCTCGACAAGCTCCCCAGTTGACTTGTCTACGACGAAATCACCAAGCACCGCTCCTACGGGCCGCCCTTCCGGCTGAAGACGCTCAAGGAGATGTCTGGCAACCGCAGTTTCCTCTGCGCGTTCACCCGCAGCTGCCAATGCAACTAAGAAGAGGACCAAAAGACGTTGGTCGCCATCAATACAAAGACAATTCGGGTTTCCGAACAGCTCACCCGCCAAAACCATGGCTGCTTTTGGATGAAAACCATACGGTAAACGCGAACAAAGGAAGTACGGTCGCGTCTCACCCTCAACATGCTGGTTGAGCAATTTCTTCACAAGCTCGCATTCAGCTGTTGTGATTGGAATTTTCACGGAAGCTCCTATGAAAAATGGAGACAACCGTTCCCCAACGGGGAGCGGAGTCCCCTTCGGGTTGATAAAAAAGAGGGCCAACCAGATTGGTTGGCCCATGTTGTGACGAATCACTTGTAACAACGCGCGCTGACTACTGACAACGGCGCTATTTGCCGTTCAACACGTTAACTGAACGGCTTGACCGAGGTCGGGCTTTTTGTTGGAGCGTCTACGCTTACTTGAACTTGTACTCGATACCGCCACGAACATACCGGCCGCGCAGATCGTATTGCGTGCCGTCGTAATAGCCTACGCTTGCGTCAAACGGCGGTTGTTTGTCGCCGACGTTTTGGACGCTCGCGTACAGCTTCAGATTCTTTATGCCTGAGTAGGCGACCGAGAAATCGACCGTTGACTGCGATGGCACGCGGGTTTGGGTCGTCGGGAACGGACCAACACGCTTTTGCGCGTAGCCGCTGGTGAAGTTACCGTTCACGGTAAACGCAAAACCGGCGTAGTCATAATCGACGCCAATTTTTGCTTTGGTGCGTGGCAAGGCACCACGTGGACCGGCGTTACCGCCGGCAAACTCGGCAATCGCCTGATTGATTGCTGGTGGCTGTTGGAAGCTGGCGAGGTACGACCCGTTGGTACGCAGCGCCAGACGGCCGTCTTTGCCGCTCATCACGGTCCAGCGGGCTTCTGCATCAATACCTTCCACCACGACCTTCGCGATGTTGTTGTAACGATCAAAGATGGTGGTAATCGCGCCGGTGGAATCACGCACGATGTCGGCCGCAAACAACGTTGGGTTGGCAACGATATAGGCGACGCCATTTTGCGAAACCAAATCACGTTGGATGATGTAGTACCAATCCGCGCTCATCGAGATGGTTTTGGTCGGTTCCCAAACAATCCCGATCGAGGTCGATTCCGACTTCTCGGCTTTGAGGTTCGGGTTGCCGGTGTAAATCACACTCACACCACCGGGAATACCGGTCACCGACGTCAGCGTCAGTGAGGTAGTCTGTGTGTTTTCCGTCAATGTCGGTGCGCGGAAGCCGCGATTGTGCGAAGCACGAACGAGGATGCTGTCATAAGGCGTCCATTTGGCACCAACCTTTGGTGACAATGCGCTGCCGAAGTCGCTGTAGCGGTCGCCACGCGCGGCGAGTTGGACTTCGAAGACCTTCGACAACGGCAACACCATCTCCGAATACGCAGCCAGTACATTGCGCGAACCGTTGGTGATCGACGAGCCGGTGCCCAACAAGCGTCCGCCGCGGGCGAACGCATCCGGCGTGTCATTGATCGCCTCTCGACGTGCATCCATACCAACCGCAAAGCCGATGTCTCCACCCGCCATCCTGCCCAAGGTCGTTGTCGCCTTTGCGTCACCAAAGGTGAGTTTGGAGGTGGAGTTACGTTGTGTCGAAATCCGGATCGCTGCGGTTTGTGCAGGTGTTGGCGCCAGGAAGTTGTAGGTATTGTTGGTGATGGCATTCCGCAGTGCAAGCGCATCGACCTGATTGCCCGTATCTTCCTTCACCTTACTTTCGGAGCTACCGATGGCGACTTCCCAATCCCACCTGCCGGAATTGCCGTTCAAGCCGGTTAAGACGCGGTAGGCGTCGGTTTGTAGCTTAAGCTCCCGCGCGCCGACGTCAAAGAATGTGTAGCGAAGTTGGAAAGCAATTGGGAACGGATTCGATGCGTTGCCAACCGGAATGGTCGGGTTGAACAAACGTGAACCCTGTGTCACTGGATCAAACACCTGCGTCACGTTGGTCATCGACTGATGTTGCGAAATCAGCTTGCTTTCGTTGCTGGCGAGTGACACCTCCGTGAAGCTCGTGATCCCGCCTTTCAAGTCAACGGTCGCACGGGTCAGGAAACCGAGTCGGGTGACTTCAGGGAATGCGGTGATAAACGGCGCAACGCTATTTGCACAGACCGTTCCCGTGCTGAACGCCAGCGGCGCAAACGGCACCAAAGTCTGACGGAAACCATTACCTAAACACGTCGTGAATGCCGCGCGACGGACTACCGTCGGTGTGCCCAGCGGCACCAACGCCAATTGACCTTGGAGAAAGCCCTGCTGCGGCGCCACCGAAACCCAGGTGCCCGCAGAAGACGACAAGAAAGGGTTGCCGATTCCAAAACGCGACATATCCCCCTGACCGATGAACTTGCGTTCGGAGATCAGCAAACGATCGCGGTGCATGTAATCAAACGTACCAAAGATGTTGTAGCCGTCCTTGGCCAGATTGCCAAAGCCCGCCGACAGATTCATGCTGCGCTCGCCTAATCCGCCCTCGGTCGATTTACCAGCGCTGCCGCCGATTACGCCGCCGGTGTAATCCTTGCGCATGATGAAGTTCACCACGCCGGCGATGGCGTCAGAACCGTAAATAGCCGAAGCGCCGTCCTTTAATACTTCGATGCGTTCAATCGCGCCCTTTGGAATCGAGTTGATATCGACAAAGGTATCTTGCAGGTTGCGTGCGAATGCGTGGTTGGCCATACGGCGGCCGTTAATCAGCACCAACGTGGATTTTTGTCCCAAGCCGCGCAGCGAAATACCGGCTGAGCCTGCGGAGGCCGCGTTTAGTTCACCATCACCACCGCTACCGCCGCTATTCACGGTTAGGTTGCGGACAAAGTCACCGATGGTAGCCGCGGAGGAGCGATCAATTTCGTCGCGCGAAATGACGGTGACCGGCAGTGGGCCTTCTGCATCCACACGTTTGATATTCGAGCCGGTGACTTCGATCTTCTCAACCTTGGCGGCGTCTTGGGCAAACGCCGGTGTGGCGGCAATCATGGAACCTGTGAGTACCAGACCCACGGCTTGGGTGATCTTTTTTATCTTCATGGATGCCTCCGAAAAAGTGCAGCGGTAGTGACGATTGTGGCGATTGTGACCTTAACTTTTTTCAACTAAGTGACGCACCAAAGCGAACCCCGCACCAAAGTGCAAAGTTGTCCGGACAAATTGTAGTCCGCAAAAACGGTGGCGTCAAACGCTGTTGCAGGCAAACAACAGCCGCAGCGACGTGGCCGAATCTAAATCGTTGCGCAGGCCTACTTGGTCGACGGCGCGGCGGCAGGTGCATCCTTGCCACCCACAATCGGATTTGTCAGCTTCTTACCGGACAACTTTCGGTAATACGTCCAGCTGGTCTCGTTTGGCGCCACGAATGTTTTTGGCGCAAACATGAATTCGGGGTGGTTCTTCTCCGTGTACTCACGCACCACCGGGTCAAGCTCGGAGGCGTTTTTCAGCTTTTTGCCCTGCCCCGTGTAGAGCACGTAACCGGGACGTGTTCCCATCTTCATCCAGGGCAGCCACGGGCCGGTACGCGCCCACGAGTAAGTGGTCGGCACCGAAGTCAACTTGGCATTAGCAAAATCGCCTTGTTGGGAAAAAAAACATAAAACTCTCGGTCGCAAAATACATCGGCCCAGTCGACTCTTCTGGAAAGTCGGCTGGCGGCAAGGCGTTCGGGTAGGCGAGTGGTACATCGACGGTCACAAACACATCGTCGCCCTTCACGCGCCAAGGCAGGCTAGACCCAGGCCTGCCGAATACACTATTGACCGAGTCGTTAATCACTTGGATCACGTCATTCGTTTTGCCGGTCAGTGGGTTCTCCCACTTGTCGAGGATCTTTCCTGTTTTCAGATCGCGGTAGTAAGCCACTTCGCGTGACAGCCACTGATACGAGCCATCCGGATTCATCGTGGCGCGGCCAACGTTGAAGCCATCGAGCCGCATCACCGCCAGCGCACGTTTGCCGGGCTCCACAATAAACACGGTAGTCTGCCAATCGGCGATAACGTCGGCCCCTGATGTGTCGGCACGCATGCGCACAAAGGCCTCACCGGAATTTTCCGGCTTGGTGACGTCGTAAGCCGCATTGTCAAACGCGAGCCCGCCCAGTCCAAGAGCCGCCACCAAAGCGACCGCCATCATCGATTTCATTTTTCCCATTTCACTCTCTGCGGTTTGTCCAATGGGTCACACGAGGGCTGGCCCGATACATTTCTTAGCCAACCACCGGCTCGTTATGCGGCAGCGGCTGGTACTTCCTTAATCTCGCGTTTTACAAAGAAACTCACCAAAAACGCGGCGGCGACCAAGCCGCACAGGATGTAGAACGCAACTTGATAGTTACCGAACTTGTCAAACAACACGCCGGTCAACCAAATGCCAAGCCCGCCAGTGATTGCATCCATCATCGTGATGGTTCCCAATATTTTCCCGGCGTCAGTCAAGCCGAAGTTATTGACCGCCTGCAACTGGATGAGTGTGTACGCCCCACCCCAGCCAAAGCCGATGATGACAACCGCGGCTTTGACCAAGTCTTTATCGAAGGTGACCAGCAGCACCATTCCGATCAGCATGATGAATAGGTTGCCGCGGAACACCCACTTCGGCGGGAGAATGTCTGCCAAGAATCCGAACAAAAACTTGCTGAAGAGCCCCGGGATAAACAATAGCCCCAGCGCGTACTTCGGATCGAACCCAAGCGGAATCACATACAGAATCAAGTGCGCCACAACCGCCAGCACAGAGTAGAAGGTTGCCATGGCAACAAACGAAAGCGCCCAGAAGCTGCGGGTCTTCAGCGCTTCTTTGTAACGCAAGTCGTTCGGCGATGGCGCGGCGGCGGATTTGTTCGGTACACCGTGCCCCAACGGTACGGTGTTCTTCTCAGCGGGTGTGCGCACCAGCCACCATGTCAAGAGCATGAATACCAACGGAATGATGGCGACGATGCCGAATGCATTACGCCAGCCGTGATCGCCGATAAGACTGATAATCACCGGTGGTAGTACGATTCCACCCAAACTACTACCAACAACTGCGAGACCAACGGCCGTGCCGCGATGCTTTACAAACCACTGCGAGGCGAGGATCACCGCGATGTTGATGCCCGCCATGACGAGGATAATGCCGAAGCCAATGTGAATCGCGTAGAGGTGGGTTTTGTCCTGGATCTGGCCGTAGAGGAAATACAGCACAGCAAAAATACCTAACCCCAACATCATCAAGCGCCGCACACCAAAACGGTCGATCATGGCCCCTGCAAACGGCGCGCACAACCCGGCGACAACTAACGTGAGCAGGTCTCGAAACTTCAGTTCACCACGCGACCAACCAAATTCCTTTAAGAGCGAACTATCGAAAGCGGTAATGCCCGTGGTGGTCAGGCCATTGGTAACTAACAACAGCAGCATGGCCATGATGGCCATCACCCAGGGGTAAACGGTGTTTGGTTTAGGGCTCTCGGCAGCAACGAACTCCGCATCAATGATGTGTATCTCTTTCAGCCTTGTGGGCTCTCTACTGTTCGTGCTCATGGCAACTTCTCCAGGTCAGGCGTTATGTTGCGTCGTTTGCGTGTTGTCGGTTGGACTCTACTATTGTTGCAAGCAAATCGGCGAGGTTTAGCAACGAGCCATCCTCGCCAGGTGCCATCATCAACTGTAAGCCGCTGGGCATGTTGCCTGGCGCGCACGGCAGCGGCAGGCTGACCGCCGGTGCCCCGGTGAAATTTGCCAGACAAGTAAAGTCAGCTTGGTTGGCGGGTACCGGTGCTGAAAAGGAAAAAGCAGTTTGTGGCGCGGTCGGCCAACACACCGCATCAACGTCGGATAACTGCTCACGCAATATTGCCGCGGTGGCGTCAATAGCCGCATGTGCGGCCGAGATGTCAGCCGCTGATTTGGCCGCACCAAAGGCGATCAGTTTGCGCAAATGTGCAGACACCCCGCCATCGTCTTTGGCCAGCAACGCCGAAAGAGTATCCGAAAGTTCGGCTTCACAGATCAACAAACCGGCGCGCCGCGCGGCAGCCAATTTGGTTTGATCGACTGCACGTTCTTTCAGTTGATAACCCGCACTCGCCATTTTGTGCAACGCGCTTTCGTAGTCGCGACGCACATCGGCGTCGAGTCCAGCACGTGAAGCTTCGTCAAGCACGGCTAGTCGAATCGGTTTGGCCCAAGTCGCGGTCTTGTTTTCGTACCGTCGGGCGTCGGCATCGTTTGCATCAAAAAAATCAAGGACGGCAAACACGTCGCGCACGTCGGCAACAGTGTTGGCAAGGATGCCGACATGATCAAGCCTGCGCGCCAAAGGCTCCACACCCCTCATGCTGATACGACCATAACTCGGCTTGAAACCCAACACGCCGCAGTAAGCTGCGGGAATTCGGCACGAGCCCATCGTGTCGGTACCAAGTGCCGCGCGTACCATGCGAGCCGCCACCGCCGCAGCGCTACCGCCGCTCGACCCGCCTGCGGTATAACCGTGACGAAGCGGATTGTGCGTCTTGCCGAAGTGCGGATTGTTGGTGACCGCACCTAGCGCGGCCTCTTCCATATTCACCGTGCCGATGATGACCGCGCCCGCTGCGCGTAGTCGCGCCACACAAAACGCGTCCTCGGATGCGATGCGATCGCGGTAGCCGCCGATGCCCGCCGTGTATGCGAGCCCTGCAACAGCGATATTCGATTTAACAGCAAAAGTCCAATCCTGTAGGTCGTTTTCAGCACTTTTTGCCTGAAACTGCCCGTCAGTTGGCGAGTTTGTTGATTTGGCAAATGCGAGAAATGCGCCGACCTCGCGGTCGCGCAGCTGAATGTCTTCCAGCAATTTCGAAACGTCCGTCACGCGCAGTGGGCTCTCACAGGACTACTTGAAGCGTTTGTCGATCAAACGAATTGGCTTCTGCCGCGTTTCGATTCCCGTCAGCGGCGCGAGCGTGCCGGCGCTTTCCAACGTCACTTTCATCTGCACGCCAAAACGCCGCTTTAACAGCTCTTCAAAGGCCGTGACCAACCCGGCATCAGCTGCAAAACCTGCTTTCACCTCGACACGCACGGTGAGCTCGTCACGCCCATCCGTGCCCCGCTCGGCGACACAAACAAACTCACCGGCATAGGCGTTGTTTTGTTCCAAAACCGGTGCCAGACCCTGCGGATAAATATTGATGCCGCGCAGTTTGATCATATTGTCTGAGCGCCCGAGAAAACCTTCGATGCGTTTGAAGCCAAGATCAATCGCCGAGGTGCCGGTCTTGACCGCCGACACGTCCTTGGTGTTAAAGCGAATACACGGGTAGATGTCGTCTTTGTACAAACACGTGACAATCAGGTTGCCGTTTTCACCATCTGCAACCGGCAGGTCTGTATTGACATCGCCAATTTCCACGTACTGTGCGTCTTCCATTACATACAAGCCATCGTGATCGGGCCCTTCTGCGGCGATACAACCTGTGTCACCCACGCCATACCAATCAAACACTTCACAATCACCCCACGACGCTGATAGCGCCTCACGCGACTCCCGTCCCAAGTGGCCGGAGATTCGCTTGGCCGGAATATCGCGTCCCGGCACGATGCCAGATTCGTGTGCAACTTCCGCGAGTTTCTTGATGTAGTCGGCGAAGCCAACGACTGCGGTCACGCCGAAGTCACGCATGATTTGCACTTGTTGTTGGGAGCGTGTTTCCACACCTGTTCCCGCCGACAAAAACACCGCGCGGGTGTAGTGCAACACCGCTTCACGCACGTAGTGTCCGCCATTGATCAACCCATGACCGTACACCGAGTGCACCCGGTCGCCCTCGCCGATGCCTTGAAAGGTATAGGCACGACCGAGCAACAGGTTCTGAATCTCACGGCCACGCGGACCAAACACCAGCGGCTGTGGCCGACCCGTGGTGCCACTGGTGGTATGCAGAATCATCGGCGGGCGCGTGGCGTCATCATAACTATCCAGCCCGTGGTAGTCGCCAAGCGGCGGCGACATCTCGACACTTTCCATCAACTCGGTCTTGGAAAAGGTCGGCAGCTTGGCGATATCTTCCAGCCCTTTGATGTCGCCCGCCTCGATACCCTTGCCCCCCCACAGGCGCTGATAAAACGGAATCTTCCAGCCGCGCGCCATACAGCGCTTGAACTGCACATCTTGGATGGCAAACAAACGGTCGCGGCTGATGCCCTTATAACGCGTCATAAAGTCTGCGCCGATTGGGTAGGCCTGCTTTAACGATTGCCAGTCGAAAGTATCAAAGTAGAGAGGCTGGGACATGTTGGTGAAGGGAGAAGGGTGAAGGGTGAAGGGTGAAGGTTGAGAAAGTGAGGAGGTGAGGAGGTGAGCGGTCAGCGCAAGCTGGTTAGCGAGACGATAGCGGAAGCGTCGCTGGTCTGCTCAATGTTATTGATGGCGTGGCTTAGCGCGGCGATGCTCGCGTCGTTTAACGGCCATCGTGCGTGTTTACAGCATGCGACAAACTTCTCGCGCTGCGCGTCAAGGGTCAACGGCGCTTCGGGCGAGCCGTAGACCACACCGATCTCAACGGAAACGCTGCGGTTGCCAACCAAGTGGAGCGTGAGCGCCTGTGGCGTCAGGGCGTTCGGGTCTGTGTTGGTATCCGCAACAACCTTGATTCGCCGTGCCAATACCCGTAATTGTGAATCTCGCAGATTTGTTTCGTTGTAGGCGTCAAGTCCAACCTTGCCATCACGCAACACCAACGCGAGCAAATAAGGAAGGCACAGTCGCGCGTAGTTTGTCGCCATACCGTCGCGATAGGGCCGGTCAACCAGTTGGCGAATCAGTGGCGGTGCCTGTAACACCACCGAAATCACATCGTCAGCCGTAAGGTCATGTTCTCGCATCGCGTTTTGCAGCGCTGAAATACCGCCTTGCGCAGCGCGCCCAGTCGGGTAGGGCTTGTGTGACACACGCGTGATTTGCCAGACTTTGCCAAGCTCGGCAAATGGCGCAACGTTGGCGGTGCCATCTTCGATCAACGCGAAATAGCCGTACTTGCCATCCACCACGTCGTGCGGACCGCGGAAACCAAGCGCGGCGAGATCAACAGCATTGACCGCCGACCGCGCGGCAAACGCCACCTGTAGCGCGAGTGTTGGTGTGCCTTCGATATGCGCTTGCATCGTTCCTGCGAGCTGGCTGTAGGCGAGTCCCAACGTGTTTTTGATGCCGCCTTCATCCATCCCTGCCAGGTAGGCCATACCAACGGCAGCACCCAAACAGCCGCACTGCGCGGGTCGAAAAAAGCGAATCGGCTTGGTGGCAGTCATGCCGATCACCGTCGCCACATCGACCGCAATCGCAAGTGCTGCCAAGAATTTGGTGCCTGACACCTGCCCACTGCGTTCCGCATAGGCCATTAAGGCCGCGAGAATCGCCGCCATTGGATGCACCACTGCTTTTTCATGCACACAATCAAATTCCTGATTGTGGATGTGAAACGCATTCACCATCGCCGCCGACGGCGCGGGCAGTTTGTCGCGGCTGCCCCAAACGCTAGCGTCGCCTCCCTGCCCCCACATTTCTGCGGCACGTCTAACCAGTTTAGATTCCGCGACCGATGCACCAGCGAGCGCGACGCCAATGCTGTCGAACATAAACATTTTTGCCGCGTTGCGCGCGGCAAGCGGTACGCTGTTTGGGTCGGCATGCGTCAAGACATGTTGCACGATCAACGCAACGTGATCGGCTGTTGCCGGTGAAAGTGTCTCTTTAATCATGTTTGCCGCGCCGATGGCGGCGAAACGACGTTTGGCCACAGCGCCGTCCAGTCCGACACATTCGCTGATGTTGGCAACGCCAGCGTCGCGGTAAGCAACATGTGGGTAATGGGGCGCTCCACACCGGCAGCATCAAACAACATGAAGAACTTGGCTTGCAACCCTTCTTGCGAAAGTGGTAACTCCGGGTCGCCCCACGCGTCTCCTTGTAAGTGCGTGAGGACTTCGCCATTTGCCATGGTGACCGTGACACGCGCCGCATAGTGATTGGGGAAAGCGGTGGTCAGATCCGCATCTTCGACTACACTCACGCGTTCGCGCAACGTGACGACGTTTGTTATCCCTAAATTCGCAACAGAAAAATCGCCGAGTTGCGGCAGGTCTCCCGCAAGACCGCGCAGCAGGGTGATCGCTACCGAATGCTGCAAACTAAATTTCGCTTCAGCTTCCGTGGTTGGCTGCGGCTTATTACAAAAATCGATGGCGCTCTTGTAGGTTGCAACTTCGATGGCGCGGATGTCGGCCGCCCGCCCGCCGCCTGCTTTTGCCGTTGTCTTGGCGAGTGCCAGCGCCGCGTCAATGGCTGGATGGGCGTGACGGCAAGCCGGCCATGGCTTGAAGCTCACGTCATGGATCAGCCAACCATCCTCTGGCTGCATTTGCGACAACACCCCCTGTGGATCGGCGTGATCGGTGGTAGCTGCAAACAGCCCCTGCGGTCCTTCGAGCAATTTTGTCGGGCCGCGCACACCGTTTGCCGCGAGCAGCGCGCTTTGTACACCGGTCTGTGCCGCCATTGCGTTATGCAACGATTTGGTTTCACACGCTTCGTGCCGCATCTGCCACAAACCACCAGTGCGGCTGCCGGCATTCGCCAGTGCGGATACGGTTTGGGAATGGTCCAGCTTCAACAATGATGCCACAGCCGCCGCGGCACCAAAACTGCCGCAACTGCTGGTGTTATGAAAATACTTGTAGTGCGAGGTTCCTAGCGCGCGGCCGATACGAATCGTCGCTTCATATCCTCGGACAATGGCATCCAGCAACTCGGCCCCAGACGCCCCAACCTTCTCCGCAACCGCAATTGCCGCTGGAACAATCACCGGCCCCGGATGCAGGATAGAAGTCCGATGCAGGTCGTCCATCTCCATGATGTTGCCCAACGCAGCGTTTAATTGCAGCGCGTGCCACCAATCAACGGACTTGCCGGCTAACGTGCGACAGCGGTCTTCTTTGCCTTCGCCTGACAGCGCAACAAAGCCAGTCGAGGCCGGCTGGACGATGCCCAGCTGCGCCGAGGCTAACCAATCGAGCACATGTCGCGTCGCACGGCTGCGAGTGGCATCATCAACAGATGCCGCTAGGCGTGTTGCAAGATGCTCCAGAACGCTCGCTCGAACTCCGGTGCCAGCGGGATCGATGGAACTGGCTTTTGTCGCGCTGTTCAGATAAATTTGTCCGGACATATCTTGATTATAAGCGCATAATAAAGTTGTCCGGACATATTCTGCCCTGTTCGCGGAGGCAATCTGCCGCAATCGTCGAGGGACTGATTTGCCGCGCAAGCGATTGTATCCACCTTTACCATTAGAACAAAGTCGATGTCAAAGCCGCGTTACCAAACCGTCGCCGATCAACTCCGCCGCGACATTGAAAAAGGCCGCCACCGAGTCGGTACGCTGCTCCCCACTGAACTACAACTTTGTGTTGCTTACGAAATTTCGCGTCACACCGTGCGCGAAGCCTTACGTGTTCTGATCCATGATCGTATGATCGAGCGCAAGCAGGGCTCGGGCACGTTGGTGATCGCCAATTCACGCCAACGCTTTAACCACAGCATTAGCTCTGTGCAGGATCTGTTGCAGTACGGCGCGAACACACGGCTAACCATCAAACACACCGAGGTCATCGCCGCCGATGACGATCTTGCCGAACTGCTCGGGTGCGACGCGGGCACGGAATGCATTCATCTACACGGCCTACGTAGCGCGCAAAAAGGCGAAGCCCCTTTTTGTGTTTCCGACATTTATCGCATCGGCAGCAAAGACCCGCTGTCAAAACGCCTGATGGAAGTCAGCGGTGCAGTTTACGCGCTGATCGACGAATTAGAGATTGGTCATATTGGCATGGTCGAACAAGATATCGACGCCGCACCGCTACCCGTACAAAACGCAATCGAACTTGGTGTGCCCAAATCGAGCGTCTGCCTGCGTATCGCTAGGCGTTACTTCGACACGTCCGGCAAGTTAATTGTTGCGGCGGTGAACTTGCATCCGGGGTCAGATTTTGTGTATTCAATGTCCCTGAAACAATCCAAGTCTTGATGTAACGCAACCTGATGTTTACCAGTTGGCATATCGTGTACGCGTTGGCCTCATTCACATCACGTAATGTCCCGCAGGAGAATCAATATGAGTAGCTGGCCCTCCCCCCCACCTTATTCCTTGGTTGGCAAACACGGTGTGTCCCCCGTCACCAACCACGATGATCGTGCACGATTTAATTTTTTGGCGCAGCTGAATACGCACTTGGCGACCAACGTCGTCCCCGCCAACGCCCGCGCCTACGAGCTCAAGGTCAAGCCGGAGTTTGAGAAGGAGCACGGGCGCGCGCCGAAAGATCGCCACGAAGTACGTCGCGCGATGCTCAAGAACAGCCACTTCCAAACATGGAGTGCGTTGCGCCGATCGTCGATGGAGCTGCGTCAACAGAACGGTCGCGAGGTGGTGCTGCGGCAGATTACCGGTCTCAATCAACGTGCAGCGGCACTCAACGCCGACTCGCCGAAACTAAAGCTAGACCCAACGTTCATGGTGCCGCCATACATCGCCAAGGTAGATTTCCACTGCATGCCGGGTGGCTATGTGGAAGAACTCGCGCCCGACGATGTTTCGGCCGCCGCCAACTACGATGTCGGCATTTTTGCCACCACCGCTGGCGGGCTTGGACGCCTCAACGACGGTGCGGGCCACGCATTGGCAGGATGGCTGAAGAAGAACGCGCCCGACTTAAAGCCAAAGCGCATTCTCGATTTGGGCTGCGGCATGGGACACAGCTTGCTGCCGGTCGCGCAGGCATTTCCCGACGCAGAAGTGATCGCCATCGACGTTGCGGCGCCGCTGTTGCGCTTTGCACACGCCAGAGCAAAGTCACTCAACGTCAACAACGTCACCTTCATTCAGGCAAACGCTGAGCAGGTACCGGAACCGGATGGGAGCTTTGATCTGGTCTTCACCACCATGTTTTTGCACGAGACCTCGAACACGGCGATCAAACGCATCATCAACGAAACTCACCGCCTGTTACGTCCCGGCGGGCTGTGTCTTCATTTGGAGCAACCGCAATTTGAAGGGCTGCCGCCATTTGAACAATTCATGCGTGACTGGGATGCGTTGTACAACAACGAACCATTCTGGACCCGTATGCACGAGATGGACTTGGAAGCGATGATGGAAACCGCCGGCTTTCAACGCGACAAAATGTTTGTCTCAGGCGCACAAGCGGTCGTCGATGAGGCCATCTTTGGTAAACAAAAAGACGATGTTGAAGACTATGGCCGCAAAGCCAGTTGGCACGTATTCGGAGTCCATAGATGAGCGGCGACGCATTCGATTACATTCCGCTAACCGGCGCAAAACCACGCGGTAAACGCCCTTACTTTTTTGACGACCCTGCGGTCGAACGCGTCCTAGCTATCACCATGGCGGTCGCACAAGAAGTTGCAGTATTGCGTGAGCGCCTTGATACCTTGGAACGTTTATTGGAAAAACACGGCGGACTCACTCGCGCCGAGATCGATACATATGAGCCGGACCAAGCCTCAGCAACGGAGCGCGCCGAGTGGTCGCGTATGTACATCGCGCGTGTGCTGCGTATCGTGCAACAGGAAATTGAGGCGCTCAACGCCTCGCCAGATAACAACTACGATCTTGATGCCAAAGCCGATGAACTTGGAAGAACCTAAGCAACTTGAGGAGACACAAACTTGACCACCGCTAAAGAAATGCTGCCGCTGCTTTCAAAACATGAAGGTGTTTGGGATGGCTGGTATCGCCACTACGACCCCAACGGCAAGATGATCGATGAACATAAGTCACGCCTGGTGTGCCGCTTTCCTGAATCCGGACCGTACCCGTATCACCAGACCAACCACTACAGCTGGACCGATGGCAAAACCGAAGTTCGCGATTTTCCCGCACAGGTTCACGACGGCCGTATGTGGTTTGACAATGAGCTCATCAAAGGTTGGGCCGCCGAAGTGCCACTCGATGACTTAAATCGCACCGTCATGCTCTATTGGAAACGTAAGGGCGACGACAATTTGTATCTGTACGAGATGATTCAGATCTCGGACGACGGCAAGGCGCGGCACCGCGTTTGGCACTGGTATCGTGATGGCCGAATTGTGTCGCGTACGTTAATCGATGAACAACTTGTCTCGCATGAGTGGCGGGGCATCACCGGCCCGACATTTGCCGGCGACCCACTACCGGCATAATCGTCGAACCCTCGATCGCACCCGATGAGGTGCGATTTTTTGTTTGGAGAGCGCACCATGTTGATGAAGTCGCTACGTCGCAGTCTTGTGGTCATCCTACTGTCCATATGTTCTGCCGCGATTGCGCAAAGCACCGCGCCGCGCAACGTTGCGGCCGAGGACATACTCGCGCCGATCATGCTGGATGACCTGCATTACTACAGTGTGGCCCACGACAAGATGAAGGCGTTTTTCATCACGAACTTTGGCGCTAAACCGATGCGAGAGCAGCCGACCAATCCGCTTCGGTTCATTGATTTTCTCGCCATCTCGCCCACCCAATCGACCATCAACCTTTCGCCGAAAGGGCCGTTCGAAGGGGTTCGTGTTGGCGACCCGAAACGTTGGGAGAAGGAGACCGTGCCGCCGGCCGCAACACTACCCGCGATGTATGGCGTGCATTGGATTGCGTTTACTACCAACAATCTCACCAAGTCGCTGGCAACACTTGAGGCCAATGGTGTCAGCGTGGCATCGCGTAGTTTCAAACTTCCCGGCCAGCCAAACACAAAAGCCGCGGCGGTCCATACGCCGGACTACAACTTGATTGTTCTCGTCGAGCGTCCTGATGCCAAGCTAAACAGCGCCTACGCGATTGACCATATCCAGTTGCTGGTGGGCAGCGTTGCAGACAACGTCAAGTTTTACTCGGACGTGTTTCGGGGCGTTGTCAAAAGCCGCAACGAGCAAGCGACCTTGATGGAAATCGGCAAACATCTGTTCGTCCTCTCTGAACCGGCTCCTCTTGGGCTGGAACGCGACAAAGTGATCACGCGCGACCCCAAACAGTTCCGCAGCAACATCGATCACATTGGTTTCTTGTATGCTGACGCGATGCCCGCCTACGAGAATGCCGCCAAACTTGGCTATAAATTCCTGTTGAAACCAACCCTCTTTAACTACTTTGATAAACCGACGCCTTATGCGTTTGGCATCCTCTTCAGCCCGGATGGCTTGCAATGTGAGATGTATACCGAGGTAGGTCGCGTCGGGCCGCGTACCGTCGTCGCGAATTGACCGCGCACACCCTAATCTGGTCTCATTGGAAACACACCCTAATCGGGTGTGCGTGCCACATTCATCACCATCGCCAACATCGAGTAGTAACCGCACAGGTTCGTTAGATCAACAACGCCCTTCTCGCCGAACGCGGCAAGTACGGCGGCATAACATTTGTCGTCAACCGCGCTTTGTTTGAGAACCTGTCGGCAGAACTCGTAAACCGTGCGTTGCTCGTCGTCCAACGTCTGTGGCGTCGATCCGGCTGCAATCGCATCAGCGTCGGCTTGTTTGACGCCTGCCTGCAGTGCGATCGGGTAATGAATATTCCACTCGACCGGTTGCCCCCAGTGGTGCGCTACGACGAGTATGGCAAGCTCCGTTAATCTTTTGTCCAGCCCAGTGTTGTAGCGCAGGTATTCGCCTGTCTTTTGTACACGCGCCATCAAGTCCGGGCTATACATCAGCGGCTTGAACGGCCCGATCACCCCACCCCGCGGCCCGGCGACGAGCTCCCTCGCCGCTTCGGCCTGGGCAGCTGTCCATGTCTCGCGCGGCGGCAGCGGTAGCCGCTCGGCTCCGTCAAACGCCGGCTGAGTCGTTGTTGTCATTCACCGGCCTTGATCTTGTTATCGCGAATCACTTTCGCCCAGCGGTCAATTTCGACATCAACAAATTTCGCCAACTCATCGGGCTTCGATGCGATGATCTCCATACCCTGCAATGTCAATTTCTCTCGGACTGCTGGATCTGCCAACACGCTCGCAAGCGCGTCGTTCATCGCCTTCACAATCTCTGGCGGCGTTTTGGCTGGCGCAAACACGCCCCACCACGCCACTGATTCGTAGCAGGGAAAACCTTGTTCAGCAATGGTCTTAACGTCCGGGTACTTAGTGATCCGTTTTGCTGAGGTCACGGCGAGTGGGACGAGATTCTTACCGTCGACTTGTGGGCTAATCAAGAACACTGTTCCCGCGATGAGCGGAACATGTCCCGCAACCGCATCCTGTAATGCCGGTCCGCCGCCCTTGTACGGTACGTGTGTGAGTTGGAAGCTACCTTGATTTTGTAACTGCGTCAGTGCCAAGTGAGCAAGACTTCCTGAACCGATACTCGCAAAACCAAACTTGCCCGGTTCCTTTTTCGCCGCCGCAACCACTTCTGTGAACGACTTAAATCCGCTGCTCGGATGTGCCGCTACCATCATCGCCGAGCGCGAGATCAGCATGACCGGCGCAAGATCTTTCTTAGTGTCATAAGAAAGATTCGAGATCAGGCTCGGGTTGACGCCGTGGGTATCAAACACCACCGCGAAGGTGTAACCATCGGGGTCTGACTTCGCCACCGCCGCGGTGCCGATTGAACCGGACGCGCCACCTTTGTTGTCGACAATTACCGGCTGGCCCAGCACCTTTTGCAACGGCACCGACATTATGCGTGCGACCTGATCCACCGAGCCGCCGGGTGGGAACACCGCAACAAGTTTCAACGGTTTGTTCGGCCACGCCTGCGCGAATGCCGGCAGCGTTTGCGTACTCAACACAATCAACGCAGCAACAAGTTGGAAGACTGTTTTGGCTAAAGATTTCATCGCGTTCCTAATGATGGTTGGTTGTCAATCAACAGAACTTACGCTTTAAGGTCATCAAAATACATGCCCGAAATCAACGCCACTCGGAAGTTGTCTGTTGAGCTGGAGATAGCGGTTGATCGTCTTCCGCGCATGCGTCGCGGAGAAATAGGCGCTAACGTTGTTGAACATTTGTTCAACAAGCGGTGGGATCATGCTGGGCATTCGACTGGAACGTCAACTGGAAGCGCGACTCGAAGCGCTGGCCGAACGCTCGGGTAAACCGAAGAGCTACCATGCTCGAGAGGCGATTTGTCGCTATCTTCTAACCAATGAGGACGAAGCAAAACGCCAATCCTTGCTCGTCAGTGCGGCTGACGACGAAGATTTTGAGAGCGATACACGTGGCTGGACGAAATAGCCGATGACTGCAGGAAAAGGTGGTGCGCGGCAACAGAACAAACCAGCGCCCGAAATGTCTCGTGGTGATTTTGTGTTGGTCGTGAGCGTCGGCGACTACCGCAAACCCCGGCCCGCGCTCGTGGTGCAGTCGGATTTGTACAACGGCACCCACCACAGCGTAACGATCTGCCTTGTCACCAGCACACTTGTCGACGCGCCGTTGTTTCGGATCCCCATAAAGCCACTCAAACGCAATGGCCTAAGCGTAACTTCGCAAGTGATGGTCGATAAAATCCAATCAGCGCGGCGGGATCGCATCAAAGACGTGATCGGGTCGGCGAGTCAAAGCGAGCTTGCCGCTGTGGATGCCGCACTGCGTGGCTGGCTGGGCGTTGAAACCTGAAGTGCGTCTCGACACATGCCGATTTCTGCGGTATTGTGGCGTATCGAAACTGACGTAAACCTCGATTCTGTTATGAAGACACTTCGCTCCAACAACCCTCAACAACCGGTTGATTGCAAACGATTCTCGTCAATGATGCCCGCAATGTTACGCGTCAGCCCGCAATGTAGTGAAGACCCAGATTGTCGCCATGAATTGAGTTGGGCATCGTGACGCCTGCGTCCGAGCTGGCCGTCGCGCGTGAAGCAATTGCTGTAATTGCTGGGTGCTTCCCGTCGCTCCGAATGATTGAGGAACCTGAAGCTCCGGTAGAGCTAAGCATCCGCTTACCGGTGCAACCCGGGCTAAATCACGAAGTATGGCTCGCTCTTCAAAACAACGATGAGCTCCACTTCTCAGTGGGTCATTTCTGGCTAGCGTGGTTTCCCTGTTCGAAGGCATCACGTGTAAATGAATACGTTGCCGCCGTCACCGGCTTCTTGTCTGGCGAATATCGCGTGCTCGAACACTACCTAGGCAAGCATTGCTTCAAGGCGGAGCTTCAAGCGCTAGGTACTAATGGCTGGCAAACCGTCGGCTGGCGGAGAACAGTTCTCGGTCTACTACCCCTGCGTGGGGCAATTCGTGAGATATGCAATGCCTCAACCATCCCTCCAGCCGACCTGTCGCGGCAAGCCGCGCCAGCCCGTTGAATTCATTCGTTAGCTACAGAACCAATGCGTGTTTCCACCCTCACCGCCGCCGATGTCGTTGCCTACCGGGCGCTTATGCTGGAGGCCTACGAACAAGCACCAGATGCCTTCACCACCACTGCTGCTGAACGCGAAGCCGAGCCTGAATCATGGTGGGTCAAGCGCATCGGTAGTACAGACGGCTTGACAACATCGTTCGGCGCTTGGAAAGCCGACAGCCTAGTGGGCACGGTCGCTCTGGAGTACTCAGCCAAGCCCAAGACACGTCACTCCGCGCTCGTCTTGGGTATGTACGTGCAGCCACATGAACGTGGCCAGAGTATCGGTCTCGCACTTCTGCACACCGCCATCGCGGCTGCTTCTGCCAGACCAGAAATCCTGTCCCTAAACCTGACACTCACAGAAGGAAACATTCCAGCGCTTTGCCTCTATCGATCGGCTGGCTTCAATGACTGGGGAACCCAGCCCCAGGCCATTCGTACGGAGTCGGGTCTGAAAGGCAAAGTGCATATGTCTCTTTCACTCTCACGGGCTGATGCCGCAGCCTAACGCGAGCCTCGGGCGAACTGGTTTCTGTCACATCTCAACCCAAGGGTGCGCCCCCACCGGTTGCCCAGCCGTCCCTGCGATCCCCTAAACTTCCACCCATGACCTCACAACTAAGAATCGCCCGTCCCGTCACCAACCTCGCTGAGAGTGTGGCCATGTATACGCAGGGTCTCGGCCTTGAGGTACTCGGTAGCTTTGAGGAACACGAGGGATTCGACGGCACGATGCTTGGTATCAAAGGGGAAAACGTCCACTTTGAGTTCACGTTCTCGCACCTACATCCGGTCGCACCAACCCCTACCGCAGAAGATTTATTGGTCTTCTATCTCCCTGCGGTGGAAGCATGGCAACATCGCTGCAAGTGTTTGCTCGCGGCTGGGTTCAAGGAAGTGCCGTCGTTTAATCCCTATTGGTCGCAGAACGGACGCACCTTTGAAGACCACGATGGTTACCGACTCGTGATCCAACAGTCAGCATGGCGCAACACTTAGTACTGACAGACATTCTGGACGTTCAATTTTATGCAACTCGTACGCCCTACCAACATTCATCTCGACAGTTACGTCGCCGCGCTGGAACGCGGTTGGTCCCCGGATAACTTACGTCCTGAAGCCGCGCAAGAAGAGCTAACGGAGATACAAACCGACGCCGCTGGTTTTCTTGCCGGCATGGAGGATCGCGAAGCAAAAGGCTCACCGATCACCCTACCAGACGGATCGACGGTAAAGCGATTGCCGGGCTTTCGTCGTTGGCTTTGGGATGGCGAATTCTGCGGGAGCATTGGCCTGCGTTGGCAGGACGGCACAGCTGAATTGCCACCGCATTGCCTCGGCCACATTGGTTATGCGGTGGTGCCATGGAAACAAAAACACGGGTACGCGACACTCGCGCTCGCGCAGATACTGCCAGAAGCAAAATTGATCGGTCTACCCTATGTCGAGATTACAACAGACCTTGAAAACACCGCATCACAAAAGGTGATCACGGCCAACGGTGGGGTGCTTTTCGAACACTTTACAAAAGCACCGCAATACGGGAGCAAACCTAGCTTAAGGTTTCGTATTGCATTGGACTAGAGTCGTCAGCGCTTTTTTGCGCGACGCGCCTCAGTCGAAACCCCAATGCGCGTTTGCGAGAGCCGCGCCACTCGCATCAAACCCAGCGGCGTACAATCTCCAATCTACAACATGTGAGGTGATCTCCCATGCCCAACGGGCTACGTAACACGCTTGCGGTAATCGCCGGTTTTGTCATCGGCAGTATTGTGAACATGGCCATCGTCGCCGTCGGCCCTAGCCTGATCCCGCCACCGTCAGGTGTTGACGTCACCAACGCCGAAAGCCTCGCCAAAGGCATACACCTGTTTGAGCCGCGCCATTTCGTCATGCCATTCTTGGCGCACGCTGTTGGCACCTTCGCCGGTGCGATTGCCGCTTACTTGATCGCGGCGAGTTACAAAGTTCGCATCGCCTCTGCGATCGGTGTCGTCTTTCTTTGCGGCGGCATCGCGGCGAGCTTCATGATCCCCGCGCCAAAATGGTTCCTTGCACTAGATGTGTTGGTGGCGTACCTGCCAATGGCGTGGCTGGGAATCAAACTGGGCGGACGTCTGCAGCCGAGCTCCAGCACGGTGAATTAAAGGTGGATTAAGGCGGCCGTGCTCGGTTTTCTACAACCTCAGCAGCCGCTTGTCGATATTTGATGCGTGATGTATGGTGCATTTTGTCACATACCTTTATCAGGACGCGTTATGCGAACCACCCTCGCCATCGATGACGACGTGCTCGCCGCCGCGAAGCACTTAGCCGAGCAGCAGCAAAAAACGGTCGGCCAAGCGTTGTCAGACCTCGCGCGACAAGGACTCACCCGGCCGGCAACCAAAACACAAGCAAGGCGCAACGGGCTACTCCTGCTACCCAAACGCCAAACCAGCAAGCCCGTCACGATGGCACACGTGAATCAGCTGCGCGGCGAGATGCCGTGACAACGTATCTACTCGACGTGAATTTTTTGATCGCACTACTGGATACTGCCCATCTTCAGCACGGCCTAGCGCATCGTTGGTTTGGAAGAACGGGTCAGAAAAGTTTTGCCACCTGCCCGATTACCGAAAACGGATTGCTGCGCATACTCGGGCATCCCAAATATCCAAACTCTCCAGGACCACCGAGTAGCGTTATGCCTGCGCTGGTTGCGATGCGCGCACTTGCAGGACACACGTTTTGGGCCGACAAAATTAGCCCTGCCGACGCCAAGCATATCCACGCGGACCGCCTCTCAAACCATGCGCATGTTACTGACAGCTACCTGTTGGCACTAGCGCGCGCCAACGATGGCAAGCTTGCAACGATGGACCAACGGCTCTCGACCGAGGCTGTCACTAACGGCGTCAAGCAGCTCGAATTCATTTAGCCGCAGCACGCCACGCGGTAGGTGTCTCGCCCGTGTAGAGCTTGAAGGAGCGGTTAAAACTCGCCTTTGATGAAAAGCCCGCGTCGAAGGCGATGTCGAGCAAGTTGCCCTCGGGCAGCTCCTTCAGCGCAGCTTTCACCGCGTCTACCCGCAACCGGTTGATGAGCTCGTTAAAGTTCATGCCGAGCCCTTCGTTGATGCCACGCGAGAGATCGCTGGTATTGGTGCCGAGTTCGCGCGCAAGGCTGGCGAGTGTGAGGTCGGCGTCCCGCCACCACTGCTCTTCCACCAACTTCTCGCGCCATCGGTTGCCGCGTTCTTGCCAATCGATCGGGTCGCGTAAGGTGTCGCGAGTCGGTGCGGGCTTTGCAGCGGCGGCGGGCCGTGCGCTTAATTTGGCAGGACTTGCAGCACCACCCAACCAAACCGGATAACGATGACCCGCGTTGCGATATCCCTCTGTGCCGAGGTAATAGGACAAGACGGCCAACCAAACATAAAACGGAAACTGCTGAAAATAATTTAGCTTCGCCACCAGCCGTTCAAAACCGACCAACCCTACCCAAAACACTATGGTCAGCCCGAGTGCAATCAGGAAATTTCGCACCCACTCGATGTGGTGGTCTTCGCGATCACTGACGTTGTTGATGAGCCACGCTTGATAGGCGCGGTAGTGTTTGAACGATAACCACCAATAGCTGCAGATCGAAATAAATGTCGCGGCTTGCTCGACTGGCAACACAAACGGGACATGCACATTCGTATCCCACGCGTTTTTGAATTCAAGCGGGAACGGAAAGACGATGCAGTAGTACGCAACCTGCGTCGCCACCGGGAGGAAATGCAGCCACCAGTTCTTGGGAACTGGCATCGCCGAGAGGCTGCGGACATAAAAAAACAGCAGTGGACCAAACGCCAGCGAGGTTTCGTAGGGCAAGTAGGACAACCACGGGAACTTGTCGTAGAAACCAGCGTAGCCGATGATGTACGGCAGCAACTGCATCGCAATCACGATGAGCAACATCGCGAGAAAACGATTTGCGAGTTGGTTACGCGTGGTCCAGTAAAGCAGCACGGCAAACAGCACGCCATACAACGCGCCGACCAACAGGGTGATACTCATTGAGCCGAACTGGATCATCTAAAAAAATCCAAACACCAATATTGGCGGGCATCTTCAGACATAAATGTCCCAACCTGTGCGCCGATAGGCGAGTTTGGCAACTGGGCTCTTCTATTGATTCGGCTACTAAACATGAACAGTTAAGAAAACCCCGCTCCCGCGAACAACCACGGGAGTTGCGCTGGGCGGGAGCCTATTATCGGCATCTGCCGCGTTAAAAAAATTGGGTTCCCGCCTACGCGGGAACGGGGGTGGCTGAAATGGTTTTCCATATTTAGTTGCCGGATCAATAAAAACTTCGTCGTCCCAGCTTAGTTTGCTAACTGCGCTGGGACCCAGACCTTCGTAACTCATTGATCTTGCTGTGGACTGGATTCCAGCGCGGTTACGTAAATGAGCTGGAATGACGGCAATTTTGAGGTTTTTAGAAGTTCCCCAAAGAATCGAGGGCCACGAAATCCATCGCACGCTCCCTATTTCAAATACTTATCAAGGAACGCCAATATTTTTTGGTTCGCTTCCATTGAGTTTTTCTTCTTCGAGAAGCCGTGGCCTTCATCCGCGAACACGACGTATTCAACTGGCACACCGTTCTTCTGTACCGCAGCCACGATGTCGTCACTCTCCGCTTTGATCACGCGCGGGTCGTTGGCACCTTGGATGACCATCATGGGCTTACGAATTTCTTTGGCGTGGAAGAGTGGTGACGTGGCGATCAAGAAGTCACGATCTGCCACCGGGTCGCCAATTTCTTGGTAGAGCGCCTTGCGGCTCGCTTCCCAATACGGCGGGATGCTCTCTAAGGTACGAATCCAGTTCGTCACACCAAAGATGTTCACACCAACTTTGAACACCTCGGGGCGAAACGCCAATGCGGCGACGGTCATGTAACCGCCGTAGCTGCCGCCCATGATGCCGATTTTGTCGGCGTCGATATAGCCCAAGCTTGCCAAATACGTCTTTGCTTCTGTGCAATCCCACAGCGGCTCACGGCCGTGTTTTTTGTCGTCGGCGGCAAAGAAAGACTTGCCGTAACCCGAGCTGCCACGGTTATTGATACCGAGGACGGCGTAGCCGTTGTTCACCAGATACTGAATCTGCGCACTGTAACCGCGCCGGGTCTGTCCACCGGGGCCGCCGTGTACATACACAATCGCCGGTACCTTGTTGGTGGCACTCGCACCATGCGGCTTGTAGTAGATGCTCGGGATCACCATGCCGTCAAAGGACTTAAAGCGCACTACCTGCGCCTCAACCAGATCGGCTGGATTGATGTCTTTGGCAAGGCTCTGTGTGAGTTGTTTGGTCGAACGTGTTTTGAATTCATGCACAAACAAATTGCTGGGTGAACGATCACCGTTGAGATAAAACGCCATGCGTGCACCACTCTTGGAGAATGTCACACCACGGATCTCGCCGCCAGGTAATTTAGGCAGCGCAACTGGTTTGTCATCCGCGCCTTCGGTAACACGAATCACCGTGCTTCCATCTTGGTTGATGGTCGTCACACGATATCGACCGTCTTTGGAAAAATAGGTGCCGGTAATATCCCAGTCGGCTTTGGTATGGTCTTTGACTGCGCCGGTGGCGAGGTCATAGGTTTTGAGCTGGGTAAATTCACCGTCTGCATTGGTAGTGAAGAAGAGCTTTTTCGAAGCAGGATCAAATGTCGACGCTGAAAACGACGCAACACCCTTGTGCGCGGTGATGAGTTTGGCTTCTGCCTTCGCCACATCGTAGAGATAAATATCACTATCGGATGTTGTATTGGTCTTGCCCAACGCGATCCACTTTTCATCACGACTAATCGCCGCGATTTGGTAAGCCTGCTCGTTTTTGTACATCAGCGTACGGGCGTAGGTCTTGGCGTCATAACGATACAGGTCGAAGAAGCGCGGATCACGTTCGTTGGTGGTGACATAAAACCCCGTATCGTTGATGCTCCAGCCCGCAAAGTTGGCTTTGAGTTTTGCCCCTGGCGTCAGGTCTTTCTCGGTACCGTCAAGTTCGCGTACAAATAGATGATTGTTTTCGTCACCGCCGTTATCCCGCGTGAAGAGAATGCGATCGTCGCCGGGGAAAAAACTCACTGCATACGTCGAGTCTGTTGCAGACTTGGTTTTGGCTTCCGCCTTGCCACCCGCAGTAGAGATCTTGTAGGCGTTGAAGATTCCGGTCTCGTTGCTGCTGAATAGAATGCTCTTCTCATCTGCACTGAACGAAGCACCGGCGTAACTCGTAGTCGCCATAAACTGCTCGATGGTATAGCGCTTAACAGGCTTGTCCGCCCCGGCCTTAGCGGCGCTGGCACCCGCCACGGGCGCGGAGACAGCGTCAAACGGCAGCGCCGACGTAAACACAATAAGTAATGAGCCGAGGCTCGCGGCAGTGACGTAACGGATCATCGCAGTATTCCTTTCAATATTTAGTAGCAAGCTGAATGGGCAAGATTTCCACTCGCGCCGCCGTCATGCATTATTGCAGGGACGGACGCTGATGTGAGCCACTTCTCCGACAAGCTAGGATTCAAGAATCCTGCGAGAATCTGCAATGCGTCCATTCGCTGAAGACAGGAGCAGCTCCGATGCCCGTTGAATCCCAAAAACAGCCCTCGCCAGTACCGCAATCGGCTTCGCCTTTGGTTCGCGCCGCGCTGATGGTGCGAAACCTCGAGCGCAGCCGTGCCTTCTACGCCGCGGTCATCGGCCTCACACAAGAGTACTTTGCAGGTGACATGCAGGGCTCGACGGCGGCAGCAATCATCGGCGTACCGCCGTCGGCAAACATCCGCGCGGCGGTCCTCAAGGCACCCGGCGTCGACTACGGAATGCTGGGCTTATTTGAAATGCCTGCCGACACCCCGGCCATCACACCACGCGAAGGCGGGCTTGCCCTCGGCGAGGCGGTGATGGTGTTTTACGTCGATGACCTCGACCGAGCGGTCGCCACATCGGCAGCGCTCGGCGGCAGAATCGGCACACCACTGCAGATTCTGAATGGTCGGCGGGAACTGGTGTTACGCGACCCCGATGGTGTGGCGATAAACCTCATCGAGCGTCCGATCAGCGATGCCTACAAACAACTTGCAGCGGGCGACCCGCTCACGTGGCCGCCAAAGCAAACGTAACGCTACTTCTTTTCCGCAGGCGCAGTCCCGGCGGCCGTGCCTAGCAACTTGTTGATCTCGATAAAGTTGCCGTCGTTGTCATACACGCTACTGAACAATACGGGGATCACCGTGTTGTTTGGGCCCGGATACTCAATCCGATATGGCTCGGTATCGATTTTGATGTTTGGCGTAGCTTTGATTTTTTCCCAGCGGGTGTCGAGATCTTTTGCATTGATCACCATGATCATGCCGCCGGCATTTGGCCGTTTGAATTCAGTCAGTGGCGGCAACATCGGCTGATTGAGACGTTGCATCAGTCCGATCGCGCCGACGAACTGATCGTTCGCGCGCAACAACACCAGGCGGATCGTTGGCGGTGTGACCTTGCCGTCTTTATCCTTGCCGCCACCGATCAGTTGGTCATACACAACCTTGAGTCCAAGGGCATCCCGATAGAGAGGCAGCGATTTCTCGATATCACGCACCACCAATGTCGTGCGGCGAATGTCCACCGGAATTTTTTCGTTTTCGGGAACGGGCTGGGCGTGGCCAACGCTCGTACTTGCAACCAACAACACAAGCGCAGCAAACAAAACTTTTTTCATGGAAATTCCTTTATCAAAAACCATCGCCAACACTACTTCTCACCCGTGTAGTCTTTGTTGTGCTCACCCACTTCCGGCAAACGCCAATCCGGCTGCGCGGGTTCATGGCTGAACTTGATCGGGTTGTTCAAATGTTTTGCGCCATGAGTGTCGGTATGAATAGTGCCTCGCTCAACCAGATGCGGCTCTTGCGTTGCCGCATAAAGATCCCGCACCGGTGACCAGCACACATCGACACCATCAAGGAAAGCCGTCCATTCAGCGAGAGTCTTGGTCGCAAACGTTTCGCGAAGAAAGGCCTTCACCGGCTCATGTGATGGGCCAGGCGGTGTCGAACCGGCGGCGATCAAATCCGGCCGCCCAAGTGCGGTGAGCAGATTCTTCACAAATTTGTGTTCACTACCGCCGAGTGCCAGCCACTTGTGGTCTGAGGTCTCGTAGAGATTGTAAAAACTGCCGCCGCCAAAGCTACGCTGCTGTTGTACCTCCGGCGCTCTGTTTTCAGCAAAGGGAATGCCCATGACATTCGGCGTCCAACTGAGCAGCGAGTCCTGCATCGAAATATCGAGGTAATCACCCTGCCCGGTCTTCTCTCGACGCAGCAGCGCCATCAGAATTCCCGACAGCGCCATCAACGAGCCGGCCATATCGGCCACAGGCATGTTCGGATGTGTTGGTTTGCCGTCGCGGCCAAGATTTAGACTCACCACACCACTGTCGGCTTGGATGGCTAAATCATGCGCAGGCTTCAAACGTTTCGGGCCGGTCTGACCGAATGCGGAAATACTGCAATAGACGATACGTGGATTGCGTTTCGATACCGTCGCATAGTCAATGCCGAGGCGGTCCACTGTGCCGGGACGAAACCCTTCCACCACCACATCCGCCGTGTCGATGAGCTTTAGGAGCGCTTCCTTTTGTACCGGGTCTTTGAGATCAAGACTGATACTCTTTTTGCCACGATGCGTGTTGCGAAACCACACCGTGTGCCCTGCTTGGGATGCACCAACATGCCGCACCGGCTCACCCTCACCTGGCGGCTCGAGTTTGATCACCTCGGCACCGTGATCGGCCATTAACATTGTCAAGTGCGGGCCGGGCAGGAACAAGGAGAGATCGACGACGCGGATGCCGGAGAGCTTCATCGCGCTCTTCTATCGCTGTCGCCCCGGTGCAGGCCCGGGCCCAAGTTTGCTGCCGGCGCTGCGCTACGAATTTGGGCCCCGGCCTGCGCCGGGGCGACAATTCCAATACATTGGGTATTGCTC